>DATIQL010000001.1:0-12099 GCA_035470905.1 Casimicrobiaceae bacterium
CTCGACCGCCTGGGTCGCCTGAAGAGCTTCTTTTCACCGCAGCTCGCCGAGACCATCGTCACCGGAGGCGGCGAGGACCTGCTGAAGACCCACAGGCGCGAGGTGGTGGTCGCCTTTCTCGACATGCGCGGCTTCACCGCCTTCACCGACCGCTCCGAGCCGGAGGAGGTGATGGGGGTGCTGTCCGAGTACCACCGCGCGATGGGGCAGCTGATCATGCTCCACGAAGGCACGCTCGAGCACTTCGCCGGCGACGGCATCATGATCGTCTTCAACGATCCGATACCCCTCGAAAATCCCATTGCGAACGCCGTGAAGATGGCGCTCACCATGCAGGAGCACTTCGTGGCCCTGCGCACGGCCTGGAAGAAGCGCGGCTACGACCTCGACCTCGGGATCGGCATCGCCCAGGGCTACGCTACGCTCGGTGCCATCGGCTTCGAGGGTCGCTGGGAGTATTCGTGCATCGGCAGCGTGACGAACCTGGCCGCACGGCTGTGCGGCGAGGCCAAAGGCGGACAGATCCTGACCAACCAGAAGACCATGAGCCGGATCGAAGACGCCGTGCACGCCGAACCGCTGGGCGAGATCGCGTTCAAGGGCATCGTGCATCCGGTGCCGGTGTTCAACATCACCGGACTGAGCGCCTGAACGGCCAGCGCGACGTGGCTGCTGCGCCAGCCGCTCGCCGCGCTGGTCTGCGGGAGACCGCGTTACTTCAGGTCCTCCAGCGCCACCTCGTAGACCTTGTGGGCCGCGTCGTACTTCACGCTGTAGGCAGAAGGATAGGCGCCCGGCTTGGAGTAGGAGGCGGGCCGCGCCAGCGGGGCGGAGAACGACGGCTTCGACTTGAGGAATGCCAGCGACGCCATCGGTTCGACGAAGGTCTGCTTCTTGTCGTAATAGCCGTAGATGAAGGTTGCGGTGAACGGCTGACCGTGGAACTCTGGCGACGCCGGATTGATCGCATGCACGCCCATTTGGGGAACCGCCGTCCCTGGGGGCAGGATGTAGCCTGCGGGCATCAGCTCGGCAGGCGGCTGCTGGGCCGGAGACGCCGATTCGCCCTCGTCCTTGAACGCCACCTTCATCTGCTCTGCATGGCTCACCGTATAGAAATGGAAATCGAAATGCGGCACGTCGTACACGTGGGGCGGCGGATGACCCGCGGACTCCCAGTTGACGACGACGTGCTCGACGACGGTCTTCGGGCCCTTGGTCGGCATCGGCAGCAGATAGGGGAAGTCGGGGTCCGCGTCCTTGGCGGCCTTTGGCAGGCCGTCGAGCATGCCCGGCGTAAAAACCACGCCGATCGACGCCGGCTTGCCGCTGGCGTCGGTGCGGACAACGGTGTGTGCGGTGCCGTGGCCGATGTGTACCGCCTTGCCCTCGTAGGCCGCGGGCTTGCCTGCGCCCAAGGCGGATCCCGCGGCGAGCGCGGAAGCAATGGTCGCAAGAACGAGGTATGGGCTGCAACGAGCCCGCACGCTGGTGCGAATCATGAGTTTCTCCCCTGTTGGGCCCAGTCGATGCTGAGCGTTGTGCCAGGGCAATCGACTGCCTTGTGGCCTGGCGTCACAAAGTCGCGAATGATGGCATAACTTCGATGCCTCCGCATGGCCTTCATCGCGGTGCCCTCGCGCGCAGGCTGGTCGCGGTCGCCGCAGCGACCGAGGTTCCTTTCCGCTTCGTGCTCGCAGACGGCACCGGGATCGAGAACCGTGGCGCGAGGCCTGCGTTCACCGTGACCTTCAGGACCCGCGGCGCAGAGCTCCGGACGATCGCATTCGGCTACGTCGGCCTGCTGGAGTCGTACTTCGCCGGCGACGTCGACATCGACGGCGATATCGCGCTTGCCTTCCGCGCCGGGTTCGACAGCGGCTTCGACCGCATACCGAACCCCCTGGTGGGGCTGCGAAATCGCTGGCACGAATGGCGCTTCTCCAACCGCTCGATCAGGCAGGCCAAGGCGAACGCGCGTTATCACTACGGCCTGGGCGAAGCGTTCTACCGCCACTGGCTGGACTCGGCGGGGATGATGTACACCTGCGCCTATTGGTCGGCGGGGACGACCACGCTCGAGCAGGCGCAGAGGAACAAGATGGATCACGTCTGCCGCAAGGTCCAGCTCAAGGCGGGCGAGACCTTTCTCGACGTCGGCTGTGGCTGGGGCGGGCTGCTCATGCACGCCTGGGAGAACTATGGGGCGCTGGGTACCGGCATCAACACGACGACCGAGCAGGTGACCGAGCTGCGGGCAGAGCTCGAGCGGCGCGGGCTCGCGGATCGGATCACCCTGGTCGAATGCGATTTCCGGGAGATCCCGGGCCAGTACGACAAGCTGCTGTCGATCGGCACGCTGGAGCACGCCGGCCGCGACCAGCTGCCCGAGGTGATCCGGGCCCACGCGAACGCGCTCAAGCCCGGGGGACTCGGTGTGATCCATTTCATCGGCCACGTCGGCACCCGCGACACCGAGCTCTTCATCCGCAAGTACATTTTCCCCGGCGGGTGGATCCCGAGCCTGGCGCAGGCGCTCGACTGGATGGAGCGCTGCGGCCTCGAGGTGCTCGATGTCGAGAACCTGCGTCGGCATTACGCGCTGACACTCGACTGCTGGGGAGAACGCTTCGACCGCAACTGGGACGCGATTCACGCCCTCGATCCGGTTCGCTTCGACGAAAGCTTCCGTCGCAAGTGGCGAACCTACCTGTGGTCGTGCGCCGAAGTGTTCCGCTCGAACACCCTGGCGCTCGACCTGTTTCAGGTGACCGTCAGCAAGGGGGCCGTGGGGAGCGGCTATCCGTTGACCCGGGATTCCCTCTATCGTCCGCGACCCGGAGAGGATGGCGGGGCCCGGACGGCCTGAATCGATGTGGTCGTGATCCGATTTTCCATTCGTTCCGTTACTTTACATAATACCAATTATGCGACATACGATTGTTCCTCCAAAAGGATCCACCGCATGACGCCCCAATGCCTGCGACTGCGCTGGATCCCGGCTGCGACCGCGCCCGCGGCGCCTGGAATAAGGCTCGGCAGCGCTCTGTTGGCCACGCGTCGACGACCGGCACTGTTCGTACCCATGCGTCGATGAACGTCTCGGTGCGTCACATGTATGGGAGCCGTGCAGCGATGGCGCGTTGACAGCCGTCCGGGACGCTGACGCCGCGCTTCAACCCTGGACCGGAGCCAACGGATGCGGTATCTCGGGATCGCCGCCTCGGTTCCGTTGCTCCTGGGCGCCTTGCTGCTCGGCTCCTTCGGCGCGCGGGCGCAGACCACGGTTCGCAACGACGAGAGCCTGGCCTCCGATCGGCCTGAGGCTTGGGCGATGAACTATATCGGCGCATCGACCCTGATGACGGCCTTCGGAGGGACGCCGGCGCTGGCCGCGTGGAACTGGAGCGTGGCGCTGGAACTCGGCCATATTCCGAGACTTGGCGAGGCGCAGCAACGGGTCGGGCTTCACGGGATCAAGCAGGAAGACCTCAACAAGGCCCCTGTATTCGGAAGGCTCCGGCTCCTCCTGGGTCTGCCCGCCCACTTCGTCGCGGAACTCGGGTATACACCGCCGGTTTCCATCAGCGGCACGCAACCGCTCGATCTCTTTGCCCTGGCGATCCAGCGCCGCGTGTACGAACACGAGAGCTTCGCCCTGTCGATACGGGCATTTGGCCAGCATGGCCGTGCGCATGGCGACATAACCTGTCCGGCAAAGCTCGCCGGCATCGCAGACCCGCAGCAGAATCCATTCGGATGCCAGGCGCCATCGGACGACCACCTCATGCTGAATTATTACGGCCTCGAGGTGACGCCCTCGTGGGCAGCGGACCCGTGGCACGCTTACGCGAGCGTTGGCGCCGTGCGGACCGAATTTGCCGTGCAGGTGGATGCGCTGACGTTCGACGTGCGCGACCGCTCGCGCCTCGTGGCCCGCGGCGTATTGCCATTCACCACGGTTGGCGCAAGTCGGGCATTGGATGCCCACTGGACTCTGAGTGCCGAACTTCTGTACGTCCCCTTGCGTGTGAAGCGCGGACCCGACACCCCAAGCGAAGACGATCCGCTGACGAGCCTGCGGCTGCAGCTGCTCTATCGATTCGACTGACGGTCGACCGAAGCATGGCGGCGCCTGGTTCTGCCGCGGCCGAAATGGCGCGCCTGCGCCGCCTTGTCCCGGGAAAGCCGATATCCGGATCGCCGGCACCGCATCGCTCCGGAATATCGCCGAGGGGCATCGTGTTATCCAGGCCAACTCCCCTGCCCGCCCTGTCGGCTTCGGGAGCACCACCCGCGATCACCGACGCAGCCTGGACTTCATCGCCGATACCCGTTGCCGCATGGAACGATGCCGGACGTGATCCGCAATACCCGCGATGCGTGGGGCAGCCCCGTCAAGTTCCTCCACTGGGCCGTGGCACTGTTGGTGCTGGCGCAATTCCCTCTGGGGTGGGCCGCGGTGACGTGGCGCCTGTCCCCGCTCAAGCTCGATCTCTTCGTCTGGCACAAATCGATCGGCATCTCGATCCTCGCCTTGATGGTGGTGCGGTTGATGTGGCGGTTGGCAAATCAGGTCCCGGCCTTGCCGAAAACCATCCCCGCCTGGGAAGGACGTGCCGCGCGTCTTGGCCACTTTCTGCTCTATGCGATGCTGTTTGCCATGCCGCTTTCCGGATGGGTCGTCAATTCGGCCGCAAACATCCCGTTCCGGATCTTCTGGCGAGTCCCGCTGCCCTCAATCGGGGGACCAGACAAGGTCATCGCGGCGCTGTCCGCCCGGGTGCATCTAATCCTTTTCATCGGCCTTGCGGCGCTGCTGTTGCTTCACATCGTGGCCGCGCTGCGGCATCACCTGACAAGGCGAAACAACGTCTTGGTCCGCATGCTGCCGCGGCTGTGGGGGTACCTGTGAGCAGAATCGTGATCGCGCTGACCATGTTCGTCGGCGCTGCGAGCATCAATGTGCAGGCAGCCGAATGGAGATCGGATCGCCCCGACAGCGAGCTTCGGTTCACCGCAACCTTCGAAAATTCACCGGCGCCGGGACTCTTCCGAAAATTCGACGTCTCCGTGAAGTTCGCCCCCACGGACCTTGCGGAGAGCCGAATTGACGTCGTCATTGCCGTACCCAGTGCCGACATGAGCAGCGCCGAGATCAACGATGCCATTCGCGGGCCCGATTGGTTCGACGCCGAGCGGTTCCCCGTCGCCGAGTTCCATGCGACCGATGTACGCAGCGCCGGGGCGAATCGATATCTCGCCGTCGGCACGCTCAAGGTCAAAGACATCGCGAGATCGATCGAGGTGCCGTTCAGGTGGAAGTCCGACGGCGATGCGGCAACGATGGATGGCGGGCTCACGATCACCCGCGCGGCGTTCGATATCGGTCGCGGCGAGTGGCTGTCGACGAAGATGATCGGTCCCAAGGTGAACGTGCACTTCTCGGTGCACTTGCGCAAGGATGGATGATGCCGATTCGGAGGCGGATTCCGAGGCGAACGGGACCGTCCGGTACGCGGCTCTCCATGAGTCGCTCGAGTCAACCTGACGTCGGAGTTCAGCGACGCGCCGCCTGCAGCACGTCCTGTTGCAGGTACTTGTGGACGAAAGCGATCGCCATGCTGCCCTCGCCGACCGCGGAGGCGACGCGTTTCACCGGGCTCAGGCGCACATCGCCGCAAGCAAAGACGCCCGGGGCGCTGGATTCGAGGAGGTACGGGTCGCGGTTGTGCGACCAGCGCCCGGCCCTGACGACATCGTCACCGGTCAGGACATATCCGCGAGCGTCGCGAGCGATATCCGGCGGCAGCCATCCGGTCTCTGCATCGGCGCCGATGAAGATGAAAAGGCCTCCGCAGTCATGTCGGCGCACGGTTGCGGTCGTGTCGTCGCGTACGTCGATCGCTGCCAGGTGGGTGTCGCCATGCGCGGCGACGACTTCCGACCGCGGTTGGACCACCACGTTCGACTGCGCACGGAGCTGCTCGATCAGGTAGCGAGACATGCTCTTTTCCATGGAATCGCCGCGGACGACGAGCGTCACCGTGCGGGCATGATTGGCAAAGTACAGCGCGGCCTGGCCGGCCGAGTTTCCGGCACCGATGAGGTGGACGTCGAGTCCATGGGTGGCGCTGGCTTCGCTGCGTGCCGCGCCGTAGTAGATGCCCTTGCCGATGAGCCGATCGAAGCCATCGATCGCCAGCCGGCGCCACGATACGCCGGTGGCGAGAATGATGGTCCGGGCCCGGACGATATCGTCGCCATCGAGGCAGACCTGGCGCATTGCCGGATCGATGCGCGCGACCGAGCGCGTGACCAGGATCTCCGCCCCGAGCCGCCTCGCCTGCTGGAGGGCGCGGCTCGCAAGCTCGTCGCCGGAAACGCCGCTGGGGAAGCCAAGATAGTTCTCGATGCGCGAGGACGTCCCTGCCTGGCCTCCGGGGGCCTCGCGCTCCACCACCACGGTGCGCAATCCCTCGGAGGCCCCGTACACGGCCGCTGCGAGGCCGGCCGGCCCGGCACCGATGATGATGGTGTCGTACTCGGGAAGGCGGGCACGCGTCTGGAGCCCGAGGCGCTCGGCCAGGTCGCGGGTCGCAGGTCGGCTGAGGAGCGTGCCGTCGGCCAGCCTCAGCACCGGGCAGGCGTCGTCCGCAGGGCGAGTTCCGGGCCAGCGCGTCGACAGCTCGGGCGCATCGGGCGTCATCCAGTCGTAGGTAATCTGGTTGCGGGCGAGGAACTGGCGCAATCCACTGCAGGCGGCGTCCCAGCGGTTGCCGACCATCGTCACCCGCACCTTGGGCGGCTCGGACGCGATGCCTTGCAGTCCGCCCATGCGCTCGCGCGCGAGGGCACCGACCTTCGCCGCGATCTCGGGGGACGCCGCAGCAACGGCGTAGTACTGCCTGGAATCGATTCGGATGACCCGCGAGGGTTCGGACGCCCGATAGCCGCTGACGAACGCCGTGCCGAAGGCGATCGGCACTTCCCCGAAAATGGTGCCCGGAGCGCGCCAGCCCAGCGTTCGTTCGATGCCGTCGAACAGCTTGACGACCTCGATCCTGCCGGCAAGAACAGCGTAGAGCGCGCGGTCGTCGCCCTCGTGAGTGGCGAATTCTCCCGCACCGAGATGCAAGTCCGCGGAGGTCTCCGCGAGACGCTCGAGTTCGGTCACGGCGAGCGTCGAGAACAGCGGAATGGACCGGATGTCGTCGATCGTCAGCATCGTTCGATCCAGGGCAGGAAGTCGAGGTTCGGCGTGCAAACGCGCCGCGCCCGCCGCAGACTCTCGAGTGGCATCGTGCAAGTTACCGATCGACGGAACCATTGTCCAGTCGATCCGGTGGCCGTCGCACGCTTCGCCGTGCTCAGGTTTGGGCATCCGCGAGCCACCCATCGCGCCGCAATGCGCGCCGGCTTGACTCCCTTCCGGCCGGGCGCGAATACTCCGTGAGGCGGGTTGGGATCCCTACGATGGCGACGGCGGATTACCGAACTACGGTCAGGAACGTGGACGTCTACGACGATCCCCGTTTTCCCGCGGAGCTGCAGCTGCTGACCCCGAAACCCGACAGTCGATGGGCGGGATGGTCGTGCGCCGTCACCGGCAGCCTGCGACTCCGCGTGCAAGGCAAGCGGATCGAATCCATCCGGGTATGCGCCGTTTCCACCATCCTCGACGAAATCGCACCGGAGTATTCCAGCAGGGAGAATCGCTACAGGTTCGGAGCGCTGGTCAGCACGTTCGGGCTTGCGCGGCGCAACGACATATTCTTGAACGTGCTGCTGGAGGGCGGCGACAATTTCACCGTATGCCGGATCGACGTCGAGTGCGACATTCCGCCTCCCCGGCCGAGCAGGTACGCCCCGATCTTGATCAACGCCCTGCCCCGATCCGGGACGACATGGCTTGCGTCCATCCTGTCGGAACACCCCGAGATCGTGATCTATCCCAAGTATCCGTTCGAAGTGCGACAGTCCGTTTACTGGATGAGCCTGCTGAGAATCCTCACCAATCCCTACCACAACCCCAAGGAGCGACGAGAGATGAGATTTCTGGTCGATCGGAGCCTCGTGGGGGGCAGTCCCTATTACACCAATTTCCTGGAGGGCCTCGTCCCCTGGTACGCGACGACCTATGGCGCGGAACTCGCGGAGTTCATGCGGAGCATGATCGAGAAGTTCTATCGCAACATCGACGCCATGTACAGGCCGGGCACGAGCGAAGCACGGTATTTCGTGGAGAAATTTCCGGGAAGGGTGCCACCGCTCACGATGCGATGGATCTTTCCCACGGTCAGGGAACTCTATCTGGTCCGGAATCCTTTCGATGTCTTTCGCTCGATCTTCCGGTTCAACAAGAAGCGGGGCTATCCTGATTTCGGCGAGGAGTCGTTGGGAAGGTCCGAGGCCCTGTTCCGGCATGTGGCCCTGGAAAACCAGGAGAATCTGGCGTTTTTCGAGCAGCGGGGTCTCGACGGCGGTGGCGTGATCATCAAGTATGAAGACCTCTCGACGGACCCGTATGGGACCTTGTCGAGGCTGCTCGAGTCTTTCGGCATCGACCGCTCGGACGCGGTGATTCGATCCATGCTGGACGGCGCCGGCAAGAGGCGGTTTCCCGATCACGTCACGAGCGACTCCCCATCTGCGGGAAAGGAGTCGAGCCTGACGCCTCGGGAAGAGGCGTGGATCTCGAAATACTTCGCCGAGTTCCTGAAGAGGTTCTACCCGCAGCAGTAACTCGCATGGCACTGAAATCCACGATCTTCAAAGCTGCGCTCTCCGTCGCCGACATCGACCGCGGTTACTACGGCGATCATGCGCTGACGATCGCGCGACACCCGTCCGAGACCGACGAGCGCATGATGGTCCGGCTGCTCGCGTTCGCGATGCATGCGGACGGCGCCTTGGCGTTCGGGCGCGGCCTGAGCGCCGAGGGCGAGCCCGATCTGTGGCGCAGCGACCTCACCGGCGTGATCGAACAATGGATCGACGTCGGGTTGCCGGACGAGCGCGAAGTCCGCAAGGCTTGCGGGCGTGCGCGCGAGGTCCGCATCCTCGCCTACGGCGGTCGCGCGGTGGATCTTTGGTGGCAAGGCGTGCGCGACAGGCTGGAACGCCAGGCGCGGCTTGCCGTCAGTGAAGTCCCTGCCGAGGCGAGCCGGGCGCTGGCGCAAATGGCCGGCAGGTCGATGGAATTGCAGGTGACGATCCAGGAGGGGCATGTCCTGGTCACCGATGGCGCAGCCTCGGTCGCGGTGGATCTCCGGGTGCTCAAACCCATGTCGTCGCCCCGCTGATCCCGCCACGGGGCCGCGGCGCGGCTCCTCGGTTCAGCGCACTGCAAGGCGCCAGAGCGACGTCACCTCGGCTGCACGCGCCGCATGGAGCGCGTCGGCTTCGTCGGACGCCTTGGGGTGGGTCGGCCGCGCATCGGATCGATCCACGACCTTGAGCCCCGCCGCGTCGAACATGGCGAGCAGCTCCGATCTCGACCGCAGGCCCAGGTGCTCGGCGAGGTCCGAAAGGATCAACCAGCCCTCGCCGCCGGGCTCCAGATGCGCAGGAAGCCCCGCCAGGAATCCGCGCAGCATGCGGCTTTCGGGGTCGTAGATCCCGTGCTCGAGGGGAGAACTCGGCCGCGCGGGAACCCAGGGCGGATTGCACAAGACCAGCGCAGCCCGCCCTTTCGGAAAGAGATCCGCCTGCACGACCTCTACCTGCTTCGCCAGCCCGAGGCGCTCGACGTTCTCGCGAGCGCAGGCCAAGGCGCGGGGATCCTGGTCGGTGGCGACCACCCGCCTCACGCCACGCCGCGCGAGGACGGCGGCCAGTACGCCCGTCCCGGTGCCGATGTCGAAGGCCACGCCGGTCGATGACCACGCGGCCGGTAGCGGCGCCTTGGCGACCAGATCGACGTATTCGCGGCGAATCGGCGTGAACACCCCGTAATGCGGATGGATCCGGCCGCCGATCGCCGCGATTTCGATTCCCTTGGTGCGCCACTCGTGGGCGCCGACGAGGCCAAGCACTTCCCGGAGCGAGGTGACCGAGGGACCTGCTCCCGGGCCGTAGACTTCCGTGCAGGCTTGCCGGATGTCGGGGGCGCGTCGCAACCCGAGTTCGTAGTTCCCGTCGAGTTCCAGCACCAGCATGCCCAGCGTGCGCGCGCGCTGCGACCGGGCCTGGCGATGGAGATTGAAGGCCTCGATCGGCGCGACGGGTGCCGGGGATGCGGCGGGTTTCTTCGCCTTGCGCGAATGGCGGTCGGCGCGGCTCGCCAGCGCAATCAGCATCTGCCGGGCGTTCTGGAAATCGCCGCGCCACAGCAGCGCGCTGCCCTGGCACGCGAGGCCATAGGCAGCATCCGCCGTCATGCGGTCATCGGCGATGACCACGCGCTTGGGGGGCGGTGCCCCGCGCTCCGAGCGCCAGCGGGCCGAGCGCGCCTCGCCGCCCTCGGTCCAGTGAACGACCGGGTGCGCATCCACTATAGCTCGGTGTATTTCCTGCTGTTTCCGCGGGCCTTGTCCACCGGATACTTCTCGGCGTTCGCGACGATCTTGCGGTTCGCAGCGGCGATGGGGTCGATACCGAGCTGGTCGGCGAGCCGGACCAGATACAGGAGCACGTCCGCGACCTCGTCGCTTGCCGCCGCGTGCGCCTCGGGCGCGAGGCTGCGGCTCTGCTCTTCGGTGAGCCATTGGAAGATCTCGAGCAGCTCGCCGGCCTCCGCCGACAGCGCCATCGCGAGGTTCTTGGGCGAATGAAACTGGTCCCAGTCGCGGGCGGCGGCGAATTCCCGCAACTGCTCGCGCAGGCGTTCAAGCTCGGTCACTCCGATGCTCCCACGAAATCAGGCGTCGACGCGGAACGAAGGCGGCGCGACGCTCAGAACTTCTCGTCGCGCCGCAGGTAGCGCCACTGCCCCACCGGCAAGGGGCCCAGCGGGACGCTCCCGCTGCGCACTCGCTTCAGGCCCGTCACCGTGAGGCCGACCAGCTCGCACATCCGGCGGATCTGGCGCTTCCGGCCCTCGCGCAGCACGAAACGCAGCTGGTGCTCGTTCTGCCACGACACGCGCGCGGGCCTGAGCTTGACGCCGTCGAGCTCGAGGCCGTGCTGCAGCAGCTTCATCCCCGCGTCGGACAGCGTCCCCTCGACGCGCACCAGGTATTCCTTCTCGACCGCCGAGTCGCGGCCGATCAGGTGCTTGGCGATGCGGCCATCCTGCGTGAACACGATGAGCCCGGTGGAGTCGATGTCCAGTCGCCCTGCGGGCGCGAGCCCGCGCAGGTGACCGGGCTGGAAACGGATCGGCGACGGATCGTCGGCCCAGCGGTTCTCCGGCTTGATCAGCACCATCGCGGGCTGATAGCCGTCCTCGGCCTGGCCGGAGACGTAGCCGATCGGCTTGTTGAGCAGGATCGTCACCTGCTCGCTCTGGTGCCGCGCCGCCGCCGGATCGACATCGATGCGCGCGTGCGGCGAAACTCGCACGCCGAGGGTGGTGACGACCTTGCCATCGACCTTCACCCAGCCGTTCTCGATCCATTCGTCGGCTTCGCGCCGCGAGCACAGGCCGAGCTCGCTCATCCGCTTCGAAAGGCGGGGATCGTCGGGATTCTCGTGGCGGGGGGGACGCGCCGGCGCAGGCGCAGCCTTCGCCGCGGGCACAGGCTTCTTCGCATCGGTGCCGGACGCTCGCTTCGCTCCGGGCGCAAATCCCGGCTTCCTGCGGTCGGCGGAATCGGCCGCAGGCCCCGCAGCCGAGGCGGCGCGCCGCCGCCTCGAAGCGTCCGCAGGTGGCTTGCCGTGACGCGCGCTCGCCGGGGCCGTGGTCGGGGCCATACGTACTACCGGCACTACCGCAGGTGAAGACGACACAGGCGTCGAGACCGGGCCAGGGGACCGGGCGGGCGCCGCGGGTGCGGCCGAGGCCAGCTTCGGCAGCGCCCTGCCGCGCAGCGCGCGCCTGGCGCGCGAGGACGGGGCCTTCGGCGGCGCGGTCGGATCGACCGGCTTGCTGATTTTGAGCGTGATTCGGGCCATGGGTCAGAGGTCGGCGCCGCCAGCGGCGATCGCCTCGCATCA
>DATIQL010000002.1:0-2348 GCA_035470905.1 Casimicrobiaceae bacterium
GGCCCAGCAGCTGGCCGATCGACGCATACGACGGCAGCGCCCGATGCCGTGCGTAGTAGTCCTGAAGCGTGCCCAGGTAGGAACGATCGTTCGACATTCGTGTAGCATAGGGAACGAACGTTCGGCCGTCAACCCCGTCGCCGGTCCAACCATCCCATCGCAGCCCGGCGACCTCCCCGGCCAGCCCCCCGACGCCCTCCGATGCTCCCGTTCGCCGCCTTCGCCTTCGTCGACCTCGAGACCACCGGCACCCGCGCCGACGCCGATCGCATCACGGAAATCGGCATCGTGCGCGTCGACTGCGCTTCCCCGGATTCACCGCCGCGCGTCACCGAATGGGCAAGCCTGGTCGATCCGCAGGTGCCCATTCCGCCCGCGATCCAGGCGCTGACCGGCATCACCGACACCATGGTGGCCCGCGCACCGACCTTCTCCACCATCGCTTCCCGGGTGGCGTCGATGCTCGATGGCTGCATCTTCATCGCCCACAACGCGCGCTTCGACTACGGCTTCCTCAAGCACGCGTTCGCCCGCCTCGAGCACGGCTTTTCGGCGCGGGTGCTGTGCACGGTGCGCCTGTCGCGGCGGCTCGATCCGGACGCGCATGGGCACGGCCTCGATGCGCTGATTGCGCGCCACGGCCTCGAAACCTCGGATCGCCACCGCGCGCTGGGCGATGCCCGCGCGATCTGGGCGTTCGTCCAGCGGCTATACCGGGACCGGCCACGCGACGAGATCGACGCGGCGGTCCGGCGCATCCTGAAGCTGCCGAGCCTTCCACCCCAGTTGCCGCCCGACGCGATCGATGCCCTTCCGCAGACGCCGGGCGTCTACCTCTTCTATGGCGACAATCCCCTGCCCCTCTACATCGGCAAGAGCGTCGACCTGCGGCAACGCGTCGCTGCCCATTTTTCCCAGGACTGGAGGAGCGAGACCGATCTGCGGCTGTCGCGCGAGATCCGGCGGATCGAGCACGAGCGCACTGCAGGCGAGCTCGGCGCATTGCTGCGGGAATCGGAGCTGATCAAGTCGCGGATGCCGGCCCACAATCGCGCGCTGCGCCGCAAGGCCGACGCGGGGGTGATGGAAATCGTCGATGGCATTCCGCGCTTCGTCGCTGCCGCGGGCGTCGACGATGCCCGCCTGCCCGACAGCTACGGACCGTTTTCGTCGAAGACCGCGATGCGCGCAGCCTTGCGCAAGCTTGCAGCCGGACATCGGCTGTGCACGCGGCGGCTCGGACTCGAGCGCGGCGGCGACGGCCCCTGTTTTGCGCGCCAGCTGCGACGCTGCGGCGGGTGGTGCGTCGGCGAGGAATCGGTCGCATCGCACCAGGCGCGTCTCGAGGCGGCGCTCGCCCCGCTGGCGATACCGCGCTGGCCGCTGGCGGGAATCGGCCTGCTGCGCGAGCGTTCGGCGGACGGCGAGCGCGTCGACGTCCACGTCTTCCGGAACTGGACCTGGCTCGGCACCGCGCGCGACGACGGCGAGCTCGCGCGTCTGTGCGAAACGCCCCCGCGCGCGCCGTTCGATCTCGACGTGACGCGGCTGCTGTTGCGCCGGCACGCCGCGGCCGCGCTGCCGCTCGTTGCAGCGCCGGGCGCCTCGATCGATTCCGCCCCCTGAATCAGCGGGCGGTCGATTGCCGGCCGGCGGCGTGCGCGGCGAGCACGTCGGCCACGCAGGCGGTCAGGCGCTTCGCATACTCGACATGCAGGAATTCGTTGGGTCCGTGGGCGTTCGATTTCGGCCCGAGGACCCCGGTGATCAGGAACTGCGCCTGCGGAAAATGCTGTCCCAGCATCGCCATGAACGGAATCGTCCCGCCCTCGCCCATTGCCGCCGCCGGCTTGCCGTAGTGCGCCTGCGAGGCGTTCTCCAGCGCCTGGGCGAGCCATGCCTGGGTCGGGGGTGCATTCCAGCCCGTTGCGCCCTGATCCGGCGTGAACGTGACCTTTGCGCCGTGTGGCGGATCAGTCTCCAGCAGCGCCTTCATCGCCGTGGTCGCGTCGTGTCCGTCGACAGTGGGCGGCAGGCGCAGCGACAGCTTGAGCGACGTCGAGGGCCGCAGGACGTTGCCGGCGCTCTCGATCGCGGGCAGCCCGTCGGCGCCGACGACCGACAGCGCGGGCCGCCAGGTGCGGTTGAGGAGCGCCTCGCCGCCGTCGTCGACCATCGGCTGCGTACCGGCGGCGAACGGATACTTGCGAAAGACGATGTGGCCCAGGATCGCCGCGGCCTTGCCGGCCTGCTCGACCCGCTCCAAGGGAATCTGCGCATGGAAGGCCGACGGCAGGATCCATCCGTTGCCGGCGTCCTCGATGCGGTCGAGGAGCTTGCGCGCGATC
>DATIQL010000003.1:0-5370 GCA_035470905.1 Casimicrobiaceae bacterium
GGTGACGGACTCTCGCCAAGGGCGCCTGCGGCGCAGTCGTCGTGAAGCGGGTGGGGCGGCAAGCGAGCCCGTCTGCGCCGTTCGGTTGCCGATGTCCTCGAGCGCCGCCGCACCGGGACCCGCTCGACGACGCGGGTGCGCCGCCGAAGCCCGGCGCGAGAGCCCGTCACCGCGCGCCTCACGCGGACGAGCGCGGACGAGCGCGGACGAGCGCGGACGAGCGCGGACGAGCGCGGACGAGCGCTGATGCGCGCCGACGCGCGCACGTGCGATCATGAGCGGATGGAACTGCCGCCGGTATCCAGGCACACGCGCCTGCCGCACGTCCTCGCGGTGCTCTATTGCATTGCGATCGTCTACGTGTCGCTGGAGCCTTTCGCGCCCTGGCTCGCGCCGCCGCCGGGGACACCGTTCTTCCTGTCCGAAGGCTGGCCGGCGCGCTGGACGCGCTACGACGCCGCGCTGAACGTTCTGGCCTACGCCCCGCTCGGGTTCTTCCTGGCGCTGCTCCGCCGCGGTGCGACTCCGCTCGCCCGCATCGTGCAGGGGGCCGCGGTCGGAGCCGTTCTGTCGTTCGCGATGGAAACGCTGCAGATGTACATCCCTCCTCGCGACGCCAGTCCGTTCGATCTGGCGATGAACTGTGCGGGTGCGCTGCTGGGCGCGGTGCTCGCCGCGTCGATTGCCGGCTACACGCCCGCAAGCAAGGCGCTCTACGACCTGCGCGCGCGGGCGTTCCTGCCGGGGCACCTTGGCGACGTCGGGCTCGCGTTGCTTGCGCTCTGGCTCGCCGCGCAGATGAATCCGGGGATCCCCCTGTTCGCGGCGACATTCGACACCGATCCGATCCCGGGCTTTCCGTCCTTCGCGCCGGCACAGGATGGCGCGAGCCTGATGATCCAGGCGGCCACCAGCGCATTCCAGCTCCTTGGCGTGGGCCTGTTCCTGGCGCTCATCCTGCGCAGGCGCGCGAATGCGGGCATCGCCGTCCTGCTGCTGGTCGCCGTGGCGCTGCTGCTCAAGGGTGCGGCGGGCGCGTGGCTGCTGAAATCCGCCGCATGGCAGGCCTGGGTGAAGCCCGGTGTGCTGGTCGGCATCGCCGCGGGCGCGTTGCTGCTGCCGGTCGCGATCGGGCTGCCCCGTCCTGCGCAGGTCGCCGTCTGCGCCATCGCATTGCTGTCGTCGCTGTTCGCCTCCGTCCTCGTTCCCGAGACGCTGTCGGCGCGCGCACCGCTGGCGCTGTTCGACTGGCACTACGGGCAACTGCTCAACTACAACGGCCTGACGCGCAGCGTGCTCCTGACGTGGCCATTGCTCGCGGCCGGGTGGTTGTTCGCGCTTGCGGGGCGTCCCGGCTGGGGGATGCCCGGCGACGCGCGATAATGCGCTTTCTTCGACCCCTTCCGACCGCCCCCCCGATGAGCTATTACCGCCACCACGTCTTCTTCTGCTGCAATTCGCGCGAGGCGCCCGAGAAGTGCTGCGCGACTTCGAACGCGGGCGAAATGCAGCAGTAAGCGAAGAAGCGCATCAAGGAACTCGGCCTCGCCGGCAAGGGGAAGGTGCGGATCAACAAGGCAGGCTGCCTCGACCGCTGCGATGAAGGTCCGGTGATCGTCGTCTATCCCGAGGAAGTCTGGTACACGTACGTCGACCGCGACGACATCGACGAGATCATCGACCGGCACGTGATCGGCGGAGAGATCGTCGAACGCCTGCGCATATGACGCCGCGCAACGGCGAGCGGCTGCTGCTCGACGGGCCTGCGGGCAGTATCGAGACGGTCGTCGCGGCACCCGCCGCAGCGCCGCGGGGAATCGCGCTGATTGCGCATCCGCATCCGCTCCAGGGCGGGACTCTCGACAACAAGGTCGTGCAGACGCTCGCCAGGACGTTCTTCGCGCTGGGCTACGTCGCGGTGCGCTTCAATTTCCGCGGCGTCGGGCAGTCGGCGGGGGCCTTCGACGACGGCAACGGCGAGACGGACGACGCACTGGCAGTGCTCGCGCAGATGCGCAGCCGGTTCGGGGAGCAGTTGCCCGTCGCGCTGGCAGGCTTCTCGTTCGGCTCCTTCGTGCAGACGCGCGTCGCGCAGCGCGTCGCCCCCGAAGGCCTGGTGCTCGTCGGGCCCGCCGTCAGGCGTTTCGCAATGGCGCCGGTGCCCGCGACCACGATCGTCGTGCACGGCGAGGAGGACGACGTCGTGCCGCTCGCCGATGTCTTCGACTGGGCGCGTCCGCAGCAGCTGCCGGTGGTCGTGTTCCCGGGCTGCGGGCATTTCTTCCACGGTCGCCTGCCGCAGCTCGCGCGCATCGTGACCTCGCTGTGGCCACGTCCCGCGGTCGCAGGCGGGTGAATGCCGGCATGATCGCCGGGGCCGCAGGGACGGCGCCGCCGCCCGGGATGCAGCAGGATGGCCGGCAACTGCCGGGTGCGCCGGTGCTTCGGGTCGACGGTCTGCGCAAGCGCTACGGCAGCGCCGAAGTCGTGCGCGGCCTCGACTTCGCGATCGAGCGCGGTGAATGCTTCGCCCTGCTCGGCCCCAACGGTGCGGGCAAGACGACCACGCTGCGCTGCTGCCTGGGGCTGATCGATCCCGACGCAGGTTCGATCGAATTGTGCGGGAAGCCGGTGCCCGAGGCGGCACGCGAGGCGCGCGTGCGCGTCGGCGTCGTGCCACAGATGGACAGCCTCGATCCGGATTTCACCGTGACCGAGAACCTCGTCATCTACGGCGGCTACTTCAGGCTGCCGCGTGCCGTCATCGACGAGCGCATTCCGCGCCTGCTCGAATTCGCGGGGCTTCGCACCAAGGCGCGTTCGCAGATCCGCACGCTGTCCGGTGGCATGAAGCGACGGCTGATGCTCGCGCGCGCATTGATCAACGATCCCGAGCTGCTGATCCTCGACGAGCCGACCACCGGCCTCGATCCGCAGGCACGGCACCTGATCTGGGATGGCCTGCGCCAACTGCTGTCGCAGGGCAAGACGATACTGCTGACGACGCATTTCATGGACGAGGCGGAGCGGCTCGCGACGCGGCTTGCGGTGATCGATCACGGCACGCTGATCGCCTGCGATACGCCGCGAGCGCTGCTCGCCGCCCACGTCGAGCCGGAGGTGGTCGAGGTCTATGGCGACGATGCCGGCGCCTGGGCGCAGGCGCACGGCCGCGCGCTCGCGCAGCGCATGGAGCTCGCCGGCGAGACCGCATTCTGCTACACGCACGTCGCCGCACCGCTGCTCGCCGATCTCGCGACCCGGAGCGGCCTTCGCTACCTGCACCGGCCCGCGAACCTCGAAGACCTGTTCATCAAGCTGACCGGGCGTGAGTTGCGCGACTGACGATGACAGCCTCGTCCGTGCTCCGACTTCCCGTGATCTCGACCCGCTTCCTGCCCGTCTGGCGGCGCAATCTGCTGGTGTGGCGCAAGCTCGCGATCGCGAGCATTCTCGGCAACATCGCCGACCCGCTGCTCTACATGCTCGCCCTGGGCTACGGCATCGGCTCGTTCATCGGCAATGTCGGCGGCATGCCCTATGTGGCTTTCATCGGCACCGGCATGGTGTGCCAGAGCGCGATGTTCACCGCGAGCTTCGAGGGCATGTACTCGGCGTTTTCGCGGATGCACGTGCAGCGGACCTGGGAGGCGATCATCAACGCGCCGATCGCGCTCGACGACGTCATGCTCGCGGAGTGGATCTGGTGCGCAACCAAGGCGGTGATGTCGACCGCCGCCATCCTGATCGTCATTTTCGCGCTGGGCTTCGGCCACACCTGGCACGCGCTGTGGATCCTGCCGCTGGGTTTCATCGTCGGCCTGTGCTTCGGCGCATTCGGCCTGGTGATGAACGCGCTGGCGCCGGGCTACGACTTCTTCACCTATTTCTTCACGCTGGTGCTGACACCGATGCTGCTGTTCTCGGGCGTCTACTTCCCGGTCGAGCAGATGCCGGCCTGGCTCGCGCACATCGCCAACGCGCTGCCGCTCAAGCACGCGATCGACATGGCGCGGCCGCTGATGCTGGGCCGGGCACCGACCGGCATCGCGTTGCACGTCGGCGTGCTGGCCGCGTACGCGACGGTCGCGTATTACGTGGCGCTGGTGCTGACGCGGCGGCGCCTGCTGAAATAGGCGACGGCGCCGGCGTGCCGGAGTCTCAGCGCGTCGCGGGGCCTGCCAGCAGGGCTTCGACGCGCGCGGCGACGCCGAGCACCCGCCAGTCGTCGCCGCGGCGTCCCGCGATCTGCAGCCCGATCGGCAGCCCGCCGTCGCCGGGCGCACAGGGCATCGAGAGCGCCGGCATGCCCGTCAGGTTGAACGGCAGCGTGAGCCCGGTCATCGCCGGATGCAGCGGCATCCGGCGTCCGTCGATCGTCACCTCGCGGGTCCCGGACGGAGGCGTGGCGATGCGCAGCGTCGGCGTGACCAGGACATCGACCTCGCGCATCGCGTCGTCGAACGCGGCGGCGAGCTCGGCGCGGCCGCGTTGCGCCCGGACATACCAGGTCGCGGGAATGAACTGGCCGATCTCGAGGCGCACGCGCACGTCGGCGCCGAGCGACTCGGGGTGATCGAGCAGGTGGCGCCAGAGCGCGTCGGTCGCTTCGCTGCACAGCGTCGCGAACTGCAGCGCCGCAGCGCGCTCGATGCCGGCAACGTCGACGTCGACGATCCTCGCGCCGTCGATGCGCATCACCTCGAGCGCCGCGTCGATGCTGCGCCTGACATCGGGGGCCAGCGGCTCGAAGAAATGCCTGCGCGGCACGCCGATGCGCAGGCCGCAGAGCGCTGCGGCTTCGGCGGTGCGCGCAGGCTGGCCCGCCATGATCGCGTAGCCGAGCGCGGCGTCGGCGACGCTCGCGGCGAGCGGCCCGACATGATCGAGACTCGCCCCCAGCGGCTGGACGCCCTCGCAGGGGACGGCGTCGTAGGTCGGCTTGAAGCCGACGATGCCGCAACAGGCGGCGGGTATGCGTATCGAGCCTGCCGTGTCGCTGCCGACGGCGAGCCGCACGATGCCGGCGGCGACCGCGACGGCCGATCCGCCGCTCGAACCGCCGGGCATGTGCCCCGGGGCGCGCGGATTGCCCACGAATCCGAAATGCGGATTCTCGCTGGTGATGCCATAGGCGAACTCGTGCAGGTTCGTCGTGCCCACGACGAGCGCCCCCGCCTCGCGCAGGCGGGCGACCGCCGCGGCATCGTGTGTCGCCGGTGCCGATGCCGGCGCGCCCGTGCCGTTGGTCCTCGAAAAGCCCGAGACCCGCATCAGGTCCTTCACCGCGACCGGGACTCCCAGGAGCGGCATCGGCGCGCCACCGGCGAGTCGTTGCACGGCGCCGTGCGCGACGGTCTCGAGCGCGGC
>DATIQL010000004.1:0-17341 GCA_035470905.1 Casimicrobiaceae bacterium
GCCGGTCTCGATGCGCTGGCCAAGGGCATCGGCGCCGGCGATCCCTGGGAAGCACTGACGTCGACGGCGCTCGCGCTTTGCGGCAAGCGCGTCCCGGCGCTCGCCTGATGCCCTTTGCGCGTTGCGCGCGATCGCGTGCAATGCCGGAAGCGAGGCGCGGCGGATGACCGCTGCCGGCAGACGGGACGCGCCACGCCCGCTCGTCGTCGCCGCAGTGATGCTCGGCACAGTCTCGACGATCCTTTCGGCGACGATCGTCAATGTCGCGTTTCCCGCGCTGATCGCCGAATTCCACGTCGGTCACGACACGCTGCAATGGGTCGCAGCGGGCTTTCTCGCCGCGACGACCGCGACGATGCTCGCGACCGCATGGCTGGCCGAGGTGCATGGCGAGCGAACGACCTTCGTCGCCATGCTCGGCCTGTTCCTCGCCGCCTCGCTGCTCGGCGCCTCGAGCTGGAGCATCGAGGCGCTGATCGTCGCGCGCGTGCTGCAGGGCGCGGCGGCCGGCGTGCTGCAACCGCTGGCGATGATCGTGCTCTTTCGCATCTTCCCGGTCGACGAGCGCGGCCGGGCGATGGCGCTCTATGGCTTCGGCATCGTGCTGGCGCCCGCGGTCGGGCCGGCCATCGGGGGCGCGCTGATCGAGTACTTCGGCTGGCGCTCGATCTTCCTGCTCACCGTGCCTTTCTGCATCGCGGGGCTGGTGCTGGGAATGCTCGCCTTGCCGGGGCGCGGCGAGCCGATCCGAAGGCGCTTCGACTGGACCGGCGCAGCGCTGCTCGTTGCCGCGCTCGCCGCATTGCTGAACCTTCCCGTCGTCGGCCACCGCAGCGGTTTCATGTCGGGCCAGACCCTGGCGCTCGCGCTGGCCGGGCTGGCGCTGTGCGCGACCTTCGTCGGCTGGCAGATGCGCGCGCGCACGCCGCTCCTCCCGATCCGCCTGTTTCGCCACCGCCCATTCGCCGCGGCGTCGATCGTCGCATTCGCCTACGGCATCGGGTTGTTCGGAACCACCTACCTGATCCCGGTGTTCGTCCAGCAGGTTGCAGCCTACGGTGCCGCGAAGGCGGGCTATCTGCTCGTGCCTCCGGGGATCGCGCTCGCGGTCGCGATATCGGCCGGCGGCCGGCTCACCGACCGCACCGAACCCTCGCGAGTCGTCGTCGCCGGTCTGGCGCTGTTCGCGATCTCGAGTCTGCTGCTCGCATTTTCCGACGGCAGCACCGGCTTCGCACTGCTTGCCCTGTGGCTGATCATCGGCCGCGCCGGTCTCGGGCTGCTCATACCGGCGCTCAACGTCGGGGCCGTGCAGGCCTTGACCGGCACCGAGCTCGCGCACGCTTCATCGGCCGTCAACTTCATACGCCAGCTCGGCGGCGCCGTCGGGGTCAACCTGCTCGCCGTCATGCTGGAGTGGCGGCTCGACCAGCTCGGGAGCGCCGACGCGGCCCGGGCCTTCCATGAATGCTTCGCCATCGTTACCCTAGCGTTTGCCCTCGCGATCGTCCCCGCGTGGTCCATTCGAAATCACCGGAGGTAACCATGTACCAGAGGATCCTTGTTGCATTCGACGGCTCCCCGGAGAGCCGCCTTGCCGTCGACGAATGCAGCCACCTGACGCAGATCTCGGGCCGGGAGATCCACCTGGTATGCGTCCTGCACGATCCGTCGCCGTACCTGCTCGCGGGCGAATTCGTCCCCGAGCCCGCGCTGGCCGTGGACCGGACGCGAATGGATGCCGACCTCAAGGAGGCTGCGGACAGGCTCACCGAGCGGGGATTCTCCGTCACGACGCATCTCGAGGACGGCGAGCCCGTCGACGTCATCGCGCAGATGGTCAACTCCCTGAAGATCGATCTCCTGATCCTCGGGCACCGGCGCAGCAAGAAGTTCGCACTCCGGTGGTGGCGCGGGTCCGTCGACTCGCTTCTGATCGAGCGCGTGCGCTGCAGCATCCTGATCGCAGGCGACAACGCGGCGCATTGACCCCGCGCAAGTCGGCGCCACGGCGCCGGGGAGCGGCGGGATCGGGCATGCGCCCGCCCCCGACGCAATTGGCGAGTCAGCCTGATGCGCCGACGACCGCCAGTGCTGCGAGCGCCGCCGTCTCCGCGCGCAGGACGCGGGGGCCCAGATGGGCCTGGATTGCGCCGCGCGCGAGCGCCGCGCTCACCTCGCCGGGGGTGAAACCGCCTTCCGGGCCGACGATGACCGTGCGCGGCGGGGATTCGCCGGCGACGCTCGCCAGGGAGCGCGGTGCCTGGCCGTCGAGAATGACCATCGGCGCCTGATGATCGTCCGTCCCCGCGAGCCAGTCCGGGAACGCGACGACGGGCGTGATCACGGGCAGACGATTGCGGCCGCACTGCTCGCACGCCGCGATCGCGATCTGGCGCCAGTGGACGATGCGCCGCTCCGCCCGCTCCCGCGCGAGGCCCTGGCTGCGCGCTGCCTGCACCGGAACGATTGCCGATGCACCCAGCTCGACCGCCTTGCGCACGACCAGATCCATCATGTCGGCGGCGATCATCGCCTGCACCAGCGTGACGGGCTGCGCGGGCTCGCGCTCGATGGCGGTGAATTGGCCGACCCGTGCGACGACGCCGTGCCGGTCGATGTGGACGATCGTCGCCGCGTATTCGCCCCCCGTGCCCGGGAAGAGGGCGAGCGCATCGCCGCGACGCATCCGCAGTGCCTGCGCGACATGCCGGGCCGCAGCGGCCGGCAGCGGATAGTCGCCGCCCGCCTCGGGCGGAGGATCCGCATCGCCGACGAAGATCCGCGGCGTCAGCATGCGTGAGTCCGCAATCCCGGTCAGACCGTGGTCGAGGCGACGCCGATGAAGCGCCGCAACGCGTCGAGCACGGCATCGGGCTGCTCGATCGTCAGCGCATGGCCGCTGCCGGGAAGGGTCAGGCTGCGCACGTCCTTCAGCGCCCCGATCAGCGCCTTCGCATTGCGCGGCGGTGCCATGACGTCGCGCTCGCCCATGACGACCAGCGCAGGGCAGTGCAGCGCAGCAGCCGCTGCGAGGCCATCGGCGTAGCGATGACAGGCCAGAAGGTCAGTCGACAGCACGCCGTCGCCCGCGCGTTCCATCAGGCGCATCGCATTGCCGAGCATCCACACGCCGGGGTTGCGGTTGCCTCCGAGCTGACTGCCCGGGCCATAGGACCACCCGTTGATCAGCTCGTAGGCAACGTGGTCGTTGCGCGCAGCGGCCGCGAGCAGGTCGTCGGATACCGGCATCGGCACGGCCGGCCCGAGCAGGGCGACCTTGGCGACGCTCTGCGGATGGCGCGCTGCGCATTCGAGCGCAGCCAGCGCGCCCAGCGAATGGCCGACGAGCACTGCATCGCGTGCGCGCGATTCCGCGACTGCAGCCATGACCGCGGCCGCGATCCAGTCGGCAATGGCCGGGACATCGGTGAGGGCTGGCCCCTCCGAGCGCCCATGGCCGGGAAGGTCGAGCGCGAGCACGTTCCATCCGTGCCACGCGAAGTAGCGCGACTGCAGCGCGAAGACGCTGTGATCATTGGCCGCGCCGTGCACGAAGACCGCCATCGGCGAGGCGGGATCGTGGCCGCGCGTACCGGTGTAGGCGTAGACGCCCTTCCCCGCGACGCGAAGCTGCATCAGGCCTTGCCTGCCGCGTAGAGCGCACGCGACAGATCCTCGATCAGGTCGGACGGATCCTCGAGGCCGATCGACAGCCTGATCGTGCCCTCGGTGATGCCCGCGCGCAGCAGGTCGTCGGCCGACATCCGGAAATGCGTCGTCGATGCCGGGTGGATCACCAGCGATTTGGCGTCGCCGACGTTCGCGAGATGGGAGAACAGGCGCAGCGCCTCGATGAAGCTCCGCCCCTGCTCGCGCGTTCCGCGCAGGTCGAAGCTGAACACCGCGCCGCAGCCGCGCGGCAGCAGCCTCTGCGCCAGCGCGTGATCCGGGTGGTCGGCGAGCCCCGGGTAGCCGACGCCCGCCACCAGCGGGTGCGCGCGCAGGAAATCGACGATCACCCGCGTATTCTCGACATGCCGGGCCATGCGCACCGGCAGCGTCTCGATGCCCTGCAGGATCTGGAACGCGGTCGTCGGCGCCATGCACGCGCCGAAGTCGCGAATCCCTTCGCGGCGCGCGCGCAGCAGGAACGCTGCGGTCGTCGACTCCTCCGCGAACACCATGTCGTGGAAGCCCGCATAGGGCTCGGTCAGCGACGGAAACTTGCCGCAGGCGGCGCCGGCGTTCCAGTCGAAGGCGCCGGAATCGACCAGCAGGCCGCCGATCACCACGCCGTGTCCCGACAGGAACTTGGTCGCGGAATGGAACACGAGGTCGGCGCCGTGCTCGAACGGCCGGACCAGCCACGGTGTGGTGAACGTCGAATCGACGAGCAGCGGCAGGCCGTGCTCGTGCGCCAGCGCGGCCACGCGTGGGATGTCGAGCACCTCCAGCCGCGGATTGCCCAGGGTCTCGCCGAACAGCAGCCGCGTCGTCGGACGGATCGCCGCTCGCCAGGCGTCGATGTCGCGCGGATCGACGAAGGTGGTCTCGATCCCGAAACGCGGCAGCGTGTAGTCGAGCAGGTTGTGCGAGCCTCCGTAGAGCGAGCGCGACGCGACGATGTGCGAGCCTGCCGAAAGCAACGTCACGATCGCCAGGTGCAGGGCCGCCTGTCCGCTCGCGGTCGCAATCGCCCCGGCTCCGCCTTCCAGCGCCGCGATGCGCTCCTCGAGCACCGCGCAGGTCGGATTCGCGATGCGCGAATAGACGTAGCCCGCGCGTTCCATGTTGAACAGCGCCGCCGCATGGTCGGTGTCGGGAAAGACGAACGACGCCGTCTGGTAGATCGGGGTCGCGCGCGCGCCGGTTGCCGGATCGGGGCGTGCGCCGGCATGCAGCGACAGCGTGTCGAACTGGTGCGTCCGTGGTTTGGTCATCGCGCGCGCATTTTCCGCCGTTCGTCTCGCCTCTGGCAAGGACTCAGGCCTCGGGGTACAGCGTGTCCAGAACCTCGCGCGCCACCTGGCCCAGGGCGGCGGCGATCTCCGCCGCGACACGCTCGGGGTCGCAACCGCCCGCACGCTGCAACCACGGCGCCGAGGTGGACAGGTGCCCGCTGCGCGCGCTCGCCGCCGCGACTGCGTCGCGCCAGACCGCGGGATGCTCGCTCGCCGACCACTCGCCGCGGCCGCGACCGTAATGCGCGACCGCGAGATAGCGCAGGATCGCTGCAGGAACCAGCGCTGCGACGAACTCGTCGCTCCAGCGCAGCGATGTCCCTGTCGTGCCGCGCACCAGGTTGAATCCGCGCGCAATCCCGGCGGCGCCCAGCGCGCCGACGACGCCGCCGGCCAGGAGCCCGGCGCCGAAGGTCAGGCCTCCCGCAGCGAGGTCCTCGGCGAGGCCGGTCAGGGCGCCCGACAGGAAACCCCCGACGATCGCGGCCTTGCGCTCGTCGACGGGCGCCTCGGTGACGACGCTGTCGGCGAGCCGTGCCGTCACCTCGGCGGCCGCCCGCCCTTCGAGATGGTGGATCGCGATCAGTCGATTGGTGCTCGCGCGGATCTCGGCGTCGAGGCGCTGCGCGAGCGCGGACATCGCAGCCTCCTTGGCGCTGTCGGCGCCACGACCGGGGATGCCGATGGCCCGGCCCACCTCGCGCAACGATTCGCGCAAGCCCGCATCCGGCAGACCCTCGCGGTCGCAGGCCGCACGGGCGATCGGCCGCGCGATCGCCGCCATCGCCTCGTCGAACGCGGATTCGCGCGCCGCGATCCACGCCGATGCCAGGCGCGAGAAGCCGTCGCGCCTGGACGCGGGCAGTGCACCGGCGACCGCGGCCAGCAGCGTGCGCTCCTGCACCCAGCAGCGCGCGAATGCGTCGAGCGCGAGGACAGCGCGGATTGCAGGCCGGGCGCCCAGCGCATCGCGCCAGAGCACCACGTCGGCAGCTTCCTCGACGGGACTGCGCGGCGGCCCGGTCTGGTTGAGAAGGACGACGACCGGCTTGCCGATCCACTCGAGGATCTGCATCTCCGGCGCGAGATAACCGGCATCCTGCGGGCGCTCCGACGCGTTGACGAGGTAGAGCACGACGTCGGCGCGTTCGCGAACGTTCCTCACCGCCTGCTGGCTCGACCAGAACGGGCGGTCGCGCCAACGGTCCCAGGTCGAGGCGAGGAAACCGAGGATCGGATTGTCGAAGGCCGCAAGCCGCCGCGCGAGCCTTGCGCTGTCGCCAAAACCCGGCGTGTCCCACAGCGAAAGCGTATCGCCGGCCGCGGTCTCGATCATCGGATAGCGCTCGGCCGTCGCGGTGACATGTGCCGCATCGCGGACTTCGCCGACGTCGCGTGCCAGCAGCGTGCGCGCGAGCGTCGTCTTGCCGGCGTTGGTGTGCGACACCAGCGACAGCGCAATCTCCTGCGGCGATGCGCTCGCCGCGCTGCCCGACCCGGCGGCGGCGGATCGGCCCGATCGCCCCGGTTCGCTCACGATGGATGGCGCTCGAAGAGTTCGCTCAAAGACGCGGCCGTGGTTGCGACATCCGGGCGCTCGAGCGGGACGAACAACGGCGTCGCGCCCCGTGCCTCGAGCACCTCTCGCCAGGCCCGCTCGCGCTGCGCGATTCTCTGCGGAACGTCGTGAAAGCGCGCGGTGAAATCGGTGGTGTCGACGATCGCGATCAACGGCGCGCCGCCGGCGCGGGCGCCAAGTTCGCCGACGATCGCGCCGTGGTTCTCGGCTTCGGGGGTCGCGGCGAGATTGAACAGAACGATGATCGCGGCCGGCAGCGTGGAAGGCATCGGAGGCGCATCGTCGCCGTAGCGGACCGTCGACACCCATTCGAGGGCGACAGGCGCTTCGAACGCACGCGACAGCGTCGCGCGCAGGCCCTCGGCGGCCTGCGCGGGAACGTCGAAGCTGTAGGGGATGGCGAGCACCTGTACGGTGCCTGCTTGCCAGGCGCGGACGATGCGCTGGAAGTACGGGGTATCGACACGCAGGGGGAAGCAGCGCGAAACGCGCCTCGCCCCCATCCATGCGACCGCCGCGAGCACCAGCCTCGGGATCACGACGACGACGAGGATCGTCCCGGCGTAGAGATGAATCCAGCGGGCCGCGTTCTCGCCCTGGCTCGCCGCGCCCAGCGACTTCAGGGCCTCCGCACCGGGGACGGCGATCCCGGTGACCAGCGCACCCGGCGCCAGCACGAAATGCAGGAGGCGCGCCACGTCGCTGGCGTCGAGAAACGTGCTCTGCCAGACAGCCCGGTACTCGAGCGCGATCCCGCGCAGGTAGAGCCCGGCGATTTCGCCCGATGCCAGGGCGGCGGCAGCGACGTGCAGGATGCCGGCGGCCCGACGCCGCCACAGCGGCGCGGCCATTCGAGTCCAGTCGGCAGTGAACATGGCGGCCGCATTCGCGAGCGGGCGCGCGTCCCCGGCTTCCCGCCAGCCGCGCGGGATGGTGCCGAGCAGCTGCGCGAGCAGCGACCGCAGCCCGGCGGGCATTGCACCGGACGCGCCGCCTCCGGAGGTCGCGATCGCGATGGCGAGCAGGGCGTATACGGCGACATTCCACGCGAGCAGCGCAAGCACAGGGGGCGCGAGCAGATTGATCCGCTGGGCCGGGCCGATGTGCGCAGCCGCAACGCCGACGATGAACGCGCCTGCAGTCGCGGCCATGGCGGCCTTCGGGCCCGCGACCCGGTGGCCCAGGAGCGAGCGCAGCCGCGGCTCGCGCGCAACGAGGCGCGAAAGTGCAAACGCCGCACGGCGCCCCAGAAAGGCTTCCGCAGCGGCATGCTCGCCTACCGCATGCGCGGCTTCCTGCCCGACCGCGATGCGCTCCGCGTCGCTCCAGACCGCCCGCGTGCGGTCGGCGGTCTCGATCGCCTGCACGAGCACCACATCGCGCGCGCTGCGTTCATCCATGCGTGTTCGTGCTCGCGTCGAAGGACTATGATTGGCAATCCGGCCCTGCGGCGGAATGCTACCAAGCTTGGACCGGATCGACCCATGGATCGCCACGACGCACCTTCCCCTCCGGTCAAGGGACGCGGCGCGACGTTCAATCCGGACAACCGGTTCCGAAGCGAACGGCGCGAGCCCTGCGACGATGGCTGGACGCACGAAACCGCCGTCGACACCGATGCCGGCGCGGCCGACCGCGCGGCCGACCGGCCGGTGCCCAAGACGACGGTCACCATCCAGCTCGCGCGCAGCATCATCGCACGCAACGATTCGCCCGACATCCCGTTCACCCAGTCGATCAATCCCTACCAAGGCTGCGAGCACGGGTGCATCTATTGCTACGCCCGGCCGTCGCACGCCTTCCTCGACCTGTCGCCCGGCGTCGATTTCGAGACGCGCCTGTTCGCCAAGCCGCAGGCGGCAGAGTTGCTGCGCGCCGAGCTCTCGAAGCCGGGGTATCGCTGCGATCCGATCGCGCTCGGCGCCAATACCGATCCCTATCAGCCGATCGAGCGCGAGTGGAAGCTGACGCGGTCGATCCTCGAGGTGCTCGCACAGTGCGGGCACCCGTTCACGATCGTCACCAAATCGTCGCTGGTCGAACGCGACATCGACCTGATCGCACCGATGGCCGCGAAGCGCATGGCGCGGGTCTACGTGTCGATCACGACGCTCGACCGCGATCTCGCGCGCAGGATGGAGCCGCGGGCCGCGGCGCCGCAGCGCCGCCTGCAGACAGTCAAGGCCCTGTCGGAAGCCGGGATTCCCGTCGGCGTGATGACGGCACCCGTCATCCCGCAGCTCAACGACCGCGACCTCGAGGCGATCCTCGAGGCCGCTGCGGCCAATGGCGCAGTCTCGGCAGGCTGGGTGCTGCTGCGCCTCCCGCTCGAGGTCGCGCCGCTGTTCCGCGAATGGCTCGACGCCCACTATCCGCAGCGCGCGGCGCACGTGATGAGCCTGATCCGCCAGATGCGCGGCGGCCGCGACTATCAGGCGGGCTTCGGCTCGCGGATGCGCGGCGATGGCGCCTACTCGGCGCTGATCGACCGGCGTTTCGAACTTGCCTGTGCCCGTCTCGGTCTCAACCGCGGCCGCGATCATTCCGGCCTCGACACGACGCAGTTCCGGCCACCGGTGGTCCCGCTGGCGGCGAAGGTCGCGCGCGGCCAGCTCGACCTGTTCGACGATGCTGGCGCCAGGAACGGTGCCCGGTAACGCGGCTCATATCGATGAAGGAGATTCGGCGATGAGTGGTGCGAGACATCTGGCGGCGTGGGTGGCCGCGATCGTCTTTTTCGTCCTCGGCGCGATCTGGTACAGCGTGTTCGCGGCTCCCTGGGCGAGCGCGATCGGCAAGACCTTCGACCAGATCACGCGCGAACAGGGTGGATCGCCGCAACCCTATGCGATCGGTTTCGCCGCCATCCTGCTGATGTGCTACACGCTCTCGTGGCTGATCGAGCGCCTGCAGGCGTCGACCTTCGCCGGCGGCCTGCGCCTCGGTGCGATCGTCGCGCTTGGCTTCATCGCCGCGACACTGGCGCTCAACTACGGCTTCGAATCGCGTTCGTTGACGCTGTGGCTGATCAACGCCACCTACGTGGTGCTCGGGCTGGCGACCGCCGGTGCGATCATCGGGGGGTGGAAACGACCCTCGTGAGCGGCTCGCCGGGGGAGCTCACACGCCGAGATAACGCTGCAGCAGGGCCGGTTGGGCCTTGAGTTCCGCAGCGGGCCCTTCGTGCACGATATGCCCGTTGTTGATGATGTACACGCGCTGCGCCAGCGCCAGCGTAGCCGCGAGATTCTGCTCCACCAGTACGATCGTCTGTCCCGCCGCTGCAAGCTCGCGACAGGCGACCATCAGGGCCTGCACGATCACCGGCGCGAGTCCCTCGAAGGGCTCGTCCAGCAGGATGATCTTCGGATCGCGGATTAGTGCGCGGGCGATCGCGAGCATCTGCTGCTCGCCGCCCGACAGGTCGGTGCCGCTGCTGCCGCGCCGCTCCTTCAGCCGCGGAAACATTCCGTAGATGCGGTCGAGCGGCCATTTCTTCGGCGCGGTCAGCCCGGCGAGGATCAGGTTCTCCTCGACATCGAGGCTGCCGAAGATGCGGCGGTCTTCGTGCACGAGCTGCATGCCGGCCTTCGCGACTTCGTGGCTCTTCTTCCCTGCGATCTCGACCCCGTCGAGCTTGATCGAGCCCGTGCGCGGGGTCACCACGCCCATCAGGCTCTTCAAGGTCGTGCTCTTGCCCGCGCCGTTGCGCCCGAGCAGCGCGACCACCTCGTTGCGCTCCACCCGCAGCGAGACGTCGAAGAGAATGTGGGAATCCCCGTAGTAGCTGTTCAGGCCGCTGACCTCGAGCAGGCTCATGGATCCCCCACGCTTGCGGCCCGCGCCGCTGCGCTGCCCCCGGAGGGGGCGCAGTTCGCACCTTGGGACGGCCCGGCGGCGCTCATACATCCCCCACGCTTGCGGCCCGCGCCGCTGCGCTGCCCCGGGAGGGGGCGCAGTTCGCACCTTGGGACGGCCCGGCGGCGCTCACGCATCGATCACTCCGTGCACGCCGCCCAGGTACGCCTCCTGGACCGCGGCATTGCTCTTGATCTCGTCGGGCGTCCCTTCGACCAGCACGCGGCCTTCCTGCAGCACGGTTATGCGCTCCGCCAGGTTGAACAGCGCATCCATGTCATGGTCGATGATGATCATCGTGCGCCCCGCGCCGATCGATCGGAGGAGCTTCACGGTTTCGGCGCGTTCGCTCGGGCTCATGCCCGCGAGCGGCTCGTCCAGCAGCAGCAAGGTCGGCGATGACGCGAGCGCGAGGCCCACTTCCAGCCGTCGCTTCTCGCCGTAGGCGAGCTGCGACACCGGCGTGTCGCGACGTTCGACCAGGTTCACGAGCTCGAGCGTGTGATCGACCTGCTCGCGCAATCCGGGAATCTTCCGCAGGCTGCCCAGCAGGTCGAGCTTGAACTTGCCGCGCAGCTCGGCGAGCGCGGCGATGGTGACGTTCTCGCGCACCGTCAGGCGGTTGAAGAGCTGGTTGACCTGGTAGCTCTTGGTCAGGCCGAGCTGGCATACCTCGGTGACCGTCATGCCGGTGATGTCGCGGCCCTCGAACACGATCTTGCCCGAGGAGGGCGGCACCTCGCAGGTCAGCATCTTGAAGAACGTGCTCTTGCCTGCGCCATTCGGGCCGATGATGCCGCGCAGCTCGCCCTGGTTCACCGAGAAATCGATGTCGGCATTGGCGATCACCCCGCCGTAATACTTGCTGAGGCCGGTCGCCTGAAGGATGGGGCCGGTGAAAGCGGATGCGCCGCTTCGGGCGTGCGGGGATCCCGCGTCGGGCGCGCTGCCGGTCGGGGGCGCCGGCAGGTCCTCCTCTTCGCCGGTGTCGAGTCCGGGAAGGGACGCAGGCCCCTCCGCGCCGGCAGGGGTCGCCTTGCCGGCGAGGCGGCGGTGCAGATCGGAGATCCCGCCGATGATGCCGTGCCGCAGGAAGCTGACCAGCAGAACGAACACCAGCCCCAGCGCCAGCTTCCATGCCGCGCCCAGCCCGAGCGTCGACTGCAGGTAGTCCTGCAGGTAAAGCCAGATCGTGGCGCCCAGCAACGGGCCGAACAGCGTGCCGCGGCCGCCGATCGCGGTCAGGATCACCAGCTGGCCCGAAGTGTCGAACGTGAACGCTTCCGGCGGCATGAAAGCCTGCAGCACCCCGAGCAGGCCCCCCGCAAGTCCGGCATAGGCCGCGGCGATGACGAAAGCGGCGAGCTTGTAGCCGTGCACATTGTGGCCGACTGCCGCTGCCCGCAGCGGGTTCTCGCGGATTGCGCTGAAGATGGCCCCGACCGGCGAGCGCACGATGCGCAGTGCGACGACGATGCCGACGAAATAGCACAGCGCGATGAACGGATAGAGCGACCAGCCGGTGGTCAACGGGATGGTGGCGAAACCGAGGTAGAGCGTCGGCGTCGGCACGCCCGGCAACCCGTTCTCGCCGCCGGTCCAGTGCGCCAGCGGATTGAATTCCACGAAGTAGAAGACCTCCGCGATCGCCACCGTGATCATGGCGAAGTAGATGCCGGTGCGCCGCAGCGCCACCAGCCCGACCAGGTACCCGACGGCGGCAGCCACGATCATGCCGATGATCAAGGCGAGCACGACATACGGAAAGCCGGCCTTGGTCAGCAGGTAGGCGGCGACGAATCCTCCGGTGCCGTAGAAGGCGGACTGGCCGAACGAAAGGAGCCCGGTGTAGCCGAACAGGATGTCGAAGCCGATGCCGAACAGCCCCCAGACCAGGATGCGGTTGACGGTATCGGGCGCGAACCCGAGATGCGGCAGGACCAATGGCGCGGCGATCAGGCCTATCGCCAGCAGCGCTTCGACGAGGAAACGACGTTGCTTCAGCATCGGATGCCCGCGCTCACTCGCGGCCCTTGGTGCCGAGCAGCCCCTGCGGCCGCACGAGCAGCACCAGCACCATCGCCCCGAACAGCATGACGTAGGCGTAGCCCGGATTGAACATCGACGTGATGCTGATGATCTCGCCGGCGATCAGTCCGCCGAGCACGGCGCCGGGGAACGACCCGACGCCGCCGATGACGACGACGACGAAGGTCTGCACGAGGATCGCCTCGCCGACGTCCGGGGTGAGCGATGCCACCGGGGCGTTCACGATTCCCGCGAAGCCCGCCGCCATCGCGCCGATGCCGAACACGATCATGAACACGCGGTAGACGTTGATGCCGAGGGAATCGACCATCACGGGATCCTCGATCCCCGCGCGCACGATCATGCCGAGGCGCGTCCGGTAGAGCACGATGTACAGGGCGAGCAGCGCCACCGCGACGATGCCGACGGCGGCAAGGCGGTAGGTCGGATAGAACAGGAAACCGAGCTTGGTGATTCCCGAGAACAGCGGTGGCGGCGGAACGGTCTTGGAAAGGCTCGAGAAGAACAGCCGGACGAGCTCGACCATCACGATGCCGAGGCCGAAGGTGACCAGCAGCTGGTCCTCGTGCGGCCGGCCGTAGAAGTGGCGGATGATCAGCCGCTCCATCGCCACGCCGACGACCATCAGGAACAGGGTTCCGGCGATCACCGCCAAGGTGAACGAGCCGGTCGCCTCGTACGCGACGTAGCCGGCGTAGCCGCCGAGCATGAACATCGCGCCGTGCGCCAGGTTCAGCACGCCGAGCGTGCCGTAGATGATCGTCAGTCCGGAGCTGATCAGCGCGAGCAGCGCGCCCAGCGCCAGCCCGTTGAACAGCTGCGAAACGAAATTAGTCCACGTGATCATATCGGACGTCCATGCGATCCCGCGGGCTCAGAACATGCCGCTCATGCCACTGCAGGTCCGCGCCTGCGGGCGGCGAAATGCCGCCCGCAGGCGCAGGTACGCCGTCAGACCCTAGGTGTAGTCGCCCAGCTTGCAACCGAACGCGTCAGGCTTCTGCATCAGCGGAGCACCGGGGACGATCTCGGTGACCTCCCAGAAATCTTCCTTGTTCTTCATGTCGCCCGGCTTCTTGCCGCTAACGATGATCACCGGACGCACCAGCTGGTGATCGGCGGCGCGCCAGCTGACCTCGCCGACCATCGACTGGATCTTGCGGCCGGCTTCGTAGGACTTGATCACCTCGGGCGGATAGAACGTACCTGCGTTCTCCACGGCCTCCGCCCACAGCGCGAACTCCATGTAGGCGTTTTCCGCACCCCACTCCGGCTTGTAGCCGTATTTCTTCTCGAACGCCTCGACGAACATCTTGGCCAGAGGATACTTGTCCTCAAGCGTCCACCAGAAGTCGGTGGCAGCGTACACGCCTTCCATGATGTCCGCTCCGACTTCGCGGGAGAGGAACGGCACCTGGTACGGGACCACCAGCTTCATCTTCGGCAGGATGCCGAATTGCTTGGCCTGCTGGATCGACAGGACCGCGTCATGCCCCCAGTTCACGTTGATCAGGATCTCGGCGCCGGAGTTGGCGATGTTGGTCAGGTACGAGCTGAAGTCAGGCGCGCCGAGCGGCGAAACCTGGTTCGTCACCATCGTCCAGCCACCGTTCTTGCTCAGGTAGTCGTTCATCGACTTGGTGACGGTATGCCCGTACGTGTAATCCGGAGTCATGAACGCAGCCTTCTTGTTCTTGCCGAAGGTCTTGAGCAGGACCGGGCCGATCGCGTTGGCGGCAGTCTCGCCGTAGAAGCACTGGCGAAAGCCGTAGCGCACGCAATCCTTGCCCGTGGTGTCGTTGGAGCCGGAGATGCCGGCGACGTAGAGCACCTTCTCGCGCTGGGCGAGCTTGTTCAGCGCCACCGCGACCGCACTCGAGGTCGAGCCGGTCATCAGCACCGCCTTGTTCTCGCTGATGAAGCGCTGCTCGGCCTGCACCGCGTCATTCGGCTTGGCCGCGGAATCGGCGACGCCGTACTTGACGGTCTTGCCGAGCACGCCCTTGGTCGTCTTCGGCGAGATCTTCTTGATCAGCGGATGTCCCTGGTTGATGTGCTCGACGGCCAGCTCGTAGCCCTTGAGCTCGTCCTCGCCCTGCAGCGCGTAGGCGCCGGTGCGCGGCACGGCGATGCCGATGAACACCGAGTCGCCGGACGAGCCGGCCGGCCAGGTCCCGATCGGCGGACGATCCGCGGCGAAGGCACGCGGTGCAAACGCCGTCGGCAGGGCGAGCCCGCCGGCGACACTCAGGCCCGTACGCATGAAGTCACGGCGGCTCACGCCATGGAACCTCGACTTGCTGTCTCGCATCAAATCCTCCTTCGGGTGGGTTGCCAGTAAAACCTCGCGTACCGATACGATCGCCTCGGACCGGGCGACGCTACCGCCATTCGTGGATACCGCGGCAGTTCGGCCCCATCGGTTTCGTCGGGCCGGCCTTGCTGGGTTCGGCGCGGGAATCGCATTGCGCGCTCGGCGCGCCGCCGATCCGGCCGTCCGTTTATCATTCTTTGACCTGCGTCAAAGTCTATCGGACTTCGATCCGTTGTCAACCGCTGAAGCAACGATCACAATGCCGACGAGACAACCTGGGAGAAAGGCTCCGACCCGATTGTCGTCTGGATGACAGATCGGACCGGACCCCGGAATCATGAAACCGAATCGAAAGATCGACAGGACGCGTGCCCTGGACCAGGGCGAATACGAGGCGCTCGCCCAGTTCCGATACACCCTGCGACGGTTCCTGTCGTTCAGCGAGACCGCGGCAGGCGGGGTGGGCCTGACGCCACAGCAGTACCAGGCGCTGCTCGCGATCAAGGGGGCCTCGGGCGAAGGTCCGGTCACCATCAACGATCTCGCCCGGCAGCTGATGATCAAGCACAACAGCGCCGTCGGGCTGGTGGACCGGCTCGAGGAGGACGGGCTGATCGTCCGGCGTGTCGCGCGCGACGATCGGCGCAAGGTAAATCTCATCCTGACGCCCAAAGGCAGCCGCACGTTCGAGAAGCTCGCCAGCGCGCATCGCGCCGAGCTGGAACGGATCGGTCCGAAGCTGTCCGGATTCTTCGATCGCTTCGCCGCCTCCGGCGAAGTGCGCAGCCCCCGCCAGAGACAGTGATCCGGTGATCCCGCCGCTGCCCGCGGCGGATCGAAACCGACCGGCGTCAGTGGCTTTCCCGGCCGACTTTCGCGCCTGAGCCGCCCACCAGGAAATCGAGGTCGACCCCCTTGTCGGCCTGCTGGACCGTTGCGCAATAGAGTTGCACCCAGCCGCGGTCGGCGTGGGGCTGCGGCGGCTTCCAGTGTGCGCGACGGCGCGCCAGCTCGTCGTCGGGCACATGAAGCTGCAGCCGCCGCTTCGCGACATCGAGCTCGATGATGTCGCCGTTCTCGACCAGCGCCAGCGTGCCGCCTGCGGCCGCCTCCGGCGCGGTGTGCAGCACGACCGTCCCGTATGCCGTTCCCGACATCCGCGCGTCCGAGATGCGGATCATGTCGGTGACGCCTTTCCTCAGAAGCTTGGCGGGCAGCGCGAAGTTGCCGACCTCGGGAAATCCGGGGTAGCCCCTGGGCCCGCAGTTCTTGAGCACCAGGATGTCGTCGGCCTCGACGTCGAGGCCGGGATCGTCGATGCGCCGGTTGAGATCGTCGATGTCCTCGAACACCACCGCGCGCCCCCTGTGCTTCATCAGTTTCGGCGTTGCCGCCGACGGCTTCAACACCGCGCCGTCCGGCGCGAGATTGCCGCGCAGCACCGCGATGCCGCCCTGGGCCTTGAACGGTTTGGCGAGCGGTGTGATCACCCTGGGGGCGTAGTTGACCGCGTCCTTGCAGTTTTCCCAGATGGTCCGGCCGTTGACGGTCAGCGCCTTCCTGTGGATCGACTTGCCGATCTCGCGGATGACGACCGGAATCCCGCCCGCGTAATAGAAATCCTCCATCAGGTACTGCCCCGACGGCATCAGGTTGACCAGGCACGGCATAGAGCGCCCGAGCCGGTCCCAGTCATCCAGCGTCAGCTTGACGCCGATGCGGCCGGCGATCGCCAGCAGATGGACGACGGCGTTGGTCGAACCGCCGATCGCGCCGTTGACCATGATCGCGTTCTCGAACGCCTCCCTGGTCAGGATCTTCGACATCCGCAGGTCTTCGCGCACCATGTCGACGATGCGCCGTCCCGCCATGCGCGCGAGCACCCTGCGGCGGGAATCGACTGCGGGGATCGCGGCATTCGCCGGCAGCCCCATCCCGAGCGCCTCGACCATCGAGGCCATCGTCGATGCCGTGCCCATGGTCATGCAGTGGCCGGCGGAGCGCGACATGCAGCTCTCGGCCTCGACCATGTCCGGCTCCTTCATCTCGCCGGTCTTCAGCATCTCGGTGAACTTCCAGACGTGGGTGCCCGAGCCGATGTCCTCGCCGCGGAACTTGCCGTTCAGCATCGGACCCCCGGAGACGCCGATCGTCGGCAGGTCGCAGGATGCCGCGCCCATCAGCAGCGCCGGCGTCGTCTTGTCGCAGCCCATCAGCAGCACGACGCCGTCGAAAGGATTGGCCCGGATCGACTCCTCGACGTCCATCGCCGCCTGGTTGCGGAACAGCATCGTCGTCGGCCGCATCAGCGTCTCGCCGAGGCTCATCACCGGGAATTCGATCGGGAAGCCGCCGGCGTCGAGCACGCCGTCGCGCACGTGCTGCGCGAGCTCGCGGAAATGCGCGTTGCACGGAGTCGCCTGCGACCACGTGTTGCAGATGCCGATCACCGGGCGGCCGTCGAACTCGTCGTGCGGATAGCCCTGGTTCTTGATCCAGCTCCGGTGCATGAACCCGTCGCGGTCCTGCTTGCCGAACCAGGCCTGGATGCGGCGGAACGGGTACTTGGGCTTGGGC
>DATIQL010000005.1:0-10571 GCA_035470905.1 Casimicrobiaceae bacterium
CCTCGGTGTACGCATCGGGCGAGGCCAGCCACGCATCGAGCAGCTTCCTTTCCGCCCCCAGCGACTCCATGTCGCGCTCGAGCACTGCCTGCCTCGCGACGAGCGGCTTGCGCTGGTCGGAGCGCTTCTGGCGCGCCAGCGCTTCCTCGCGTTTCCGGCTCCGGCGATCGGCGGGTGCCTTCGCCGGCTCGACGGCGTCGTCGGGACGCCGTCCGGCGCGGCGCTCGCGTCCGAGCACCCACGCCTTGTAGTCGTCGAGGTCGCCGTCGAACGGCGAGAGCCTGCCGTCGGCCAGCAGCCACAGCTCGTCGGCGGTCGCGCGCAGCAGGTGGCGGTCGTGCGCGACGACGATCAGCGCGCCACCGTAGTCCTGCAACGCCTCGGTCAGCGCTTCGCGCATCTCGATGTCCAGGTGGTTGGTCGGCTCGTCCAGCAGCAGCAGGTTGGGGCGTTGGCGGACGATCAGCGCCAGCGCGAGCCGGGCCTTCTCGCCGCCCGAAAATCGGCCGACGCTGGCGGTCGCCATGTCGCCGCGAAAATCGAAGCCCCCGAGGTAGTCGCGCAGTTCCTGCTCGCGGGTGTCGGGCTCCAGCCGGCGCAGGTGCCACAGCGCGCTTTCGCCGGGACGCAGCTGCTCGACCTGGTGCTGCGCGAAATAGCCCAGCCGCAGGCCCTGCGCAGCGAAGCGTTCGCCCGACACCAGCGGCAGGGTGCCGGCCAGGGATTTCAGCAGCGTGGACTTGCCCGCGCCATTGGCGCCGAGCAGTCCGATGCGCGCCCCGGCGAGGATTGCCCAGTCGACGCCTTCGAGCACCGGCGCGACGCCCGGATAGCCCAGGCTTGCATGCTCGAGGCGCAGCAGCTGGCGCGCTGCGGTCTCGACCGGAGGAAACGAGAACGCGAACGGGCTGTCGACGTGGGCCGCGGCGATCAGCTCCATCCGCTCCAGTGCCTTGATCCGGCTTTGCGCCTGCCGCGCCTTGGTGGCCTTGGCGCGGAAGCGGTCGATGTACGCCTTCAGGTGGGCGACCTGGCGCTGCTGCTTCGCGTACGCCGCCTGCTGCAGCGCGAGTTGCTGGGCCCGCTCGCGCTCGAACTGGGCGTAGTTGCCGGTATAGGCGGTCAGCCTGCCCGCGTCGACGTGCACGATCGTGTCGGCGACGGCATCGAGGAAATCGCGATCGTGGGTGACGAGCAGCAGCGTTCCGGGATAGCGGCGCAGCCAGTCCTCGAGCCACAGGACGGCGTCGAGATCGAGGTGGTTGGTGGGCTCGTCGAGGAGCAGCAGGTCCGAGCGGCACATCAGCGCCTGCGCGAGGTTGAGGCGCATCCGCCATCCGCCCGAGAAGCTCTCGACCGGTCGCGCCTGCGCCTGCTCGTCGAAACCCAGGCCTGCGAGCAGTGTCGCCGCGCGTGCGCGGGCGCTGTAGCCGCCGATGGCGTCGAAGCGATGGTGCAGCTCGGCGAGGCGGGTGCCGTCGCTTACCGCGCCGCGCCCTTCGCCGCGCTCTGCCTCGATCGCGCCACCGCTGCCCTGCGCATGTGCATGCGCCGCGCCGGCGGCGGCCAGCGCCTGCTCGATGTCGCGCAACTCGCGGTCGCCGTCCTGTACGTACTCGATCGCCGGGGCTGCGACGGCGGGCGTCTCCTGTGCGACATGGGCGAGCGTCCATCGAGGCGGCAGGTCGATGGAGCCTGCGTCGGGCAGCAGCTCGCCGCGGATCGCGGCGAACAGGCTCGACTTGCCACAGCCGTTGGCGCCGACGATGCCGACCTTGTGGCCGACGTGCACGGTCAGGTTGGCCCCTTCGAGCAGCCGCTTGTTGCCGCGGGCCAGGGTCAGGTTCGAGATGCGGATCATCGTGCGGGTTCGCGCGTCGCGTGGGCCGGGGAGCGGGGCGCGGGCACCCTCGACTTTTCAGCGGAGCTCGAAGTCGTAATCGACGACGAGCGGTGCGTGATCGGAAAAGCGGCGGTTCCGGTAGATCGACGTCGCCCGCGCGGTCGACGCGATGCCGGGCGTCGCGATCTGGTAATCGATGCGACAGCCGACATTCTTCGCCCAGGCCTGTCCGCGATTGGACCACCACGTGTATTGCTCCGGCCGCGGGTCGAGTCGACGGAAGACGTCGACGAATCCGAGCTCGTCGAACACCCGCGTGAGCCACGCGCGCTCCTCGGGGAGGAAACCCGAGTTCTTCTGGTTGCTGCGCCAGTTCCGAAGGTCGATCGGCTGGTGCGCGATGTTCCAGTCACCGCAGAGGATGACCTCGCGGCCGCTCTGGACGAGGCTCGCGAGCTTCGGCAGGAATGCATCGAGGAAGCGGAACTTGGACGCCTGCCGGTGCTCGCCGCTCGAACCCGATGGCAGGTAGAGGCTGACGATCGACACGTCGCGGAAATCGGCCTGCAGATAACGCCCCTCGGCGTCGAATTCGCGATGACCGAACCCCGCACTCACCGGTGCTGCGACTTTTGAATAGAGGGCGACGCCGGCGTAGCCCTTGCGCTCGGCCGGGTGGAACGCGGCGTGCGCCCCCCGCGGCGCGACCAGCGGTCGCGGCACGTCCTCGCGCATGCATTTGATTTCCTGGACGCAGACGACGTCCCACGGCTCGGTGCGCGCGAGCCAGCGCGCGAAACCCTTGCGCTCGGCCGAGCGCAGTCCGTTGACGTTGAGGGAAATGACTCGCATCGCTCGACCGCGAAAAGGGCGCGAGTTTACCGCAGGGCGAGGGCGCCGGGCGCCGGTGGAACGCTATACTCGGCGCCCGTCTTCGTCCCCGATTCGTCCGCCCCGCGCTCATGACCGACTTCCGACAGGATTTCCTCCAGTTCGCATTGGCACGAGACGTGCTTCGGTTTGGGGAGTTTGTGACCAAAGCGGGGCGCAAGAGTCCGTATTTCTTCAATGCGGGCCTGTTCAACGATGGCGCAAGCCTGCGACGGCTGGGCGAGTTCTATGCGGAGGCGCTGCTCGCCTCGGGCATCGGCTGCGACCAGCTCTTCGGACCGGCGTACAAGGGCATCACCCTTGCTGCCGCGACGGCCATTGCGCTTGCCGCCATCGGGCATAACCTGCCGTACAGCTACAACCGGAAGGAAGCGAAGGATCATGGCGAAGGCGGCTCGGTCGTCGGCGCGCCGCTGGCGGGACGGGTGATGATCGTCGACGACGTCATCACCGCGGGCACGTCGGTGCGCGAATCGGTCGAGCTGATCCGTGCCCACGGGGCGACGCCCGCGGGCGTGCTGATCGCACTCGACAGGATGGAGCGCGGACAGGGCGCAACGTCGGCGGTGCAGGACGTACGCGATGCCTACGGCGTTCCCGTCGTGGCGATTGCGAACCTCGATGACGTGATGGCCTTCATCGACGACCGCGCGGACCTGGCGGCGATGCGACCGGCCATCGCCGCCTACCGGGAGCGCTACGGAGCACGCTGAGCACGCCCCGAATCGAATGACCGGACAGGAATTGCAATGAACGCGACGGCAGGACAGGCACGAATCCTCGAATCCGGGGGCCGCAACGGCCCGGATCGCTGCGATTCATCGGCAGCCGGCGGGAGCCGGGGCGCGAGGTGGCGGCTGCCCGCGCTTGTTGCCGGCATCGTGCTGTGCGGGATCGCCGCCGGCGCGCACGCGGGCCTGTACAAATGGACCGACGACCGCGGCATCGTCCACTACAGCGACAAGCTGCCGCCCGACGCGGTGAACCGCGCCAGCATCCAGTTGAATCGCGAGGGCATCGCCGTCAAGACGACCGACCAGGCGCCCACCGCGGCAGAGCGGGAGGCTCGCCAGGCGCAGGAGCAGCAGAAGCGCGAGCGCGAGCATGAACGGCTGATCGCCGAGCGCCGCGATCGCGCACTGCTCGATTCCTACACCAACGAAAACGAGATCGACCTCGCGAAGACCCGCGCCCTGGCGACGATCGAGGGGCAGATCGCGTCGGCGCGGTCCTACGTCGTGCAGATCGCCAAGCGTCGCGACCAGCTCGAGGCGCAGAAGGCCGGGTATTCGGGCAAGGCGGTTCCGGCGGCGATCGGGAGCGAGCTGGCGTCCATCGATGCCGAGCTCGCGCGACAGGCCGTCTTCATCACCGGCAAGCAGAAGGAAGCGGCCGCGGCTGCGGCGCGCTACGACGCCGACAAGCGGCGCTTCCACGAGCTGAAGAGCAGCGCGTCCGATGCTTTCGGCTCGGCGAAGCCGACGCGATTGTCCGCGGCCCAGCCGCCGACCGGCGCCGCGCGACGCTACTGACCGGTCGCACCCGCCGGTCTGCGATAATCGCGGTTTCCACCGCGATCATTCCGGCTTGCCGCGCCGGGCCCGTTCGGCCCGCAGCCAGGCAACCACCATTCCGATGGCTCAATACGTATACACGATGAACCGTGTGGGCAAGGTCGTCCCGCCCAAGCGCGAAATCCTGAAAGACATCTCGCTGTCGTTCTTCCCCGGCGCCAAGATCGGGGTGCTCGGACTCAACGGCTCGGGCAAATCGACGCTGCTCAGGATCATGGCCGGCGTCGACCGCGAATTCGAAGGCGAAGCGGTGCCGATGCCCGGCTTGCGCATCGGCTACCTGCCGCAGGAACCCGCGCTCGATCCCGAAGCGACGGTGCGCGAAGCCGTCGAGCAGGGCATGTGCGAGGTGCTCGCGGCCAAGGCGCGCCTCGAGGAAGTCTATGCCGCGTATGCCGAGCCCGATGCCGATTTCGACGCGCTGGCGGCCGAGCAGGCACGCCTCGAGGCGGTGATCGCGGCCTCCGGCGCCAATTCCGACGTGCAGATGGAGATCGCGGCCGACGCGCTGCGGCTGCCGGCGTGGGATGCGGCGATCGGCAAGCTCTCCGGCGGGGAGAAGCGCCGCGTCGCGCTGTGCCAGCTGTTGCTGTCGAAGCCCGACATGCTACTGCTCGACGAGCCGACCAACCATCTCGACGCCGAGAGCGTCGAATGGCTCGAGCAGTTCCTGCAGAAGTTTCCGGGCACCGTCATCGCCGTCACCCATGATCGCTACTTCCTCGACAACGCGGCCGAATGGATCCTCGAGCTCGACCGCGGCCACGGCATCCCGTGGAAAGGCAACTACACGTCGTGGCTTACGCAGAAGGAGCAGCGCCTCGAGACCGAGTCGAAGCAGGAAGCCGCCCGCATCAAGGCGATGCAGAAGGAGCTCGAGTGGGTGCGCAGCAACCCCAAGGGACGCCAGGCCAAGAGCAAGGCGCGGATCGCGCGTTTCGAGGAGCTCTCGAGCTACGAGCACCAGAAGCGCAACGAGACCCAGGAGATCTTCATCCCCGTCGCCGAGCGCCTCGGCGATTCGGTGATCGAGTTCAGGAACGTCAGCAAGGCCTTCGGTGACCGCGTGCTGATCGACGACCTCTCTTTTTCAATTCCACCCGGGGCGATCGTCGGCATCATCGGACCCAATGGCGCCGGAAAGACGACGCTGTTCCGCATGATCAGCGGCGCCGAGAAGCCGGATTCGGGCGACATCGTCATCGGCCACACGGTGCAGCTCGCCGTTGTCGATCAGACCCGCGAAGCGCTGCCCAACGACAAGACCGCGTGGGAAGCGATCTCCGGCGGCCAGGACATCCTGACCGTAGGCCGCTTCGAGATGCCCTCGCGCGCCTATCTCGGCCGCTTCAACTTCAAGGGCGCCGACCAGCAGAAGAACGTCGGCACGCTATCGGGCGGCGAGCGCGGCCGGCTGCATCTGGCCGCGACGCTGCTCAAGGGCGGCAACGTGCTGCTGCTCGACGAGCTGTCGAACGACCTCGACGTCGAGACGCTGCGCGCCCTCGAGGAGGCGCTCGAGGAATTCGCGGGCAGCGCCCTGGTCATCTCCCACGACCGCTGGTTCCTCGACCGCATCGCGACCCACATCCTGGCCGTCGAGGACAACTCGAAATGGGTGTTCTTCCAGGGGAACTTCCACGAATACGAAGCCGACAAGCGGAAACGCCTCGGCGAGGAAGCCGCGCGGCCGCACCGGCCGCGGTTCAAGCCGCTGCATTCCTGATCGCCCTCACCCCATCCCTCTCCCGCAAGCGGGAGAGGGGGCAGGACCCTCACCCCATCCCTCTCCCGCAAGCGGGCGAGGGGGCAGGACCCTCACCCCGACCCTCTCCCGCTTGCGGGAGAGAGGGTGCGAGGCGCATCAGCGCCGAGCGGGTGAGGGCCGGGGTGACGGTGCCTATGCCCCGAGCCTGCGGCGCAGGATGTCGTTGACCTGCGCGGGATTGGCCTTGCCTTTGGAGGCTTTCATCACCTGGCCGACGAGGGAATTGAACGCCTTGTCCTTGCCGGCGCGGACTTCGGCGACGATGGCCGGATTGGCAGCGATGACCTGATCGGCCAGCGCCTCGATCGCGCCGGCATCGGAGATCTGACGCAGGCCGCGGCGCTCGATGATCGCATCGGCAGCGTTCTCGCCCGAGGCTTCGCCCGCCCACAGGGCATCGAACACGTCCCTGGCCATCTTGCCCGACAGCGTGCCGTCGGCGATGCGCCGCAGCAGCCCGGCGAGCTGTGCCGGCTTCACCGGCGCGGCGGCCACCGTGACGTCGCTGCGGTTGCGCGCCGCGGAGAATTCGCCCAGCACCCAGTTGGCGGCGAGCTTGTATGCGGCCGGACCAAGGTCCGCCGATACCGGCGCCGTGACGGTCGCCTCGTAGTAATCGACGAGCTCGCGCGAGGCGGTGAGCTGCGCGGCGTCGTAGTCGGTGATGCCGTGCTCGGCGACGAGCCGCGCGCGCATCGCCTCGGGGAGCTCGGGCAGAGCGGCGCGCACGCGCTGGATCCAGTCCTCGTCGATGGTGAGCGGCGGCAGGTCGGGATCGGGGAAATAGCGGTAGTCCTGCGCGTCCTCCTTGCTGCGCATCGACCGCGTCTCGTCGCGGTCGGGGTCGTAGAGGCGCGTCTCCTGCACGACCTTGCCGCCGTCCTCGATCAGCTCGATCTGGCGCCGCACTTCGTGGTCGATCGCCTGCTGCAGGAAGCGGAAGCTGTTCAGGTTCTTGATCTCGCAGCGGGTGCCCAGCGGCTCGCCTGCGCGCCGCACCGAGACGTTGGCGTCGCAGCGGAAGCTTCCTTCCTGCATGTTGCCGTCGCAGATGCCGATCCACATGACCAGCGCGTGCAGCTTGCGCGCATAGGCGACGGCCTCGGCCGAGCTTCGCATGTCGGGCTCGGAGACGATCTCGAGCAGGGGCGTGCCGGCGCGGTTGAGGTCGATGCCGGTGACGTCGGAAAGCCCCGCGGGCAGCCCTTCGTGCAGCGACTTGCCGGCGTCCTCCTCGAGGTGCGCGCGGGTGAGGCGCACCGTCTTCTCGCCGTCGCCGGCGGCGATGGTCAGCGCCCCGCCCCGGACGACGGGGATCTCGTATTGCGAGATCTGGTAGCCCTTGGGCAGATCGGGGTAGAAGTAGTTCTTGCGCGCGAACACGCTCCTGCGGTTGATGCTCGCGCCGACCGCGAGCCCGAAGCGGATCGCGCGCTCGACGGCGCCGCGATTCAGCACCGGGAGCACGCCGGGCAGCGCGATGTCCACGGCGGAGGCCTGGGTGTTCGGCGCCGCGCAGAAGGCGGTCGACGCGCCGGAGAAGATCTTCGACGCCGTGGAGAGCTGCGCGTGGGTCTCCAGCCCGATGACGATTTCCCAGCTCACGCCGCGGCCCCCCCGGGTTCGCGCAGGTGCCAGTCGGTCGCCTGCTGGAACCGGTGCGCGACGTCGAGGATCCGCGCTTCGCCGAAATGGTCGCCCTGGATCTGCATCCCGATGGGCAGCCCGTCCGGGGTGAAGCCGCAGGGAATCGACATCGCGGGGATGCCGGTCAGGTTGGCGGCGATGGTGAAGATGTCGTTCAGGTACATCTGCACCGGGTCGTCGGCCTTGGACCCGATCGGGAACGCCGCCGTCGGCGCCGTCGGCCCGACGATGACGTCGCAGCGATCGAAGGCGCGGGCGAAATCCCGGGCGATCAGGCGCCGCACCTGCTGGGCCTTCAGATAATAGGCATCGTAGTAGCCATGCGACAGCACGTAGGTGCCGACGAGGATCCGGCGCTTGACTTCCGCGCCGAAGCCCTCGGCGCGGGTGCGACAGTACATGTCCGCCAGGTCGGTGTAGCGCTCGGCGCGATGGCCATAGCGGACACCGTCGAATCGCGACAGATTCGACGAGGCCTCGGCGGGCGCGAGCACGTAGTAGACGGGGACCGAGTGCCTGACCGCAGGCAGCTCGATGTCGACGGTGGTCGCCCCCAGCGCGCGCAGCTCTCCAAGCGCGCCGTCGATCGCGGCCGCGACCGGGGCGTCGATGCCTTCGCCGAAATATTCGCGGGGAAGCCCGATGCGCAAGCCGGCGAGCGGCTTCGCCGGCGCCGGCTCGCGCAGCGCACGCGCGCGCTCTTCGGGTGGCCGGGCGAGCGAGGTCGAGTCGCGCGCGTCGTGCCCGGCCATGGCGTCGAGCAGCAGCGCGCAGCCCAGCGCATCGCGGGCGAAGACCCCCGGCGTGTCGAGGCTGGAGGCGAAGGCGACCAGCCCGTAGCGCGAGCACAGGCCGTAGGTCGGCTTGATGCCGGTGATCCCGCACATCGCTGCGGGCTGGCGGATCGATCCGCCGGTGTCGGTGCCGGTGGTTCCGGGCACGAGCCCCGCGGCGATCGCCACGGCCGACCCGCCGGAGCTGCCGCCCGGGATGTACGCCGGATTCCAGGGGTTGCGCGCCGGGCCGAACCAGGAGTTCTCGTTCGACGAGCCCATCGCGAACTCGTCCATGTTCGTCTTGCCGACCAGCACGGTGCCGGCTTCGCGCAGCCGGGCGACGACATGCGCATCGTAGGGCGCGACGAAATTCCCGAGCATCCGCGAGCCACAGGTCGTGCGCATGCCCGCCGTCATCAGCACGTCCTTGTGCGCGATCGGGATGCCGGACAGCGCCGTCGCCCCGCCGCGCGAGCGCGCCGCATCGGCCTCGCCTGCGCTGGCGAGCGCGGCTTCCGCGTCGACGGTGATGAAAGCGTTCAGCCTCGCCTGGGCGGAAGCGATGCGCGACAGCGCGTCCTGCACGAGCTCGACGCTCGAAACCTTCCGCGCCTCGAGCGCCGCCACCATCTCGCCGATCGTCCTCACGCTAGTCGATGACCTTCGGAACGAGGTAGAGGCCCGCGGCGACCGACGGGGCGCCGCTCTGGAACAGCGCGTGGCGATCCTCCTCGGTCACGACATCGTCGCGCAGCGGCAGCGTGACGTCCTGGGCATGGGCCATGGGCTCGATGCCTTCGGTGTCGATCGTGAGGAGGTCGCTGATCATCGCGAAGATCGCGTCGAGCTTCGCCTGCACGTCGCGGGTCTCGCCCGCGTCGATCTCGATGCGCGCGAGTCGCGCAAGGCGTTGAACGTCGTCTGAGGTCAGGGCCATCGTCTCTCGGGCGGGAGCGGGTCGCCGGGCCCTGCGGCGCCGAATCGGCGCGAGGGCGCAGGCGAGGCGCGATGCATGCGCAAGCGGCCGTGCATCGCCTGGAAATACCGCATCGAATCAGTGCGGAGGAAAAGCGCCTTAGGGTATCATAACCGCCAATTTCACGAGAGCGGCCCGGACCCATCTCCACCTTCGGAGATCCCGCGATGGCCGTCATGGGCGACTGCACTTCATGTTCGAGTTTTTCAAAGGCTACTTCTCAAGCGACCTCGCGATCGACCTCGGGACCGCCAACACGCTGATCTACGTCCGGGGCAAGGGCATCGTTCTCGATGAACCTTCGGTTGTCGCCATCCGCCAGGAGGGTGGTCCGAACGGCAAGAAGGTGATCCAGGAAGTCGGGCTCGCGGCCAAGCAGATGCTGGGGCGCACGCCGGGGAACATCACGGCGATCCGGCCGATGAAAGACGGCGTCATCGCCGATTTCACGGTGACCGAGCAGATGCTGAAGCAGTTCATCAAGAAGGTGCTCGACTCGCGGCTGTTCTCCCCGAGCCCGCGCATCATCATCTGCGTGCCCTGCGGTTCGACCCAGGTCGAGCGCCGCGCGATCCGCGAATCGGCGCTCGGCGCCGGCGCCAGCGACGTGTACCTGATCGAGGAGCCGATGGCCGCGGCGATCGGTGCCGGCCTGCCAGTGTCCGAGGCGAGCGGCTCGATGGTCGTGGACATCGGCGGCGGCACCACCGAGGTCGGCGTCATCAGCCTGGGCGGCATGGTCTACAAGGGCTCGATCCGCGTCGGCGGCGACAAGTTCGACGAGTCGATCATCAACTACATCCGCCGCAACTACGGCATGCTGATCGGCGAGCCCACCGCCGAAGCGATCAAGAAGCAGATCGGCTCGGCCTTCCCCGGTTCCGAGGTCAAGGAGATGGAGGTCAAGGGCCGCAACCTGGCCGAGGGCATCCCGCGCAGCTTCACCATTTCCAGCAACGAAATCCTGGAAGCGTTGACCGATCCGCTGAACAGCATCGTCAGTGCGGTGAAGTCTGCGCTGGAACAAACCCCGCCCGAGCTCGGCGCAGATATTGCCGACAAGGGCATGGTGCTGACCGGTGGCGGCGCGCTGCTG
>DATIQL010000006.1:0-20447 GCA_035470905.1 Casimicrobiaceae bacterium
CGACGATCGGCGGTTAGGACGTTGGCATATGGTTTGCTGAGTCTTGTCGAGCATCGCTGGATGCCGATGTGAATTTGCGGTTTTTTCAACAAAAGGAGAAAGTCAATGAAACGCGTTCAACAGGGCTTCACGCTCATCGAACTGATGATCGTGGTAGCGATCGTCGGCATCCTGGCTGCGATTGCTCTGCCTGCCTATCAGGACTACGTGATCCGGTCGAAGATGTCGGAACTCGAAGCGGCCATCGCAGCCTGCAAGACGTCGGTCGCGGAATACACGTCGACGCACGCTGGGACGATGCCTGCGGACATCACCGCGGCGGGATGTTCGACCACGGCCACCCATTACGTTGCGAGCCTCAACGTCGCGACGGGCGTGATTTCCGGCGTTTCCCAGCAAACCGGCGCGTCGCCGACCGAGTGCACGCTGACGCTGACGCCGACTGCAGCGGCGGGCGACACCGCGACGATCTCGACGTGGACGGGTAGCTTCGCGGGCTGCGCGGCCAAGTACGTGCCGTCGGCGTTCCGTCCGTAATCCCCGAGTTTCACCCCCAGGGCCGGCAGGGATCGTCTCGATCCCTCCGGCCCGATTCTTTTGTGGCGACGTGCGGATCCTGAGCAAGCTGCTGTCGAATGTGCGGGGCCGCAAGGCTGCCGATGGCGTCGCGTCCGCCGATGGACGTTTTCCCGCTACACGCGCGACTGAACCACCCCGGCGCAACGATGCGGTCGCCGAGACTCTGGCCCACGTCGAGGCGGGGCGCCTCGCGCAGGCCCTCGAGCAGGTCGACCAGGCGCTGCAGCTCGATCCTTCCAACGGCGAGCTCCTGTATGCCCGCGGAGCGACGCTCTTCGCCTGGGGCCGATACCGCGAAGCTGGCGCTGCGCTCGCCCTGGCGGTCGATGCCGGGTTGCGAAACGGCGATGTCTACGCGAAGCTCGGCTGGACGTATCTGTGGCTCGGTCGCACCGACGAAGCGGCGGGCGCAATGCAACGCGCGATCGATTTGGCACCGGGCGACTGGGCGAGCCACTTCGGATGGGCGACCCTGTTGCGCGCGGAGAAGCGCACGGACGAGGCCAAGGCGGCGTTCGAGCGCGCGCTGGCGCTCAATCCGGATGACGCGCATTGCCTGTCCAGCCTGATTGCGTGCGAGATCGACCTCGGCGCCTATGCCGCCGCCGAGCTTCTTGCGCGTCGAGGGGTCGCACTGAACCCGGAAAAGGCCGGCGCCCATGCCGATCTCGGCATGGCACTGTGCAGCCAGGAGCGCCACGACGAGGCCGTCGCGGTATTCGAGCGGGCGGAAAACCTCGAAGCCAGCGACGGCGACATGGGCGACGATGCGGTCAACTACGCGATCTGCCTGTTGCGCGCAGGACGCACGCGACAGGCGCTGGCGATGCTGGAGCGAAGGCTGCCGCACAACCCCGGCGTGGGCCTCCATTCGCACTACGCGCTGGCGCTGCTGATCTCCGGCCGCTTCGCCGAAGCCTGGCCACAGTACGAGTTCCGCTGGATGGACGCGCCCCTGTCCGCTGCGCGCCCGAATTTCGTCAAGCCGCAATGGGCCGGACAGGACCTGCGCGGCAAGGCGATCCTGCTGTGGTCGGAGCAGGGCTTCGGCGATTTCATCCAGTTCATCCGCTATGCCGTGATGCTCAAGTCGCTGGGTGCGACGGTGCTCGTCTTTCTGCGCGAGGAACTGCGCGAGCTGGCGACGGGCTTGCCCGCGATCGACCGCGTTTTCGGCGCCAACGAGCCCTACCCCCCGTTCGAGTATTACGTCAATCTGCTGAGCCTCCCGCGGGTTTTCGGAACCGACCTCGCTTCGATTCCCGCCAATGTTCCGTATTTGCGCGTGCATGCCGATCGCGACGTGCGGTGGGCGCAGAGGATCGGCGCCGACGCGAAGATCAAGGTGGGACTGGTCTGGGCGGGATCGCCGACGCATCTGCGCGACCGCTTCCGCTCGGTCACGCTGGAATCCCTCGCGCCGCTGCTGCAGGTTCCGGGAGCGCGCTTCTATTCGCTGCAGAAGGGGCCGGCGGCGGCGGCGCTGAAGGCGAGCGACTCGGCCGCCGATGTCGTCGATCTCGGCCCGGAGCTTTCGAGTTTCGGCGACACTGCGGCGGCGATCAGCCACCTCGACGTGGTGATCGGCGTGGACACAGCCGTCGCCCACCTCGCCGGGGCGCTCGGGAAACGCGTGTGGACTCTGATACCCGCGCCGGCGGATTGGCGCTGGATGGAGGACAGCGAAGACAGTCCCTGGTACCCGACGATGCGTCTGTTCCGCCAGCGCACGCCCGGCGACTGGAGCGAGGTCATCGGGCGGGTGAGCGAGACGTTGCGCGACGCCGTGCAGGCAGGTGCGCTCAGGACGCACCCTATGGAAACGCGGGACGCCGGCACGGTGACAGCGGAGGCCGCATTGTCGCGGTTTCGCGCGGCCGCGGGAGGAGTGGCCGAAGTGCAGGGATCGGACCGCCGCGCATTGCGCTTGAGCCGCGTCGCCCAGACGCGCGTCGGTATCGTGCAATACTTTCCCGATGACGCCGACGTCGGCACCTCGATCGAATACTATGGTGAGTACCAGCAAGCGCAGGTCGAATTCCTCGAGCGGTTCGTCGCTGTTGCCGCGACGGTGATGGAAATCGATGCCGGTGTCGGTGCGCATACGCTGTGGCTGTCGCGCCGCGTCGGCCACGAGGGTCACGTGTTCGCCTACGAGGACGATCGATTGCGCAGGCAGGTTCTCGAGCAGAATCTCAGGTCCAATGGCGTTGGGAATGCGACCGTGATGCGACGCAGGTTGCGGCGACCGCAGCCCGACCGCATGGCGCCGGACGCAGAATTCGAGCTGCGCCGCCCGCACGCGCAGACGCCAGCGAGCGCCGACTTCGACGAGACGATCGACGAGCTCCGCCTCGAGAAGCTCGATGCCGTGAAGATCAACGGCAGCCGCGGGGCACTCGACGTCCTGGAGGGCGCCGCCGGAACGCTGTGGCGATTGCGACCCCTTCTGTTCGTGACGGTCCCGGCAGACGCCGACGTCGGGGCGCTCGCGGCGCGCGCGGGCGACTTCGGTTATGGTTGCTGGCGATTCGAGGCGCCCATGTTCAATCCTCGCAATTTCGACAACCGCGAGCGCGACATCTTCGCGGGCCGGCCCGGAGCATTGGTGATCGCGCTTCCCGAGGAACGGGTCGTCGACGTTCCGCTCGATCGTTGCCGGCGGCTCGCCTGAGTGTCGATGCTGCGCAGGCTCTTCAGGTTGTCCGGCACCCGTGACGCGTCCGCCGATGCAGCGGTGGCGTCGACGCAGGCGCGCATGGCGACGGCGGTGCGCGCGCCCGTGGAGGCGAGCCCGGAAGCCGCCGTCGAGCTCGCCGCGTCCGGCTTCTATGCCGAATCGCTCGCCATTATCGACGCGGCGCTTGCTGCGGTGCCCGGGGATCCCGATTGGATCTGTGCCCGCGGCTGGGCCCTCTTCGACTGGGCGCGGTTCAAGGAAGCGCGCCCGTGGTTGCTGAAAGCCGTCGCATCGGGTCTCGATCGCCCGCACCTCCACCTTCGAGCCGGCTGGGCCTGCATGTGGACAACGGGCGCGCAAGGGGCCGAGGAGTGGATGCGCAGGGCTGTCGCGGGTGCTCCAAACGACTGGACAGGCCATTTCGGACTCGGATCGTCGTTGCGCGCCCAAGGCCGGATCGACGAGGCGGTGGCGTCGTTCGGGCGCGCCATGGACCTGTCTCCGGAAAATCCCGACTGTCTGGCGCAGCTCTTCGATTGCAGGTACGCGCAGAACCGGTTGGCGGAGGCGGAGGCATACGCCAGGCGCGTCGTCGAGATCGATCCGGGGAGTGTACGTGGGTGGATCAACCTGGGCGTCGCGCTGATCACGCAGGATCGCTTCGGCGAAGCGATCGAAGCCTTCGAGCACGCAGAATCCTGCGGCAAGGCGACGGGCGAGGTCGATCGCCATCTGAACCTCGCGATATGCCTGCGGGAAACGGGGCGGCTGCCTGACGCGTTGGGGCTGTACGAGCGCGAGCTCCCGAAGCGGCCCTCGGTGGGTGCACACGCCCATTACGGCCATGCATTGCTGACGGCAGGGCGCCTGCCCGAAGGCTTTGCGCATTACGAGTTCCGCTGGCTTCAGGATCCGTTGCTTTCGCTGCGGCCCTCCTACCGCAAGCCGCTGTGGGCCGGCCAGGACCTGCGCGGCAAGACGATCCTGCTGCGCTCGGAGCAGGGCATCGGCGACGTCATCCAGTTCATCCGCTATGCGCCGCAGGTCAAGGCGCTGGGTGGGACCGTTCTGCTGCAGCTCCGCAAGAACATTCGCGAGCTCGCACAGAGCTTTCCGGGGATCGATCGCATCCTGGATGGGGGCGAACCCGTCCCCGAGTTCGATTACTACATCCACCTGATGAGCCTGCCCAGGGTCTTCGATACCGATCTCGCGTCGATCCCCGCGGAGGTCCCCTATCTCCGGGCCGAGCCGCAGCGGATCGACCGGTGGACGGAACGTTTTCGCGGCGGGCTGTCGCTCAAGGTCGGCCTGGTCTGGGCGGGCGATCCAGGACACCTGCGTGATCGCTACCGGTCGATACCGCTGGCACAGCTCGCGCCGCTATGGCGGGTGGACGGCGTTCGGATCTTCTCGCTGCAAAAGGGCGCCCAGGCTGCCGAGGCCAGCGCGGCATCCGCAGGGCAGCCAATGGTCGATCTCGGCGCGGACCTGCGCGATTTCGCCGACACCGCGGCGGTCATCAGCCTGCTGGATCTCGTGATCTGCGTCGATACGTCGGTGGCGCATCTCGCGGGCGCGCTTGGCAAGCCGGCATGGGTCCTCGTCCCCACCCCGGCGGATTGGCGATGGATGGAGGGCCGCGAAGACAGTCCGTGGTACCCGACGATGCGCCTGTTCCGGCAGGTCCGTCCGGGAGAATGGGACGACGTCATCCAGCGTGTCGCGGCCGCGCTCGAGGACCTTGCCGCGCAACCTCGCGGCGATGGAGCGGTGCAGGCGGCGCCCGCGCTGCCGCCGGCGGCAGCGCCGCGCGCCCCGTCCGACGGATCCTCGCTCCGGACCAGGACTGGTCTCAGCGCGGTCGCGGAAACCCGCATGGGCATCCTCCAGTACTGGCCGCAGGAATCCCCCGCAGGAACCTCGATCGAGCGTTACGGCGAATATCTGCAGTTGCAGCTCGATGCCGTTGCGCGCTGGATCGAGCCTGATTCGACAATTGTCGAGGTCGCTCCGGGCATCGGCATCCACTCGCTTTTCCTGGCCTCCGCGATCGGTCCCGGCGGCCACCTGATGCTCTACGAGGACGACCTCCTGCGCAGACAGGTTCTGGCGCAGAACCTGCAAGCAAACCGCCTCGCGAACTGGACGCTGATGAAACGCCGCCTGGGCTCCCGCAGCGCGAAAGCAGACGCCCCGGTCGCGTTGCGTCCAGTGGCCGTCCCCGCACCCGACGTCGAGACCATCGACGATCTCCGCCTTGAAATCTTGCACTGGATCAAGGTCGGCGACGGGGCCGTGGCGATGGCCGCGCTGGAGGGCGCCGCTGATACACTATGGCGGCTTCGGCCCAAGCTGTGGCTGGCTGCAGCGAATGACGACGAACTGCGCGGTCTTGCCGCGCGCGTGCGGGACTGCGGGTATCAGTGCTTCAGGATGGAGACGCCGTTGTTCAGTCCTCGCAACTTCAATGGCTGCGCCGTCGACGTGTTCGACGGACGGCGCGCTCGTGCGCTGCTCGCGATACCCGAAGAGACCGTGATCGACATAGCGCTCGACCATTGCACGGTGATATAGCGGATTCAGTTCGCGTGCGCCGGCGCAGCGGCGCAGCGTCGACGCCGAAACGAAGGGAGGATCCTGCAGGTGGCCCTATTGGGAATGTTCGACACGCGGGAAGTCGAGGAATTCGCGACAGCCTTGGCCAACGACCTGGGCCGCCGGTTTCCCCCCGCATCGGAGGCGCGCACCGATCCCGGCGCGAAGCATCAGATCAAGGTGATCCTCGAAGGCCTGGGGGCGCGTGCGGTCCGGTTCCAGACCGAGCGCGGTCTCGGGATCTACAAGAAGGCGAAGCTCGGCAACGTCTTCAAATGGAAACTGAAGGAGCTCGGATACAGCGACTCATTCGCGGAGGGCGCCACCAAGGACATCGTCACGCGACTGGCGGTCAACAGGCGTTGACGAGGGGCAGCCGGTCGAGAGCTCCATTGCAGAATCTTCTTCGAGCTGTCCGGGGCATCCTGCGGGGGAAGACGGACCCCGGTGTCACTGCGGAAGGGCCGGCGGCTTCCCGATCTGCTTGGGCGTTGCTGGAATCCGCTTTCCGTCTCCAGCAATCGGGAAATCTCGCGGACGCCGCGTCGCTATATCGGCAGGCGGTCGCGCTCGACCCCACCTCCGATGTCGCATACAACCTGCTGGGCGGGCTCCTGTGCGGCCAGGGACGATTGGCCGAGGGCGAGGCCTGCTTTCGGAGCGCACTGGACCTCAACCCTTCGAATGTCGAGGCGTTGAGCAATCTCGCGAGCGCCCGCAAGGACCAGGGCGACCTGCAGGAGGCCGAGGATCTTTACCGTCGCGCGCTAGCCCACCGGCCCGATTTTCATTTGGCCTGGAATAACCTCGGGTTGGTGCATGTCGAAAGCGGCCGCCTGGACGAGGCTGCGCAGTGCTTCCGCCGAACACTTGGCCTCGACAAGTCGAATGCCGACGCCCACAGCAACCTCGGCGCAGTCCTGCGCATGCAGGGCAAGATCCCGGAGGCCGAAAACGAGTTCCGGACAGCGATCGCCGCCAATCCCGCACTCGCCGAGGCATGGAGCGGGCTCGGCGACGTACTCCAGATGCGCTCCCTGCTCGCCGAGGCGGCGGCCTGTTGCAGGAAAGCGCTGGAATTGCGCCCGGATTTTCCGGACGCGATGAACAATCTGGCAACCATCGCGAAAAAGCAGGGCGACCTCGATCTTGCCGAAGCGCATTGCCGGGATGCGTTGCGCGTGCGGCCGAACCATCTCGGGGCGCTGACCAATCTCGGCACCATCGCTGCGAGGCGCGCAGACCATGGGCGTGCGGAGTCCATGTATCGCAAGGCTCTCGCGATCGACCCGAATCGCCCTGCGAGCCGGTACAACCTCGCCACCACCCTGCTGATGCTCGGCAATTACCAGGACGGATTCGAGCTCTACGAGAGCCGCTTCGAGGCCTTGTCGCGCCCCTACGCCCGCTCGGCCGGCCTCGACGGGAAGCTGCGGTCCCGCCCGCGCTGGCGCGGCGATTCGCCGCCAGGCAACCGACTGCTCGTCTGGTCGGAGCAGGGGCTGGGCGATTGCATCATGATGCTGCGCTACCTGCCGGAGCTTCGGGCTCGCGGCGCGGGTTCAGTCGCTGTGCTGTGCGATCCATCGCTTGGCCGGATCGTTGCATCGATGTCCGCGGTTGAGCAGGTCGTCACCGACGAGGAAGAAGCCGAATCAATCGATTTCGACGCGCACTGCCCGATGATGAGCCTTCCGCGGGAGTTCGGGACTCGCATCGAAACGGTCCCCAATGCGGTGCCCTACCTCGCCGCGCCGGAATCGATGGTTGCCGCATGGAAAGCCCGCCTGACCGATGCGAGGCCGAAGGTGGGTCTCGTGTGGGCGGGGAGCAGAACGCTGGAGGATGACGCGAGGCGAAGCATTCCCTTGGAGACATTCACGCCACTGCTGTCCATCAACGGTGTTGAGTTCATCAGTCTCCAGAAGGGTGATGCGGGGGACGAGTGGGGGTTGCTCGGGCGCGATGGTGGTCAATGGATTGAAGCGTGCAGCGATCTTCTCGACACCGCCGCGCTTATCGCGAATCTCGACCTCGTCATCTCGGTCGACACCGCGGTCGCGCATCTTTCGGGCGCGTTGGGGAAGCCGGTGTGGCTGCTCAATCGCTTCGGGAGCGAATGGCGCTGGGGGGTGGACTGCGCGCGGACACCTTGGTATCCGACGATGCAGATCGTCCATGAGTCGGGACCGGGTCATTGGCGAGCTGCAGTCCAGCGAGCCGCAGCCGAGCTCGGGCAGTGGGCCGGGCAATGAGAGGAGTATCGTGTTCCTGGCCCATCATACTTGGCGTCGCCTCGCTGATCGGATGTTTGCGGTGATCTCGAGCCATGCGCATCTGAGTCCTTCCGTTCCGAGTATCGGGGTGCATCGTGGCCGGTAACGACCCCTCTCGTTTCGAGAACCTCACTTTCGAGCAGTTCCGAAAGCTCGCATCCGACCCCGGCTTGAGCAAATACGAGAAGATCGGCTTCCCGGATAGCTATCGGGACGGTTACGCCGACCGGATCTTCGAGGACATTCGGAGCAAACTCGCCAACCTCGATGCAAGGAACAAGCGGGTTCTGGACGTGGGACCAGGACTCAGCGATTTACCGGTCGCGATCATCGAGCACTGCCGGAGTCATGGGCACCGGTTGACATTGATCGACTCGCCCGAGATGCTTGCCGGCGTCCCGGATTTCGATTTCATCGAAAAGGTGCCGGGACGGTTTCCGCAGGATTGCGGCGCCTTCCTTCTGGCCCACGCCGGTGCGTTCGATGCAATCCTGAGCTATAGCGTCCTGCAATACGCGTTCGTGGAATCGAGCGTTTTCGATTTCGTCGACCAGATGCTGCTTCTCCTGGCCGAAGGCGGGCAGTTGCTCCTGGGAGATATCCCCAATGTCGACAAGCGAAAGCGATTCTTCAGTTCACGGCGTGGGATCGACCACCACAAGCATTTCACGGGCCGCGATGAAGCTCCGCTGGTCGAGTGCCAAAGGGTGGAGGTGGGGAAGATCGATGACGCCGTGGTGATGGGGCTGGTTTCCCGATGCCGGAGGGCGGGCTATGACGCCTACGTCGTTCCACAAGGGACTGAGCTGCCCATGTCCAACCGGCGCGAGGACCTTTTGATCACCAGACCCTAGGAGGGGCTGTGAAAAAAGAAAATGCATTGGTGATCATCGGCGACACGGCTTTTGCCGAGATTGCTTTCGAGTACTTTTCGAACGAATCGCCCTTCGAGGTCGTCGCTTTTTCCGTCGAGAGGTCGTACCTCAAGCGTACCGAGTTGTTTGGGCTTCCAATCGTCCCGTTCGAAGAGCTCGAGCATCAATTCTCCCCAGCCAGCCACCACTTTTTCGTCGCAAGCGTATATACGCAACTGAATCGCCTCCGTACCCGACTTTATGGTGAGGCGAAGCAGAAGGGGTACCGACCGGCTTCCTTCATAAGCCCCCACGCTTTTGTCTGGAAGAATGCGGAGATCGGTGAGCATTGTTTCATTTTTGAAAACAATGTCGTGCAACCCTTCGTGAAGATCGGCGCTAACGTGGTCCTGTGGAGCGGAAACCACGTTGGCCACCACAGCGTCATTCGCGACAATGTATTCGTGGCGTCGCACGCCGTCATATCCGGTTATTGCGACATTGGAAACAGCTGCTTCATCGGGGTAAACGCGACGATTTCAAACAACGTGCGGATCGGGGATGACTGCCTGATCGGCGCCGGAGCGTTCGTCGCCCGGGACATCGAAGAAGACAAGGTCGTCCAAGGGACGCCCGGCGAAGGCACGGGAAGCGCCCGACGGCTGTCGCGAGTGCGTAGGTAGGCCGATGCGCTGGACGAAGCTGGGTATTGTGTGGCGCCCCGATGGGTCGCAGGAATGGGCCCGGTCGCACGCGATGATTCCCACGCCGATTCGGATCGCCGCTGACCGCGTCCGGGTCTTCGTGACCTGCTGCGACGATCGCGGGATCGGGCGATGCGGCTACGTCGACGTTGACGCGAGCGACCCGAAGCGCGTGCTTTCGTTTTCCGATCGACCAGTCCTCGATATCGGTCGACCAGGAACGTTCGACGAGAACGGCGTTCTCGCATGCTGCGTCATCGAGGGGGAGCGTGGCCGCCTCTACATGTATTACGTCGGATTCGAGCTTGGGACGCGAATCCGCTATCGGCTGTTAACGGGGCTCGCGATCAGCGATGACGGCGGCGAATCGTTTTGCCGCCATTCCGAGTGTCCGGTACTCGAGCGGTCGGATAGCGAGCTCTTGTTCCGATGCGGACCTTTCGTCTTGCGCGAGCAGGGTGTCTACCGGCTTTGGTACGTGGCGGGATCCGAGTGGACCGAGGTATCGGGGAAGGCCAAGCCCAACTACACGATCAAGTATGCGGAATCGACTGACGGCATCGAGTGGCCGAAGGCGGGAGCCACTCTGCTCGAGGTAACCGATCTCGATGAGCATGGCTTCGGCCGCCCGTGGATCGCCCGGCGGGACGAGTCGCTGTACGAGATGTTTTACTCGATCCGGCGCCGGTCGCTCGATGCCTACAGGCTCGGCTATGCGGTCTCGCGTGACGGGCGTCAATGGATGCGCACCGATGACGAGTTGAACCTCGGGGTAAGCGCGCAAGGCTTCGATAGTCAGGCGATCATGTATTCGGCGGTGATCGATCTGGCGGGCCAGACGTATTGCTTCTATAACGGGAACGAATTTGGACGGGATGGTTTTGCGGTAGCGGTCCGGTCCGATGCACGATGAGAATAGAGCGCTATAAACCCGACGACGCCGTTTCGTGGAACGCATTCGTGCGGGCAAGCAAGAACGGTACGTTTCTGTTCGAGCGGGGCTACATGGATTACCATGCCGACCGGTTTCGAGACCATTCGCTGCTCGTTCGCGACGAGCGGGACCGATTGGCGGCGGTCATTCCGGGGCATGAAGACGATGTTCATTTCGTGAGCCATGCCGGCCTGACCTTTGGCGGGGTGGTGAGCGGGCGGTCCATGACCACGCCGATGATGCTTAAGGTATTCGATTCCGCGTGCCGGTATCTCGCAGACCGGGGCTTCGCCTCGTGGCGCTACAAGACGATCCCCTATGTCTATCATCAGCAGCCGGCAGACGAGGATCGATATGCCCTGTTCCGGGCCGATGCAAAACTCTATCGGGTCGACGTTCTGTCTGTGATTCCGATGCGGGCGAGAATCGAGCTTCAGGAGCGCCGGCGCCGGCGCATAAAGTACGCGGAGCGCCTTGGGCTGCGCGCACATCGATCTACCGACTTTGCGGGATTCTGGAGTCTCCTGGAGGCCAATCTGGCGTCACGGCATGAGGTGAGGCCAGTCCACGCCTTGAGCGAGATTCAATTGCTCCACGCGCGCTTTCCGGAAGCAATCCGCCTCCACCTGTGTACAGAGGCGAATGAACTCGTCGCGGGCGTCGTCGTATACGACTCGCCACGGGTCGCGCACGTGCAATATATCGCGGCGAGCCCGCGAGGCAGGGAGACCGGTGCATTGGACCTGTTGCTCGCGCGCCTGATCGACGACGAGTACGCAACCCGGGAGTATTTTGATCTGGGTTCCTCCAACGAAGACCAGGGCCGCATTCTCAATCAAGGCTTGATCGACCAGAAGGAAGGTTTTGGCGCGCGGTCCGTGGCGCACCAGTTCTTCGAACTCTTGCTGTGATAGCCAAAAGTCTCCAATCTAGGCATGCTGCTTGCATGCTAACCCTGACATGACCAAGAAGCCCAGCATAAGCGATTGTCGCTTGATATTGCTGCCCAAGATCGCGGATCCGAGGGGCAACCTGACCTTCGTCGAGGGGGGGCGGCACGTCCCTTTTGACTTCGAGCGGGCTTATTATCTATACGACGTCCCGGGAGGCGCGGAACGCGGTGGACACGCCCATAAGACGCTGCACCAATTCATTATCGCCATGTCCGGCAGCTTTGATGTTGTGCTGGACGATGGAACCGACAAGAAGCGCTTTCACCTCAATCGGTCGTACTACGGTCTCTATATCTGCCCGATGATTTGGCGAGAATTGGACAATTTCTCGTCAGGGTCCGTTTGCCTCGTACTGGCTTCGAAGAAGTACGACGAAGGCGACTATCACCGCGAGTACGCCGGTTACGTGAACGCCCTCTCTAACATGTAGAGCGGGTCTTCGCGAGCGCTAAGGCCTGAGCCGCCGACGATCGACCGTCGTGCCGGCATTGCCAACGAAGCTGGCACATATCGCACAGCCTTGGACAGTTGATGCGCATACCATTCATCGATCTTCGCGCGATCAATGCGCGACACCAATCGGAATTTGAACTGGCCTTCCGGAGAATAGCGCAGAGCGGGCGCTACATTCTTGGCCGCGAGACCGAGCAGTTCGAGCAGTCATTTTCTGCCTGGAACGGATCGCGCCACTGCATTTCCGTGGCGAACGGGCTTGACGCCCTTCGGCTGGTCCTGCGCGCATACATATCGCTGGGGCGGATTGCGCCTGGCGATGAAGCGATTGTTCCAGCCAATTCGTTCATTGCCTCTGCACTGGCTGTCACAGACGCCGGATTGCGCGTTCGATTTGCCGACGTCGCTGCCGGGACGTTCAATCTCGGTGTGCAAACCCTTGCCCGAGCGGTGACCCCGCGAACACGCGTTGTCGTGCCCGTGCATCTCTATGGGCAATTGGCGCAGATCGAGGAAATCCAGTCATTCTGCGCGGAGCGGAACATGCTCGTCGTGGAAGATGCTGCACAGGCCCACGGCGCGCGCAACGACCTCAGGAGTGCGGGCAGCTTCGGCAATGCAGGAGGGTTCAGTTTCTATCCCAGCAAGAATCTTGGCGGTCTCGGCGATGCCGGATGCGTGGTCACCGACGATGCAGAGCTGCGGGATCGCGTCCGGGCCCTTCGAAACTACGGCGGCCTGGGTAAATACGAGCACGAGTACATCGGCACCAACAGCCGGATGAGCGAGATGAATGCGGCGGTGCTAACAATCAAGCTGGCGCATCTGGACTCCGACAATCGGCGTCGCAGGGAGATTGCACGGGCGTATCGATCGGGAATCGTCAATCCCGGCATCACGCTTCCATCCGAGCCCGTCAATCCGGACCGGCATGTCTGGCATCTATTCGTGGTCAGAACCATCGATCGGACAAGCCTCTCTGCGCATCTTGAATCGAGGAACGTCGAAACGTTGATCCACTATCCCCGCTCGATTCATGAGCAACCTCCGTACGCGGGTGAGGCGGACATTGCTGGCCTTCCCGAGGCGAGCCAGGTGCAACATGAGGTGTTGTCGCTTCCGATGAGTCCGGTGATGACGGACATTGACGTGCAATACGTAATAGACGCCGTGAACGCCTGGTCCGGCCCCTCCGACACTTCCTACATACATCAAGCAAAGGCTTGAATCAGCATGGCGGACAGGATTGTTCTGGCCTTTTCGGGCCAAGGTGCAAACGATGCCATCCGGGGCATGATGGAGGCATATGGGGAAGCGCTGACTGCCGCAGGCCTTTCGGTGGTCCACGTCTCGACACAGCCCGAGGAGTTGCAGTATGCGGCCAGTCAGGTTGCTTCCGGAGCCGTGGCGTTTGGGATTACGTGGCTCGGGATCGCCCAGGACCTATCGGCCAAGTTCGGGTCGGACCCTGCTCCGAAGAACCTTTGGGAGGCGTGCGGCGTCCCATTGGTCAAGTTCCAGGGCGACATACCCGCGTATTTTTCGGACTTCCATCGCGACGTGCCCCTGAACTCCGTCAACCTGTACGGAGCTGCGGAGTTCCTCCGTTTCCGCCGTCGCTGGCTTCCGGATGCGAGTTCGATGGCGGGCCTCGTCCCGCCAATGGCCCTGGATCCCTGCGACCGGAGTCGGATCGACGCTTCCACGCGTTCCGGTGGAAAACTCGTGTTTCTCAAGAACGGCAATTCGCCGGAGGAGCTCCAGCGTCTCTGGCACCAACGGCTGCCGCCTTCGATATCGACCCTGCTCGTCGGGATGGCAAGCGAAGCGACGCCGCCCGCGATGCTGGGTGGCCCCTTCCATGTCGGTGATTTCGCCGCGGATTATCTGCAAAGCGAGCACATCGATCCGGAGTCGGTCCGCTACCTGATCCCCTTTTTTGCCGCCCAGATCGACGACTTTCTCCGGCGCGTGAAGAGCACGATGATCGCCGAGGCAATTGCCGACCTTCCGGTGATCATCCAGGGGCGAAACTGGCATCACCTGGATCTGCGCGGGCGCAAGGCGATGCTGGTGGAGGGGCAGGATTACGTCGCCACGCGAAGCGTATACATGGATCAGCTCGGAATCATCGATATGTCTCCGAACGTGGACAGCTCTCCGCATGAGCGCGTGCAGCGGGTGGCCGGGTCATACGCGCTGGCATTGACCAACCGCCAGGGCTGGTTGCGCGACAATTTCGAGGGCTATGAGGACCTCACTTTCGATTTCACGCCGGAGTCCATCAGGGCGCGTGTCAGCGACGTGATTTCCAATCCAAGGCGGTACGTCGATCTCGGGCTCGCGTTTGGCGAACGGTTCAGAACTGTCTTCGATCGCGGAGCATTCGCGGACCGGGTCATCAGGGCCGCAGATCTCGTGGCGCTGCAGTGGTTGAGAGAGAAGCCTGTGATTCAGCCATTCTTTTCGTGGCCGCGGCGGTAGCGCACGTAAGCTGCAGATATCGGCGCCTTGCCGACCGAGCGGGGCGGTTCGGTCGACGACCAAGCGATTCGGTTGGCTTCAGGTCGAGCCGCTGCTTCCGAAGCCACCGACACCTCGCAACGTGGCTTTGAAGTCGTCCACGACGCTTAGCGAGGACTGAGCGACGGGGATGAACACGAGCTGCGCAATTCTGTCGAGTGCATTCACGGTGAACGGCTCCCGCCCCCGGTTCCAGCAGCTCACCATCAGCGGTCCCTGATAGTCCGAATCGATCAGCCCGACCAGGTTGCCGAGCACGATGCCGTGCTTGTGTCCGAGTCCCGAGCGCGGAAGGATCATTGCGGCCAGGCCGGGATCGCCGATGTGGATTGCTATCCCGGTTGGAATCAGCTGTGCATCATCGGGAGCGATGACCAGCGGGGCGTCGATGCACGCGCGCAAATCCATGCCGGCCGAGCCGGGTGTCGCGTAGGCGGGGAGGTGCGCGCGGATGCGCTCGTCGAGGATCTTGACGTCGATCGTGGTCATGTCGTTGTGCAGGGGTGCGTCGTTCAGTCCATCGCCAGGATGACGTTCAGGCGGCATAACCGCGCGGATTGGCCGATTGCCACCGCCACGCGTCCGCACACATCGCGGCGGGTCCGCGCCTGGCCTTCCAGCCCAGGTAGCGTTGCGCCAATCCGGCATCCGCATACGATACCGCGACGTCGCCGGCGCGCCGCTCGACCACATCGTAAGGAACCGACCGGCCGCTGGCCGCCTCGAACGCCCGCACGACCTCGAGCACGCTCTGGCCGCGCCCGGTGCCGAGGTTCACCACCGGATGCCGGATCGGGCCCGAATCCATCAGCGGCGTCAGCGCCGCGACGTGTCCCGCAGCGAGATCCATCACGTGGATGTAGTCGCGCACGCCGGTCCCGTCCGGCGTCGGATAGTCGGACCCGAACACCCGCAGCCTGGGCAGCCGGCCGACCGCCACCTGCGCCACGAAAGGCATCAGGTTGTTGGGGATGTTGCGCGGGTCTTCGCCGATCATGCCGCTCTCGTGTGCGCCGACGGGGTTGAAATAGCGCAAGCACAACACGCGCCAGCGAGGGTCGGAGCGGGCGAGATCCTGAAGCAGCTGCTCGACCATCAGCTTGCTGTGGCCGTAGGGATTGACCGGCCCGGTGGGCGAGGACTCGGTCAGCGGCATCTGGGTCGCCACGCCGTAGACCGTCGCCGACGAGCTGAACACGATCTGCCGCGCGCCACGCTCCTCCATCGCCTGGAGCAGGGTCGCCGAGCCGCTGACGTTGTTCACGTAGTAGTCGAGCGGATGCGCGACCGATTCGCCGACGGCCTTGAGGCCCGCGAAATGGATCACCGCATCGATCGGGTGCCGGGCGAACGTGCGGTCGAGCAGGGCGCGGTCCCGCACGTCTCCTTCGACGAAAGCCGGGCGCTTGCCGGTGATCTTCTCGATCCGGTCGACGACGACCGGGGAGCTGTTGCAGAGGTTGTCGAGCAGGACGGTATCGAAGCCGGCGCCGATCAGTTCGACGCAGGTATGCGAGCCGATGTAGCCGGTGCCGCCGGTGAGGAGGATCGTGGGCATCTACGCACGCCGCAGCGGGTTTTCCCACCGCAGCCCGGGGAACCGGGCGAAGTCGCCATCGGTGGAACAAAGCACCAGTCCGTGCTCGATCGCGATTGCTGCCAGGTGTGCATCGGGGACCAGGTTGGCGCGTGTCACTGTTGACTCGAGCAGCGAGCCGACGACGACGCGGTGGCGGTCGGTGGCATCCGGAATCCAGACGGTATCCACATCCAACCAGGCTTGGACCTGCCGCCATGCGTCCGCCATCGACTCGGGCCGCTCGAAGACGCGGGGATTGGTGACGATGCGCAGAAATGCAAGCAGGCTTGCCCAAGGCATGCCCACGCGACCGCCCGCGGCGAGCTGCGCGTCCAGCCATGCCTTTGCTGGTCCGTGCTGACGAAACGATGCGACGTGCGAATAGATGAGGAGGTTGGCGTCGAGCAGAATCACTTGAAGGACTCGCTCTCGGCGACTGCAAGCACTTCCGCGATGTCGTCGATGCCGTCAAGCAGGCAGCGCCCGAGATCGACCGAGCGGGTCGAGGCGACGGGGCGCTTTCCTGGCGGCGAAGACGCGTGCTTGAGGCCTTCGCGCAGGGTGTCGTTGATGACGTCCTTCAGCGATTGATTCTTCGTCTTCCGCAGCCGTTCGACCGCGGCCGCGACATCGTCATCCAACGTGATCGTCGTGCGCATGCATCAAAGCATAATTATCTTGATGCGTTGATGTCAAGACGGGGTCGGCGAGGGTCGGCGGTATTGCGCCCTCAATCCCCCTTGAGCCGTTTGACCAGGGCGGCCGCGGTGAGCAGCTCCAGCTGTGCCTCCAGCCTGATGACGCGGCCGGTCAGGTCTTCGATCTTCTGCTGCTGGCCCTTCATCGCTTCTGCCTGGCGGTTCACCTTGTCCTCCAGCTTGATCATGGAGGTCAGCGCTCCCCAGATCCTGTCGGCGACATTCATCGGCGATTCTTGCGCGCAGATGCCTTGCGCGCCTCGGCTTCCATCGCCTCGATGCGCCTGTCGCTCGCCGCGATGAAATCCAGCGCGTCGTCGATCGCGGCCCCGGCCCGTTCCGCTGCGGCCTTGGCCGAATCGGCCAGCGCACCGAGCTCTTCGTCGGCCTCGTCCGGCGAGTAGGCGAACGCCCCGCGCCGCATCAATTCGGAGATCGGCAACTTGAGTCTCCTGGCCTTGGCGGCGATCGCCTTCTTGTCCTGTTCGGTCGCCTGGACGACGATTCGTGCGATTGCGGTGGCCATGGTGCTCCCGATGCGTCGATGTACATGGACATTATATGTACACCGAGGCCGCCCGTAAAGGCTGGCGCCCGCCGCCATGCTCTGCCGCGGCGCGCTGCAGTCCGCTTCTGCCCCGTACGGCCTACGCCAGCCGGGACGCGATTTCCGCGACCAGCCGGCGCGCCAGCGCGAGCTTGTCCATCCTTGGCAGCGGATGCGCCCCCGCGTCGTCGAGCAGCGTTACCTCGTTGGCGTCGTTGCCCAATGCGTCCTGCGCCAGGTTGGCCACGATCAGGGGCAGCTTCTTGCGGCGTCGTTTTTCCTCGGCGAGCTTGATCACGTCCTGGCTTTCGGCCGCGAAGCCGACGCAGTAGGGCGGATTCGGACGCGCGGCCACGTTCGCAAGAATGTCGGTCGTGGGCTTGAGCACGACGGTCAGCGATTCACCGGTCTTCTTGATCTTCTGGTCGCGGACTTCGGCAGGGGTGTAATCGGCGGCGGCGGCGACGCCGATGAAGATGTCGCAATCGGCCACGCGCGCGAAGACCGCGTCGGCCATCGCCTGTGTGCCGCGCACGTCGATGCGCGTGACGTTGGCCGGGGTCGCCATCGGGGTCGGCCCGGCAACCAGCGTCACCTCGGCCCCCGCTTCAGCGGCAGCCTGCGCCAGCGCAAAGCCCATCTTGCCCGAGCTCGAATTGGTGATGCCGCGCACCGCGTCGATCGCCTCGAACGTGGGGCCCGCGGTCAGCAGCACCCGCCTTCCCGCGAGCACCTTGGGCTGGCGTGATGCGATGAGCGCCGCGTGGATGGCGGCGGCTTCGAGCATCCGCCCTTCGCCGTTCTCCCTGCAGGCCATTTCCCCGGTGTCGGGGCCGAGGATCGCGATGCCGTCCTCGCGAAGGCGCGCGACGTTGCGCTGCGTCGCGGGGTTCGACCACATCTGGCGGTTCATCGCCGGTGCGACCAGCAGCGGACACTCGCGCGCGAGGCACAGCGTGGAGAGCAGGTCGTCGGCGGCGCCATGCGCGAGCTTGCGGATGAAATCGGCGGTGGCGGGTGCGACCACGATCGCGTCGGCGCCACGCGAGACCGCGATGTGGCCCATCGCGTCATCGGCGCCGGAGTGCCACAGGTCGGAAAGTACGGGGCGGCCGGACAGCGCCTGGAACGTCGTCGCGGTGACGAAGCGCGCGCCTCCCTCGGTCAGCACGACGTCGACGGTGACGCCGTCCTTGACGAGCAGCCGCACGAGCTCGGCCGCCTTGTAGGCGGCGATGCCGCCCGTGACGCCGAGCACGATCCGCTCGAGCGGTTTCGGTTCCGGAGGCAACGGCGCGGGCATGGGGGGCGGCGAGCGGATCGATGGAAGCGAGTCGCGGTGAATCTTACACTGGACGCGCCGGTCTCCCGTCCGCTCTGGCCGCGAGCGCCGGCCTCGTCCATCCTGCCGAGTGTGTGCGGATCGCCGCGGTGCCACGCTTGGCGGCATGATGTCCCGAGACCTCGACGCATGACCCGCATCGCCGACTGGCCGGCGAGCGAGCGTCCCCGCGAGCGGCTGATCGCGCACGGCGCCGGTGCGCTGACCGATGCCGAGCTGCTGGCGGTCGTCCTCGGCACCGGTGCCGCCGGGGTCTCGTCGCTCGATATCGCACTCGACCTGCTCGGCCGGCATCGCGGCCTGTCGGGGCTGCTGGCCGAGCCTGCCGACAGGCTCGCCGGTGTGAAGGGCATTGGCGCCACGAAGGTCGCCAAGATCAAGGCCGGCATCGAGCTCGCCCGCCGCCTGTTGCGCGAGGAAGTCACGCACGGCAGCGCCCTGACCTCGCCCGAAGCGGTGCGCGACTACCTGCGGCTCACGCTCGCCGCATTGCCGCACGAGGCCTTCGTCGTGCTGTTCCTGGACAGCCAGCACCGGCTGCTCGCCGCCGACGAGCTCTTTCGGGGCACGCTCGCCCAGACCAGCGTCTATCCGCGGGAAATCGTCAAGGCGGCGCTGGCTCACAATGCCGCCGCCGTCATCTTCGCGCACAATCATCCTTCGGGTGTCGCCGAGCCGTCCCGCGCCGACGAGCTGCTGACGCAGGCCCTGAAGCAGGCGCTGGCGCTGGTCGACATCCGGACCCTCGACCATTTCGTCGTCGCCGGCCATCGGGTCGTGTCGTTCGCGGAGCGCGGGCTGCTCTGAGACGTACCCGGACGGGGACGGCGTGGTGCTTGCCGGGCCTGACGCGGTTTGATATATATGTGATACATATCATTGGATGGCGGATGCAATGTCCACGCTGCAGTTGACGCAGATCTACCTCGAACCCGGGCAGAAAAAGGCGCTGCAGGCCCGCGCGAAAGCGCGCGGCACCAAGGTGGCCGAGGAGGTTCGCCGCGCCGTCGACGCCTATCTGGCGGGGATGGCGCCCGAGGATCTGGCCCTCCTCGACGCGGGGACGCGTCGAGCCGGACGCCATCTCTCCGAGATGGCCGCGGAACTCGATCGCGTCAATGCGCGCCTCGATGCGGCATTCGACGCCCTCGATCGCATGGGCGCGAAGCAGCGAACTCGGGAGGGCTCAGTGTGAGCGTCATCGCCGAGATCCTGGATCGCCTTTCGGGCATCGAGGTGGTCAAGGAGAAACTGCAGGACACGGGCCACCGGGTCGAGCGGCTGGCCGAGCGCGTCGTTGAGCTCCACCGGACGGTCCACGAGATCGATCGCCGGCTGGTGCGGATCGAGACCTATGCGGAGATCGCCAAGGCCGCGCGGAAGCCGGGTCGCACACTTCCGAAGCGAGGTGGCTGACGCATCGCCCGGTTGCATCAGGAGGCGACGCCGTGGGATCGCGGGAGTTCGCCTGGGCAGGCCGGCTAACCGCTTGATCCTTGCGGCGTTTTCGAGGATAATGGCGGGCTTTGCTGCGGCACCCACACAACATTTCCAGGAGCGAGCGATGGCTCGAGTCTGTCAGGTCACCGGAAAAGCCCCGATGGTGGGCAACAACGTTTCACACGCCAACAACAAGACCAAGCGGCGTTTCATGCCCAACCTGCAGCGTCGCCGGTTCTGGGTCGAGAGCGAGAACCGCTGGATCAGCCTGCGGCTGACCAACGCCG
>DATIQL010000007.1:0-20969 GCA_035470905.1 Casimicrobiaceae bacterium
GGCGGTGAAGCCGCGCATGTCGAGAAAGGCGACCACCACCTCGCGCCTGTGGGTCTTCAGCAGGTCCTCGCCGCCTCCGGTGACGATGGTCTCGGCGAGCTGCGGTGAAAAGAAGCTCTTCAGGCGACCCAGGCGGTCGAGTTGCGACACCTGCTCCTGCACACGCCGTTCGAGCTCCCTGTTCCATTCGGCGAGCTGTGCGGCTTGCGACCGCACCTCGTCGCGCAGCGCCTTCTTCTCCAGGCTCGCCGCAACCCGCGCGCGCAACAGCGTCGCGTCGAACGGCTTCGGCAGGTAATCCTCGGCGCCGAGCTCGATACAGCGCACGACGCTCGGCATCTCGTCGATCGCCGAGATCATGATGACCGGCAGGTCCCGGAGATCGGGATTCGCCTTCATGTGCTTGAGCACCTGGTAGCCTTTCATCTTGGGCATCATGATGTCGAGCAATACCAGGTCGAATCTCCGTGAATGCAGGAGCTCGAGCGCCTGCTGGCCGTCATTGGCCATCGTCAGGTTCGCATACCCCTCGCGCGCGAGTCGACGCTCCAGCGTATAGCGGTTGCCCTCGTCGTCGTCGACAACGAGCAGCGCGGCATCGTGGCTCACGAAGCGCTCCCCTCGCCGGCCAATGCCCGGATCTTTCCCAGAAGGCGCGGCAAGTCCACCGGCTTGGTTTCGAAGTCGTCGCAGCCGGCGGCAAGGGCCTTCTCGCGGTCGCCCGTCATGGCATTCGCGCTGAGCGCGATCACCGGGATCCGCCGCGTCCCGGGCGCGGCCTTGATCCGGCGTGTCGCTTCCCATCCATCGAGGACCGGCAGGCTCAGGTCCATCAGGATCAGGTCGGGTTGCTCGGCCCCCGCCATCGTCACCCCCTCGGCACCATCCCTTGCGACGATCACATCGAAGCCGGCCCGCTTGAGCCGGTTGTCCAGGACGTAGATGTTGTCGTCATTGTCCTCGACGTACAGGATCCTCATGACAGTCTCCCCGCAGGCTCCGCGCGCCGGCGACGCCTGACGAATCCCGCCAGCGCGAAGGCAACCTCCTCGAGCAATTTGTCGCGACTGCTCTTGTGGAGGATCCGTTCGACACCCACGTTGAGCCGCGCGCGATCGTCGTTCGTCAGGTCCTTGGCGGTGACCACCAGCACCGGGATGTCCCGCCATTCGGCGCGCTGGCGGATTCCGTCGAGGAACTCGAAGCCATCCATCTCCGGCATCATGAGGTCGAGCACGATGGCATCGGGGTGCGTCTGGGCCAGTTGCGCCATCGCCAATCGTCCGTTCGCCGCCTCGGTGACCTGCCATCCGTCCTGCTCGAGGGCGAGCCGCATTCCACGGCGCATCAGATCGTCGTCATCGACCAGGAGCGCGTGGCGGCCGGCTGCGCCCGAAATGTTGCGCAACACGCCGACGAGGCGATCGCGGTCGATCGGCTTGACCATGTAGTCGGTGGCGCCGAGCGAATAGCCGCGGCTCTTCTCGTCGACGATCGTGACGAGGATCACCGGGATGTCCGCGAGCATCGGGTCGCCCTTGATCGCTGCGAGCACCGTCCAGCCGTCGACGTCAGGCATCATCACGTCCAGGGTGATCGCCGCGGGTTGAATTTCCCGCGCCAGGCGCAGCCCGTCAAGCCCGCTGCCCGCGGTCACGACCGAGAAACCCTCGCGCGTCAGGTACCGCTCGAGTATCTCGCGCACGGTCTGATCGTCGTCCACGACCAGGATGGTTGGCGAGGCGCCTTGCGTTCCGGTCGCGGGCCCGGCCGCGGCGTGCGGCGCGGGCGCCGCGCCGGGTGCGGCGTCGGTCGCCGGCAGGCGGATGGTGAAGGTCGAGCCACGGCCCGGCTCGCTATCGACGGCGATGTCGCCGCCCATCATCTGGCACAGCCGCCGGCTGATGGCGAGCCCGAGCCCGGTACCGCCGTACTTGCGCGTCGTCGAGGCGTCGGCCTGGACGAACTCCTGAAAGAGCCGGCCCATCTGCTCGCGCGTCAATCCGATTCCGGTGTCCGAAACCGCCATCGTCACCCAGGGGCGGTCCGCGTCGGTCACGCGCCGCACCCGGATCGTCACCGTGCCGTTCTCGGTGAACTTGGTCGCGTTGCTCGCGAGGTTGAGCAGTGCCTGCCGAATCCGTGTCTGGTCGCCGCGCATCGCGCCGATATCGGCAGGGCAATCGACCACCACGCGATTGTGGTTCCTCAGCACCAGAGTGCCGAGGGTCGTGACGACGTCCGCCACGAGCGGCGCGATGGCGAAGGACTCGACGTGCAGCTCCATCTTCCCGGCCTCGATCTTCGATAGATCGAGGATGTCGTTGATCAGCGCGAGCAGGTGCCGCGCGGCGCGCAGCACCCGCTCCAGGGGTTCGATCTCGCTGTCGCGCTGGAGGTCGCGCGCGTCCTCGTGCAGCATCTCGGTGACGCCGATGATTGCGTTCAGCGGCGTCCGCAGCTCGTGCGACATGTTGGCGAGGAACTGCGACTTCAGCTGGCTCGCGACCTCGAGCTGCCTGCTCTTTTCCGCCAGGTCGCGAAACAGGCGCGCATTCTGGATCGCCAGTGCCGACTGGGCGGCAAAGGTCTTCAGCAGGTCGACCACCTCGGGCGCGAAGGGTCCCGGGGCGTTCCGGATCACCGCCAGGGCGCCGATGATGTGCTCCTCGCGCAGGAGCGGGACGACGAGAAGCGCCCGATAACCGGCGCCGATCAGGGCTTCGCGCAGACGCGTCCTGTAGCTGTCGTCGCGAATGTCCGGAACCTGCGTCGGCTCGCCCGTCAGCACGGTGCGCCCGACCGCGCCCTCGCCTTTTCGTATCGACGTCGCACGCAGCGTCGCGAGCATCCTCTCGTCGATGTTTTCCGCTGCGCGCAGATGGCTTTCCTCGGTCCGTTCGTCGTATTCGTACATCGCGCCGCTGTCGAGGCCGGTCAGCTGCACCGCCCGGGAGACAATGGTCTTGAGCACGGTCTCCATGTCGAGCGACGAGCTGATCGCCTGCCCCACCTCGCCCAGGGCGGTGAGCTGCTCGACCGAGCTCGTGAGCTGCTCGTTCAGGCGCCCGAGCTCCGAGACCGCGCGGCGTTGTTCGGCGTCGAGCCGGTGGAGCTCGTGGCTCATGTGATTCAGGCTGCTTCCGAGCGCGCCGAACTCATCACGGTTGGGCACCGAGATGCTGCGTCCGAAATTGCCCGCCGCGACGTGACCCAGGAACTTCTGCGCTTCACGCACGGGGAGGATGAAGGACCACGAGATGACGAAGCCGCAGAACCAGGCGAGGAGCATCGCACTCACCGCGAACACCGTCGTCAGGACCAGGGAGGTGCGGTTGGCGGCATTGACGTTGTCGCGAAGCCGGGCCATCCGGGTCTCCTCCGCCTCGACGAGCTGTCCGACACGCATCGTGATGTCGTCGTCGAGGCGCTCGAGGCGGGCGAGGAGCGCTCCGGTCACGGTGCCGAGCTTGCCGTCGCGGATCGCATTCGCCATGTCGGCGACGGTGGCCATTGCGTCGTCCTGGGAGGAGCGGATCTTCTCGATCAGACCGTGCTGCTCGGTGGTCGCTTCCGCTTCGAGGCTCGCGAGCGTGCTGTTGAAGCGATTGTTCTCGCGCAGCACCTTGGCGATCGCGGCCTCTTTCTGCGAAAGCAGTGCCAGCGCCGTGAAGTGCATCTGCCGGGCCAGCGAATACTCGACCTGCTGGGCGGTGTTGACCCTTTCGTGGGCCTGATCGAGCAGGCGACTCTGTCGTGTCGTGCTCACCTGGGCCAGCAGGCTCGCCACGGCCATCGTGATGAACAGCAGCGTGACGATCAGGAAGGCGGCGAGGAGCTTGGTATGGACGGAGGCGCGAATGCCTGCCACCCACCGCACCAGCGCGCCGAGCGGGAACCGGTCGAGGAACTGCGCAGCGAATTGCTCGAGCTTGATTTTCTGTCGCCCGGCTGACGATGGCTCGTCGGTCCAGAATAGCACTTTGTCCGACGCCGTCCTATCCGTGATTCCCGGCGCGAATTGCCGCTTTACCCCTCCTCACCCTTGCGCTACAGTGAACCGCACACGGCCGAAGGGGTATGGGGTCCGAAATGGGGACGGCTCGCCACGAAGCACGCGGTGACGGAACGCAGCGGCGGTCGAAACCGGCGCGAATTGCACGGTGCCTGACCGCGCTGCTCGCCGGATTCCTGTTCCTGCCCGGACAGGGCCTCGCGGGTGGCATCAAGGGAAAGGTCGTCCTCGCCGGTGCCGCACCGGCGCCACGGAAGATCGACGTGACGATCGATCAGTACGTGTGCGGCACCGAGAAGGAAGCGGCGGACTTGCTGCTGTCGCCCCGCAAGGAGATCGGCAATGCCGTCGTGTGGCTGGAGAATCCTCCGTCCGGCGCCCCATGGCCGGCGCGCGCCAACAAGGTGGAAATGGACCAGAAGGCGTGCGTGTACGTGCCACGCATCGTCCTGGTCCCGGCCGGAGGGACGGTGGATTTCCTGAACAGCGACCGCCTGCTCCACAACATCCATGCCGAGCCGAAGGACAACGTCTCGTTCAATCGCACGCAGCCCAAGAACCGCACGATCTCGGTCACCTTCGCCAAGCCCGAGATCATCAAGATCACCTGCGACCTCCACGCCTGGATGGAGGCGTGGGTCGTCGTCACGGCACACCCTTTCTACGCCGTCACCGGTGCGGACGGTCAGTTCGAGTTCGACAACCTCCCGCCGGGCAACTATCGGCTGAAGGTATGGCAGGAACGCCTGGGCATGACCTCGGCGCAGGTCACGGTCGGCGACCGGCAGCCCGCGCCGGTCACCGTCGAGATGAAGGCGCCCTGACGCCCGGCGTGCCTCAGGGAAGGACTTCGATCTTCTTCGAGGTTTCCCAGGCGGCCGAATGGTTGGGCTCGGCGATGGCCCGCAGCGTCCCGCCCTCGTCCAGCGCGATCGTGAACGTCACGGTCGGCGCGGAATAGACGGGGTGGAGATAGGCGCGCTCGATCTCCACCGTGTCCTTGTAGAGCGCGATATAGCGGATGGAATGCTCGGCCAGCGAGGGGTGCTGCCCGCCGGCGCCGACGCTGACGGTGACGTTGAACCACTCGCCGCGCTTGACGGAGTCGGGCGCGACGAGCTTCGGGGAGTGCTTGGCGTCGTAGGTCGCGTGCATCTGACGGTATTCCGGCGTGAATTGCTCCGCCTGATCCCCCGCAGCGTGCACGCGGGCAATGCCCGGGCCGAAGCAGAGGAACATCGCCGCCGAAACCGCGTATGGTGAAATTCGAAGCGCGTTGGTCATCTCTGTACCCTTCCTTCGTCGATCAAGGTTCGGGCAGGACCTCTTGAACGAGGGCCGTGGACTCGCGTGGGTGGATGGGTCCTTCATTCACGCGAAGCCGAGTATTGGGGGTTTGGTCGTGCCCGTCAACGCAAGACGGCGAGCGCTCGTTCGCTGCGCGCTCACCGCGTGCTCCCTTCTCGCCGGGTGCGCGGCTGTCCCCTCCTTCCCGCCGGCCGCCCCGACCACGGGCAAGCGCGCACCGCCCGTCGAGCGCGGGTTCGCGCCCTCGGACGTGGCGAAATCGGACATCGACATTGCGCTCGAGGTGCCCGCGCAGGAATGCCTCGCCTCGGCGCGCCTCCTGATGCTCAAGCTCTATCGACGGAACCCGCGCGAGTGGCACAAAGGCCACGATCGCGGCATCGGGTCGGCGTTGGCGCGAGCCTTCAATGCGCAGGCGCAGTTCCGCTTTGCCGAGCTCGGCGATCGGCGCGGGTCCGACGCAATCGTCCTTGGGCTGAAGCCGGGCTACGCCGGCGACCGGGTGTTCGCTTTCGGCGTCGGCGTCGCCAGCATGGTCTACCTCTCCCACAACGAAAAGACGCAGTTCTACATGACCGACACGCTCGATCCGCAGAAGCTCTACAACTGCGCCCGCAACATCGAGATCGCCGCCTGGAAGCTCGCCAACGCCCGCGATGAACGGGGCCAGCCGTTGCTGCTTTCGAACGAGATGGGGAACGGTGCGCCCAATCTCTCGTTCGAGCGCGAGTTCGGCAAGATGATCGCCTACCAGGACCTGATGGCGCGAATCGCGGCGCAGCGCACCAACCGGATCATTCGCCGCGTCATCCAGAACCTGGCGACGGCCGTGTTCCTTCCGATCTAGAAGGTCCCCGACCGCCTCGCGCTTCCGGGTTTCATCGAGCGCCGCCGGTCAGCGGTTGACCGCGCGCAGCGCGTTGGGTGCATAGCGCTCGCCGGACACGGACCCACGCGGGATGACGCGGTCGATCCGCGCCAGGTCGTCGGCCGTCAGCCTGACCTCGAGCGCCCGGACGTTCTCCTCGAGATACTTCCGCTTCTTGGTGCCCGGGATCGGGACGATGTCCTTGCCCTGCGCGAGCACCCAGGCCAGCGCCAGCTGCGCAGGTGCGCAGCTCCGCTCGGACGCGAGCGCATTGATCTCGTCGACCAGGTGCAGGTTCTTCTGGAAGTTCTCGCCCTGGAAGCGCGGCGAGTGCAGGCGGTAGTCCCCCGGCTCGAAGTCCTCGATGCGCTTGATCTGCCCGGTCAGGAAGCCCCGGCCCAGCGGGCTGTAGGGAACGAGGCCGATGCCGAGCTCGCGCACGGTGGGCAGGATCTCGTCCTCGACATCGCGGCTCCACAGCGAGTATTCGGTCTGCAGTGCGGCGATCGGGTGCACGGCATGCGCGCGCCGGATCGTCTTCGCGGCGGCTTCCGACAGGCCGAGCCAGCGCACCTTGCCTTCCTTCACCAGTGCGGCCATCGCGCCGACCGTGTCCTCGATCGGCGTCTCGGGGTCGACGCGGTGCTGGTAGTAGAGATCGATCGTGTCGACGTCGAGGCGCTTCAGGCTCGCCTCGCAGCACTGGCGGACGTACTCGGGCTTGCCGTTGACGCCCTTGAACGTCCCGTCGGGATTGCGCACGTTGCCGAACTTGGTCGCGATGATCACCTGGTCGCGCTGCCCGCGGATCGCCTGTCCGAGGAGCTCCTCGTTGCGGCCTGCGCCGTACATGTCGGCGGTGTCGAAGAACGTGATCCCGAGGTCGAGCGCGCGCTGGATCGTGGCCGTCGCCTCGGCGTCGTCGCGACCGCCGTAGAAGTCCGACATGCCCATGCAGCCCAGCCCCATCGCCGACACTTCGAGTCCCTGCCCCAGCGTTCGCTTCTCCACCATCCACCTCGTCGTGCGTTGAACGTAGCGCCCAGTGTAACCGGCCGGGCGACGGGCTCAGGCCGCTGCCGCCAGCATCCGCTTCAATTCGCCATCGGCGATCAGCCGCTCGAGATCGCTCGCCCCCCCGATCAGCGTCCCCTTGACGAACACCATCGGGAACGTCGGCCAGCCGGTCCACATCTTCAGCGCGTTGCGCCGCCGCCATTGGCCGAAGTAGCTGCCGTATTCCAGGTACCGGTGGGCAACTCCCCCCTCGTCCAGCGCCCTGCGCGCGCGCTTCACGTGCGGGTTCTGCGCCATTCCGACGACGACCACGTCGTTGCCGGCGAGCGCCGCCTCGACCTCGTCGACGATGTCGGCGTGTCGGGTTGCGAGCTTTTCACGGATCGCGGGATGGATGCGGGATTCGACGAGAATGCGTCGCAGCAATGGATTTCCTCTCAACCGGCGACGAGGAGCGAAGTATGCGCGCTCACCGAGGTCGATCGGCGATCGAGGGATGCCGCAGCACCGGAAGGAGGCGCCAGGCGAAGAGCGCGAACGCGGCCCATGCGGCGAGGCCGCCGGCGATGGCGATCGCGCGCACGTCGGCCAGGAAACCTGCGACCATCAGCAGGGTGCCGGCGTGGACGAGTCCGATCTGTGTCCATGCCAGGGCACCGCCGCGGATCGGCGCCCCGGTGAAACGCGGCAGCAGGTGCTCGCCCAGGCCGAGAACGACGAACGCGACAAAGCCCATTCCGTAAGCGTGCAGTGCCGCAGCGCGCCACGGCGCATCGCCTGCGATGCCGCCGCCGAACGGAAGTGCGGCGCCGGCCAGCGCGAGGTACAGCGCCGACGATGCGATCGCCCAGGCGCTCGTCGCTTCGAGGCTCAGGCCGACGTAATGCGATTCCGCCGCCGTCGGTTCGCGCTCCGGCGCGGCGGCGACGAGCGCGGTCGCTTCCCCGACCGACGGGACGCCGAGGTGCTTGAGCTCGCCATCGATGACGGTCGAGGGCACCGTCCTGACGCCAAGGCGCGAAACGATCGCCCTGCCCTCGGGTTGCCCGACGTCCAGGACCTCGAAGGCAAACGACTTCTTCTGGGCGACGGCGCGCCAGACCTCCTCCGCGCCGCGGCAGGGAACGCACCACTCCGAGACCAGCAGCTGAACCCGGACCGTCATTGCGTGCAGCGCATGCACTGCAGCCGGTATTTGTCGATCCACGCCTTGAGGGCTTCGATCGCGTCGATGCCGCGGGTGAGCCGTCCATAGGCGGCCTGGAGGTCGTCCGGCCGCAGGACGACCAGCCAGGCGTCGGTGTAGGGCGCGACGTTGACGAGGCCGGGGTCCTGCACGACCGCGGGATTGACGCGCTCGATCGTCCCGTCGAAGGGTGCCGGCACGCCGCCCACCCACTTGCCGGATTCGAGCGTGGCGACGCTGCGCCCTGCGTGACGGTGCGTTCCGGCCTTGCGGAACGTCGCGGCGACGACGCGACCGGCCATCGTCTGCGCGGGATCGGTCATCCCGAGCGTGAACGTGCCATCGTCGTTCGGCCGCGCCCAGAGGTAGTCGAGGTCGTACCAGAGATCCTCGGGCAACTCGCAGCCGCTGTACTCGGCCATCGCTCAGGCCCCTCCCCGGCGCGCAATGAGCGCGTGCATCGAGCCTACCCCCGACGTGCCCACGGTCGCACCGTCGCGACGACGTTGACCGCGAACAGGACGAATCCGGCCCACAGCAGCGCGCCTCCGGTCTCGGCCACGATGAGCCGACCGGCGAGCCAGCCCGCGACCATCGCGAGCAGGCCGAGATTCGCGCAGGCGAACTGGACGTCGGCAAGGCGCTCGGAATACAGCGTACGGCCGGTGAAGCGCGGCAGGACGTGCAGACCGACCCCGAAGATCATCATGCCGACGAATCCGACCAGCATCAGGTGGGCGTGGGCGCGCAGCGAAAGGGCCGGGAGATACCCCGGAAACGCCAGCCACCCAAGCCCGAGCAATCCGCCCAGCAGCGCATAGGCGAGCGCAGCGGCGACGAACCAGCGATTGCGCGGAAGCATCGGCCGACGATACCAAGCCTCGCGCAAGCCGCCTTGACTGGGATCAAGCCATGCCCCGGGTCCGCGACGGACTGCAGGGGCGAATGCGGCGGCGCAGCGAAGCACGGCGCGATCCGGATGCAGTACACTTTGCCGCAGGCCGGGCGCAAGACCACGGTCGCGGCCGCGCAATGCGCGCGGCCCCCACACAAGACCACACAGAGAGGAGCACCATGAACGGCAGGCGTACCGCGCGTTCGCGCGCGATTGCAGCGGTGATGGTGGCGGCGGGGGTCATGCTTGGCGCCGGGAGCGCGAGTGCTGCGGGCGAACGCCTGGCGGCGTTCTACAAGAATCAGGTCGACCCGCACTTCGCGCTGGTCCGTGCCGGTGTGATGGAAGCGACCAAGGAAATGGGCGGCGGTCCGGTCACCCACTACGCGCCGACGCGACCGAACAATCTCGCCGAGCAGCTTTCGGAAATCGAGGACGTCACCGTCAAGCATCCCGACGCGATCCTGTTCATGGCGGTCGATCCGCGTGGCGTGGTTCCCGCGATCGAGAAGGTCAACGCCGCGGGCATCCCCCTCGTCAATTACAACGATCGCGTGAAGGGCGGCAAGTTCGTCAGCTACGTTGCGGCCGACGACTACAACCTCGGGCTCGAGGCCGGGCGCTACCTGCTGAAGAACCTGGGCGGCAAGGGCAACGTGATCATCATCGAAGGCGTCAAGGGATCGTCGACCAGCGACGACCGGGTCCGCGGTTTCCACAAGGCGATCGAGGAGTTCCCCAACGTCAAGCTGCTCGCGTCCCAGCCGGCCAATTATCAGCGCCTGCAGGCACTGCAGGTCACCGAGAACCTGATCCAGTCCAACCCGCAGATCGACGGGGTGATGGCCGCGGCCGACGTCATGGCGTTCGGCGCGATCGAGGCGCTCGAGGCTGCGGGCAGGAAGCAGACGAAGGTCGTCGGCATCGGCGGCGTTCCCGAGTCGATAGCGGCGATCAAGGCCGGCCGGCTCCTTGCGACTGCCGAGTTCAACGGCTACAAGATGGGTTGCCTGGCGACCATGGCGGCGCTGCGGCACCTGCGCAAGGAGCCGGTGCCCGATGCGATCGTGATCAAGGGCATCGTCATCGACAAGACGAATACCGGTCCTTTCGAGGTGCCGGCAGAGCAGCGGACCTGCCCGAAGTGGGAGGAGTTCGTCAACTGACTGCGACGAGGACGGCGAGGAGCGAGATCGTGCCCCCGAGTGATCGACGCAACATCGAGGACGTGGCCACTGCCGTTCACCCGCGGCCGGACCAGGAGCGGTTCATGCCGTATGCGCCCGCGATCCATGTCGAGGGCCCTGCCGACATCCTGTTCATCTCCGGTTCCACGTCGTCACCGCTGTACCACCAGCATCCCCACGTGCCCGAGGAACACCGGCATCCCCCGGACATCGAATCGCAGACACGCCGTGCGATGGACGGGATCAAGCTGGTGCTCGACGCGCAGGGGCTGACCTGGCGGCATGTCGTGAAGGTGACCAAGTACCTGACCGACATGCGCGACATGGATGGCATGGTCGAGGTGCTGAAGGAGTACTTCGGTGACTGGAAGCCTGCCAGCACGACGATCTGCATCAATTCGCTGTCGACGCCTGGCGCGAGGGTCGAGCTCGACATGATCGCCATCCGGCCGCGAGGCTAGGACCGGTGTCCGCGGCGCAATGACGGGGGCCGACCCCACGCCGTCGGAGCCATCGACGACGGCGCCGCTGCTCGAGCTGCGGCATGTCAGCAAGACCTTTCCCGGGGTACAGGCCCTCGGCGACGTCAGCCTCGAAATCCGCGCCGGCGAAGTGCACATGCTCCTCGGCGAGAATGGCGCCGGGAAGTCGTCGCTGATCAAGGTTCTCTGCGGCGCTTACCGCGCCGACAGCGGCGAGTTCCTCCACCACGGACAGCCGATCGAGATCGCGTCTCCGGCGGATGCGCGCAGGCTCGGCATCGCGGTGATCTTCCAGGAATTCTCGCTGGTCCCGTTCCTCGACCTGGCGCAGAACATCTTTTTGGGCCGCGAGCCCCGTCATCGCCTCTCGCCGTTGGTCGACCGCGGCCGGATGCATCGCGAAGCCGCCGGAATCCTCGCCTCGCTCGGTCTCGACTACGACACGCATGCGCTGGCGGTCGACCTCGGCGTCGCCCAGCAGCAGATGGTCGAGATCGCGAAGGCCCTGTCCCAGCGGGCGCGGATCCTGGTCATGGACGAGCCGACGGCTGCACTGTCGGACCGCGAGACCGATGCACTGTTTGCCGTGATGCGCCAGCTTCGCGCCGCGGGTGTGGCGATCGTCTACATCTCCCATCGCCTGAACGAGGTCTTCGAGCTGGGGGACCGGATCACGGTCCTGCGCGACGGCAGGCGCGTGGCGGGCCTCGATGTCGCGGATGCGAGCCCCGATCAGCTGATCGGTCTGATGGTCGGGCGTGCGGTCGGCGCCGTCTACACCCGCCGGCATTTCGCTGCGCCGGGCGAGCCCGCGCTGGAAGTGCGCGGCCTGCGGACCGCCACCGGCGTCGACGGCGTCGATCTCGTCGTGCGCAGCGGGGAGATCGTCGGGCTTTCGGGCCTGGTCGGTGCCGGCAGGACCGAGGTCGCGCGCGCGGTCTTCGGCGCGGACCCCATCGCCGGCGGAGAGGTGTTGGTATTCGGCACCCGGATCGAGGGCGGGCCGGAGCGCATCGCTGCACAAGGCGTGGCGCTGATTCCCGAGAATCGCAAGCACGAGGGTCTCGCGCTCAAGCGCTCGACGCAGGACAACCTCCTCGCCGCCAGCCTGTGGAAGCTCTTTCCGCGGGGCGGCTATCGGGCCCGACGCGCCGTCGACCGTGCACGTGAGCTGATTGCACGCCTGCGCATCACACCGGCGGAGCCGCGACGGCACGCCAGGGTGCTCTCGGGAGGCAACCAGCAGAAGATCGTCATCGGCAAATGGCTCGCCGCCGGCTGCCGGCTGTACATGTTCGACGAGCCGACCCGCGGCATCGACGTCGGCGCGAAGAGCGAGATATTCGCCCTGATCGAGGAGCTCGTGGCCCAGGGTGCAGCGGTGCTGCTGATCAGCTCCGAGCTCTCCGAGATCGTGCATGTCTGCGACCGCGCCTACGTGATGCGCGAAGGGCGCGTGCGCGGAGAGCTTGCGCGGTCCGATCTTTCGGAAGAGGCGATCCTGCGTCTCGCCATGCACGAGGCCTAGACCGATGCAGGCTTCCGCCATGAGCGTCGTCCGCCGTCCGCGTCCCCTGCCGGCGATCGTGCCGATCGGCCTCGGCGTCGTCGTGCTCTCGATCCTGGCGGTGCACGGTTTCGCCAGCGCGCGCAACGCGACCAACCTCGGATTGCAGGGCGCGATCCTGCTGATGCTGTCGATGCCGATGACCCTGGTCATCATGAGCGAGGGCCTCGACCTGTCGGCGGGCGCGGTGCTGAGCCTTTGCAGCGTGGCGATGGCGCTGGCCCTCGCCGCCGGGCACGGGCTTGCCGTCTCGCTCGCGTTGTCGATCGCCGTCGGCGCGGCATTCGGTCTGGGCAATGGCGCGCTGGTCTCCCTGCTCGGCCTGCCTCCGTTCGTCGTCACCCTCGGCACGCTGGGGATCGCGCAGGGAATATCGCTGGTGCTGACCGACGGGAATGCCGTCTCGGGTCTCGGCCCGGCGGTCTCGACGCTGTACGCGCAGACGCTGCTCGGGGTCCCCTATCCGGTCTTGGTGGCGCTCGCGACGTGGTGGCTGACCCACGTGCTCCTCTACCGGACGCGTTTCGGCAACTACGTCTTCGCCATCGGCGGCAATCGCGACGCGCTCGTCTTGGCCGGCGCCCGCGCCTGGGCCTGGCACATCGCGATCTACGTCTACATGGGCTGCGTCGTGGGGCTCGCGGCGTTGCTCCTGACCGGCAGAATGAACGCAGCACATCCCACGGTCGCGATCGGGATGGAGTTCGATGCGATCGCGGCGGTCGTCCTCGGAGGGACTTCGTTCGAGCGCGGGGACGGCCGGCTGCTCGGAACCGCCATCGGCGTGGCTACCATCGCCGTCCTTCGAAATGCCCTCGACCTCCTCGGCGTGGAATCGTCGCTGCAGGTCGTTTCGATCGGTGTCCTGATAATGGTCGTCATCGTGATCGACAGCCTGCGCAAGGCGCATAGGCGGCCATGAGCGCCGTCGGCGAGCGCGCGACGCAGTCGACGGCGGCGACGCACCAGCACTGGCGCCACCGCATCGGCTCGGAGAACCTGGCGCTGGGCTTCCGGATCGGCCTCATCACGGCAATCGGGATCGCACTCGCCCTGTCGACGGACGCGTTCCTGTCGACGGCGAACCTGCTCAACGTGCTGCGCCAGGCGAGTCTCATGTTCCTGCTTGCCTCGGGGCTGACGCTGGTGATCGTGGCCGGCGGGTTCGACCTGTCGGTCGCCGCCAACCTGACGCTTTCGGCGTGCCTCGCGGCGGGCTCGATCAAGGCCGGATCCCCGTGGCTCGGCGCCGCGATCGCGATCGGCAGCAGCGTCGTCGTCGGCATGCTGAACGGGCTCGCCGTCACGGTGCTGCGTCTGCCGGCCTTTCTCGCGACTTACGCGATGCTGTGGATCCTGCAGGGGCTCGCCTTTCACTACATGGGCGGGCTCGAGATCTACGGTTTTCCAGGCACGTTCCGGGCGCTGGGCACGGGCTTCCTGCTCGGCGTCCCGATGCCGGTCTATCTGATGGGCATCGTGCTGGTCGCCGCCACGCTGTTCACCCGGGCGACGAACTTCGGCCAGGAGCTCTACGCCATCGGCGCCAATCGCGATGTGGCGCGCCTGTCGGGCATTCCGGTGAACCGCCGGCTGCGCCTCGTCTACGCGCTGAGCGGCCTGATGTCCGGCATCGCCGCGCTGGTCTTCCTCGCGCGGGTCAACGCCGCGGATTCCGGGATGGGCGAGCCGCTGCTGCTGCCGGTGATCGCCGCGGTGCTGATCGGAGGCACGTCGCTGTTCGGGGGGGTAGGCAGCGTGCTCGGAACCGCATTCGGATCGATCATCCTGGCGCTGGTGATCAACGGGATGAACCTGCTCGACGTCAAGGCGCAGTGGCAGCCGCTGGTCGTCGGCGTCGTGCTGCTCGCCGCGGTGCTGGCCGACCTGATCGGGCGCGGGCGCCGCGAGCGCATCGGCTAGCAAGGTGAATCGCGCGGTCGTGCCGCTGCAGGTGCTTCCCCCGTCGCTGCTGGCCCTGCGCCGCGACCGTTTCTTCCTCGGCCTCGTCGCGGTACTGGCGGTCCTGACGCTCTCCGCGCCCGGTGGCGTCGCGAGCTACCCGTCGCGCATCGACTGGCCGACGATCGGCGCGCTGGCCGGCCTGCTGCTGCTGACCAAGGGCGTGGAAGCAAGCGGTGCGCTGCAGCACCTCGGCCACTGGCTGATCGAGCGCGTGACCTCCGAGCGCGCAGCGGCGCTGGGATTGGTCGTCGCCGCGACGCTCCTCTCGATGGTGCTGACCAACGACGTCGCGCTGTTCGTGGTCGTGCCGCTGACGCTGGGTCTTGCGCGCATCGCCCACCTGCCCTCGACGCAGCTGATCGTGTTCGAGGCGCTCGCGGTGAATGTCGGGTCGACACTGACGCCGATCGGCAATCCGCAGAACATCTTCCTGTGGCAGCAATGGGGGATTTCCTTCGGCGGATTCATGGTCGCGATGCTGCCGCTGGTAGCCGTCCTCATGCTCGCGCTGGTCGCATTGACGACGTGGGCATTCCCGGCGCGCCGGATACGCGTGCGCGACAGCACCGCGGTCGCGCCGCTCGACCGCCCGCTGCTCGCCGCGTCGCTGCTGCCCTTCGTGCCGTTCCTGGTGCTCGCCGACCTGCATCGGGTGGGATGGGGCGTGGCCGGGGTGGTCGCGGTCTTTGCCGTGATGCGCCCGCGGCTGGTGCGCGAAATCGACTGGGGGTTGCTGCTGGTGTTCGTGCTGATGTTCGTCGACCTGCGCACCCTCGCCGACGCGCCGCCGGTGCGCGCATGGGTCGCGGCCCTCGACCTCGGCGCGCCCCTGCACGTCTACTTCGCCGGCATCGCTGCCTCGCAGGTCGTGAGTAACGTGCCGGCGGCGATTGCGCTCGCCGCATTTTCACAGGATTGGCGGGTCATCGCCTACGCGGTCGCCGTCGGGGGTTTCGGCTTCATGATCGGATCGCTGGCGAACCTCATCGCATTGCGGCTGTCCGGGGATCGCCGCGCCTGGCTGACCTTCCACGCCTACTCGTTGCCGTTCCTGCTTTTCGCCGCGCTCGTCGGCTGCCTGCTGCTGCGCTGAGTCTTGCCCGGTGCAGGGGCACGGCGCGCCGGTTCGTGCGGGCGCAGCGTCCCGCGCCGGATGCCGGGCATCGGGCGGACGCGGTATCATTGCGGATGGCCGCCGTCGCTTCGGTGGCCCGTTCTCGATGGCAGCGATTCAACGGCTCTCCCTGTTCGACCTCCCACCGGCGTTGCAGCGGGAATGGCTCGCGCAACGCCTCGCGCGCCCCGCTCCCGTCGCTGCGCAGGGCCTGAACGACGGTTTCAGGCTCCCCGGGCGTGAAGGGACACCGGTACCCGCCGCGGTCCTCGTGCCGCTGGTCAATCGACCGCAGGGACTCCAGGTTCTTCTGACGCAGCGCAGCGCCGATCTTCCCGATCATCCGGGCCAGATCAGCTTTCCCGGCGGTCGCGTCGACCCCGGCGACACGGGGTTTGCCGCGACGGCGCTGCGCGAGACCGCCGAGGAAATCGGACTGCCGCCGTCGAAGGTCGACGTCCTGGGCGAGCTCGCGACCTACGTGACGGTCACCGGCTACAGCGTGCGTCCGGTCGTCGGCTGGGTCGAGCCGCCGTTCCAGCTGGTGCCCGATCCAATCGAGGTCGCCGATGCATTCGATGTGCCGCTCGAGTTCCTGCTGGATCGCTCGAACCACCAGCGCCATTACCGGATGATCGGCGAGATTCGCCGCGACTACTGGGCGATCCCCTGGCTGCAGCGGTACATCTGGGGTGCGACCGCGTCGATGCTGCTGATTCTCGAGAGGACGCTGAGCGCCGACGATTGAGGCCCGCCGCAATGCTCACCCAGTCCTTGCCCCGCACCGGACATTTTCTCGGCCTGTCCGCCCACGGCTTTCACCGCGTCGCCTATTACGAGTGGGGCGCGCGCGACAACCCCGCCGTCGTCATCTGCGTGCACGGCGTAGGACGCAACGGCCGCGATTTCGATGTCCTCGGCGAAGCGCTCGCGACGACGCATCGCGTGCTGGCGGTCGACATGCCGGGGCGCGGCGCAAGCGACTGGCTCGCCGAGCCGATGGACTACGTGTTTCCGACCTACCTCGGCACCCTCACCGCGCTGATCGCCGCGAGCGGCGCCGAGCACGTATCCTGGGTCGGCACGTCGATGGGCGGACTGCTGGGCATCGTCGCCGCTGCGCAGCCGAAGTCGCCGGTCGCGAGGCTGGTCGTCAACGACGTGGGCCCGGTCGTCGAACCGGCAGCGCTCGCGCGGATAGGGCAATATTTCGGCTCCGACCCCGATTTCGCGACGTTCGCCGAGCTCGAGGCCTACGTGCGTACGGTCTCGGCGCCGTTCGGTCCGCTGACCGACGCGCAATGGGAGCACGTGGCGCGAACCAACGCGCGACAGCGTGCGGACGGCCGCTGGTGCCAGGGCTACGATCCCCGCATCGCCGTGCCGTTCCGGGCGCAACCCGCGCCCCCCGACCTGTGGCCCTCGTGGGATGCGATTCGCTGTCCCACGCTGGTCCTGCGCGGCGCCGAATCCGATGTGCTGTCGGCGGCGACGGCAGGCGAGATGTCCCGCCGGGGCCCGCGCCCGCAGCTGATCGAGTTCGCGGGCGTCGGACATGCGCCGACGCTCCTCGATCCCGGACAGGTCGACGCCGTCGCGCGGTTCTTGCGCGACGTATAATCGGCGCGCCCATGGTCGACCGACTTCGCCCACCCATCGCGCACTGACGATGCCGCTTGCACTGCGCCTGCCGCCGCTCACCGAGCATTCGCCCCAGGCGCCCGAGACCCGGCCGTCACGGGTCGCCTCGTGGCTGGCCGAGATCCTCAAGCGCGATCCTGCGCCCGCGGCGCGAGTCATGGGCGAAGCGCTGGCAGTCACGAACCGCATCCCGCTGAGCCATTCGCGGCGACTCGACATTTCCGAGGAGTACTGGAAGGCGGCCGCCTTGCTGTGGCCGCGCCTCGAGCAGCAGCTCGTCATCGCCGCGCATCCGCTGACCGGCGAGAACCTGGAAGCGGCGAAAGCCGCGCTGCTGCTCGCCAACGAGCTCGCGATCGCCTACAAGCGCCTGCTCGCGGCAGAGGCTGCCAAGCGCTTCGCGTGGGGCGGGCCGCGCCGGATCGTCGCGCTGATCCGGCGCACGTTCCAGGCGACGCTGCGCGTGCTGATCAACAGCTACCTGACCTACGCGCCGGTGCCTCCGCACCTCTGGTCCGACGCTCACGATATCTACATGTACACGCGGGAGCGCAGGATCCACCGCCATCCGGTGACCCTCGACCAGCCCGATGTCACCCTCGAGCGACTCTACCTGCAGGGGCTGCTGCTGGCTCTCGCCAACCCGTACGGCTTCCTGCCCAGCCAGCTCGCGACGGTGCTGCAATTCCTGCAGGAGCACGCGCATCTCGCGAAGCTGACCCCGGTGCCCCCGGTGCACCGGATGGCCAAGGCGGTTGCGATCGTTCCCGTCGGCCACGACTTTCCGCCGTTCTCCGCCAACAAAGGCGGGGCGACGGAGGGATCGAGACTGTTCCTGCTGACCTTCGATCTGGCCTTCATGCTGCAGGAACAGATCCGCGAGCTCGAGACCGGCGCGGGTCCGCGCGAGTTCGCGGCCGATCTGCAGGCGCGCGAGCAGTACACGAGCCTGCTCAAGCGCCTGCTGCGCCAATGGGCGGTCCCGCCGGCGCGCCAGTTCAACCGACTGCCCTCCCGCGCCCGGGTCGTCATGTGCGCGGGGCTGCCGGGCGTCTGGCAAACCAGCCGTCGGCTCTCCCCCGGCGCGCGCCCGACGGTGACGGCGCCGCCGATGACCCAATGCCAGGTCGTCAATCACACGGCCGGCGGCTACGCGCTGCGCCAGGTCGATTCGACGCCCGCCACGCTGCGCGTCGGCGACCTGATCGCGCTGCGCATCGAGGGCCGCACCGGACTGCAGGTCGCCATGGTCCGCTGGTTCCGCAACACGCTGAAGAACGGAATGCTCGAATTCGGGTGCGAGCTGCTTTCGGATGCGCCTGAAGCCGCTGCCGCCGCCCCGGAGGATGCGACCGATGCCGAGCTCCTGCCTGTCATCGTTCTGCCGGAGGACGACGATCCCGATGCCGAGGGCACGTCGCCGCAGCTGGCGGCCCCCGCCGGTGCATTTGCGCTGGAGCAGGCCGTGAGCCTGCGGCGAGGCACCGGCACCGGATTCGCGGTTCTGACCAAGCTCGTCGAACAGGGCCCTGGGTTCGATCTCTACGAGTTCGTGCCCGTCAGCTGATCGCGCGGATGGCTGCGCCGTCGATCGCCGCGAGCGCGCGGGTGGCCGTCACGGGAACGCTGGCGCTGACCCTGCTGGAGCTGTTGTGGGAGCTCGTGCTGGCGCCGCTGACGCCGCACGGATCGTGGCTGGCGATCAAGGCCCTTCCGCTCGCGGTGCTGTTGCCCGGGCTCGGGCGCGGCAGTCGCAAGCCACGCCAATGGCTCGCGCTGCTCCTGCCGTTCTATGCCGCCGAGGGGCTGGTGCGGGCGTTCGCCGAGCCGGGCCGGCACGCCGTGGTTGCCGCGACCGCGTGCGCGATCGCCGTGGCTGCGTTCGTCGCGTTGCTCCTGTGGTTTCGCGGCGAGCGGAATGCGCGTGCAGGCGTCGCGGACGCATAGCTGCCGCGCATACGCACCGCGCCAGCGGCTGCGGCCCTGGCGCTAGCCCGCAGGACCCGTTTCCGGGGCCTTTCCGCTCGCAGCTGCGTGCAGCCCCTTGGGCATCGGGAACACGATGCTCTCGACCGTTCCGGGCAGCTCCGACACCGATGCCGCCCCCAGCGCTTCGAGGCGTTCGACGACCTGCTGCACCAGGAGCTCCGGCGCCGATGCGCCGGCGGTCACCCCGACCCGATGCTTGCCGGCGATCCACGCTTCCTGCAGCTCGTCGGCGCTGTCGACCATGTACGCCGGGACGCCGCGATGGGCTGCGACTTCGCGCAGGCGATTGGAGTTCGAGCTGTTGGGGCTGCCGACGACGATGACGACGTCGACGCGGGGACTCAGCATCCTGACCGCGTCCTGGCGGTTCTGCGTCGCATAGCAGATGTCGTCGCGCTTCGGGCCTACGATGTCGGGAAAGCGTCGCTTCAGGGCGGCGACGACCACTGCCGCGTCGTCGACCGAAAGCGTCGTCTGCGTGACGTAGGCGAGCCGCGATGGATCGCGCACCGTCAGTCGCTCGACGTCTTCCGGGGTCTCGACCAGGTAGACGCCGCCGTCGCACTGCCCCATCGTCCCTTCGACCTCGGGATGGCCTGCGTGACCGATCATCACGATCTCGCGGCCCTGATCGTGCATCTTGGCGATCTCGACATGGACCTTGGTCACAAGCGGGCAGGTGGCGTCGAAGACGCGCAGGCCGCGCGCGGCGGCCTGGTCGCGCACCGAGCGCGGCACGCCGTGCGCGCTGAACACGACCGTCGCCCCGTCCGGAATGTCGTCGAGCAGCTCGACGAAGATCGCGCCCTTGCGCCGCAGGTCGTCCACGACATAGCGGTTGTGCACGACCTCGTGCCGCACGTAGATCGGAGCGCCGTACTGCGCGAGCGCCTGCTCGACGATCGCGATCGCCCGGTCGACGCCGGCGCAGAAGCCGCGCGGATTGGCAAGCAGGACGTCCATCTCAGAGATCTCCCGCGCGGCTGCGCGCCGCGTCCGTGCTGCCGCCCCTGAAGCTGTCGACGACCAGCGCGACGGCGCCGATGGTGATGGCGCTGTCGGCCACATTGAAAGCGGGGTAATACCAGCGCTGGTAGTGGAACAGCAGGAAATCGACCACGTGCCCCAGCGTCAGGCGGTCGTAGAGGTTGCCGAGCGCGCCGCCGACGATCAGCGCGAGGCTCGCGCAGAACAGCACGCTGCCGCCGCGGCGCAGCAGCCAGACCATGATCGCGCAGGCAGCGATCGCGATCGCGACGAACAGCCAGCGCTGCCAGCCGTGGGCTCCGGCCAGAAAGCTGAACGCGGCACCGGAATTGAACGCCAGCACCAGGCTCATGAACGGCGCGAGCACGAGCTCCTCGCCGGGATGGAAAGCCGCGAGGATCAGGTGCTTGGTTGCCTGATCGAGCGCGATCACGCCGACCGACAGCCACAGCCACGCCAATCCGCCCCGGCGTGCGGCGGGCCCGGTTCCCGTTCCGGCGCCCGTCATCGCCGCAGGTCCGGTTGCGAGCGTCCCGCGCATGCCCCGGACCGGGCGCGGCTCACGCGTAGCGGCGCGATTCGCCCGCGCCGAACAGGTTGGACACGCAACGCCCGCACAGGCCCGGATGCGCGGGGTCGCCCCCCACATCGGCGCGCCAGTGCCAGCAGCGATCGCACTTCGCGTGCCCGCTGGACGCGACCGTGATCGACAGCGCATCGCCGCGGCGCACGCTCGCCGCCGAGGTGA
>DATIQL010000008.1:0-38449 GCA_035470905.1 Casimicrobiaceae bacterium
GCTTGGCCTTGGCCTCCGGCGACGCAGCTTCCTTGGCTGCGCCGGATTTCGGGGTGCCGCCGGTGCCCGGCACATCGAGGTGATCGACGAGATTCGCCTCGCGAATCCGGAGCATGGGTTCGCGCCCATCGTCGACGGCGATGTCGGGCACGATGCCCGTGGCCTGGATCGACCGGCCCGACGGCGTGTAGTAGCGCGCCGTCGTGAGCTTCAGCCCGGTGTTGTTGCCCAGCGGCAGGATCGTCTGCACCGAGCCCTTGCCGAAGGTGCGCACGCCGAGGATCGTCGCCCGCTTGTGATCCTGCAGCGCGCCCGCGACGATCTCGGACGCCGACGCCGTGCCGCCGTCGACCAGCACGACCATCGGCACGGTATTGATGCCTGCGGGAAGGTCGGCGAGGTAGTCGCTGCCGCGGCGCAGGTAGTTCTCGCTGGAAGCCGTCAGGCGCATGTGGGAATCGGCGGTGCGGCCGTCGGTGTAGACGACAAGCGCATCCTTGTGCAGGACGGTGGACGCGACGGCGACGGCCTGGTTCAGCAGGCCGCCCGGATCGCTGCGCAGATCGAGCACCAGGCCCTTCAGCGGTCCCTTCGCGTAGAGCGTCCTCACCGCCTTGGCGACGTCGGCGCCGGTGTCTTCCTGGAACTTGCGCACGCGGATGTAGCCGTAGCCCGGCTCGAGCGTCTTGGAAACGACGCTCTTGACGTTGATCACCTCGCGAACGAGCGTGAACGTCAGCGGGGCGTCGACGCCCTTGCGCAGCACGGTCAGCACGACGGTCGATCCCGGCTTGCCGCGCATCTTGTCGACGGCCTTGTTCAGCGCCAGCCCCTGCGTCGCCGTGTCGTCGATCTTGACGATCAGGTCACCCGCCTGGATCCCGGCCTTGAACGCGGGGGTGTCCTCGATCGGGGAGATCACGCGGATGGCGCCGTTCTCGACGCCGACCTCGATGCCGAGGCCGCCGAACTTGCCCTGGGTGTCGACCTGCAGTTCCTTGAATGCCTCGGCGTCGAGGAAATCCGAGTGCGGGTCGAGGCCCCGGACCATGCCGGTGATCGCCTCGTGGATCATCTTGTCGTCGGAGACCGGATCGACGTAGTCGTTCTTGATCTTGCCGAACACCGCCGACAGGAGCTGCAGATCCTCATAGGGGATCGGCAGCTGGGATTCGCGCTGGGCGAACACCGAGATGTTCAGGGAAAGCAGCACGCCCAGGACGGTTCCGACACCGATCCAGGACGCCTTCTTGATGCCATCGCGCATTGACAGCCTCGACTCGTAAGCGTGGTCCGCGAGCCGGTCGCGCGGGTCGAAACATCTGGCCGCCGGCCGCCTTGCGGAATAGATTCAATGAAGTATACGCCTGCCCCGAAGGCCGGAAATCCGGCCGCGAAGGTCGTTTGCAGGCCCTGCGGCCCCATCGGGGCGTCGGGCCTTTTGGCTTGGGCCCCGCGACCGGCCCGCAAGTTCCTGCCGGCGGTCGGAACCGGACCGGCGGATCAGAACCGCACCAGCGAGTGACCGGTCATCTCGGGCGGCCTGGGCAGCCCCATCAGTGCGAGCAGCGTGGGGGCGATGTCCTGCAGCGCGCCCCCCGGCGCGACCGCTGCCGGGCGCCCGACGTACAGGAAAGGCACGCGGTTCAGCGTATGCGCCGTATGGGCCTGGCCAGTCGTGGCGTCGTGCATCTGCTCGGCATTGCCGTGGTCGGCGGTGATGACGACTTCGCCCCCCCTGCTGCGCGTCGCGTCGACCACGCGACCGATGCACGCATCGAGTGTCTCGATCGCCCGGCGGGCCGCCTCGAAGTCCCCCGTGTGGCCCACCATGTCGCCGTTGGCGTAATTGCAGACGATCGCGTCGTAGCGACCGCTCCCGATCGCCTCGACCAGCCTGTCGGTGACCTCCACCGCGCTCATTTGCGGCTGCAGGTCGTAGGTCGCGACCCTTGGCGAAGGCACCAGCACGCGGTCCTCTCCCGGATAGCGTGCCTCGGTGCCGCCATTGAAGAAATAGGTGACGTGCGCGTATTTCTCGGTTTCGGCGATGCGCAGCTGGGCCAGGCCCAGCCGGGAGATGTATTCGCCGAAGCTGTTTTCGATCGTCTGCGGCGCGAATGCGACCGGCAGCTTCGAGAACTCGTCGCCATAGCCGGTGAGGCAGACGAAGCGCGCGAGCTTCGGCACCCGGGACCTGGCGAATCCCGCGAACGCCGGGTCGGTCAGCGCGCGGGTCATCTGCCGAGCCCGGTCGGCGCGGAAGTTCATGAACACGACGACGTCCCCGTCGGCCATGCGCATCGGTTCCCCTGCCGCATCGACGATGGCCGTCGGCTTGACGAATTCGTCGGTCTCCGCGCGGGCGTAGGCCGCAGCGAGCCCTTCTTCGGCGGTCGCTGCCCGATACTGCGCCACCCCGTCGACGAGAAGCGCGTAGGCGGGGGCGACGCGCTCCCAGCGCTGGTCGCGATCCATCGCGTAGTAGCGGCCGCAGATCGACGCCACGCGGGCGCCCGGATGGCGGGCGCAGACCCTCTCGATGTACGACAGCGAGGCTGCGGCACTCCGTGGCGGCGTGTCGCGACCGTCGAGGAATGCGTGGATGGCCACCCGGGACGCACCGCCGCCGGCTGCCATGTCGACCATCGCCGCGATCTGCCGCTCGTGGCTGTGCACGCCTCCCGGCGACAGCAGGCCCAGCACGTGCAGCGTCGAATTGCCGTCCTTCGCGGCCGCGACCGCGTCGGCCAGCACCGGATTGCGCTGGAACTGGCCGTCGCGGATCGCCACGTCGATGCGCGTGTAGTCCTGGTACACGATGCGCCCGGCCCCAATGTTCAGGTGGCCGACCTCCGAATTGCCCATCTGGCCCTCGGGGAGGCCGACGCGCAGCTCGGACGCGTCGATCGACGTATGCGGGCAGGTGGCGACGAGATGGCGCCAGCGGGGTGCATTCGCGCGCGTGATCGCATTGTCGGTCGCATCCTCGCGGCATCCGAAGCCGTCGAGGATCAGCAGCACGACCGGACGCACCGCGGGCCTGGCCGCCGCGGCCTCCGGGGCAGGTCGGGTCGACGGAGGCGTCAGGGTGTCCATCGCCGATACGTTATCATTTCGCCCCTTGCAGTCCTCCTGGACGTTCATGGAATTCCTCGAAAAGAACTGGACGCTCGCGCTGGTGTTCGTCGTCTCCGGCGCGATGCTCCTGTGGCCGCTGATCAAGCGCCGCCTGTCGTCGACCGCGCAGGTCAGCACGCTCGAGGCGACGCGCCTCATCAACAGCGAGAACCCGCTGCTGCTCGACGTGCGCGAGCCCAACGAATACAACAGCGGCCACCTGCCCGATGCGCTGCACATTCCGCTGTCGCAGATCGGGAGCCGGGCGGACGAGCTCGCGAAATACGCGTCGCGCCCGGTGATCGTCTACTGCGCGCGCGGAGTGCGCAGCAGCAGCGCGGCATCGACGCTCGCCAAGCTCGGGTTCACGCGCGTGCTCGAGCTGCGCGGCGGGCTGCAGGCCTGGGTGGACGCCGGACTTCCGACGAAGAGGGACTGATGGCGGACAACGCCGACGCTGCGCATGCCCCGAAGGTGTCGATGTACACGGCGGCGTACTGCGGCTATTGCACGCGCGCCGAGCGCCTGCTGGAATCCAAGGGCGTGGCGGACATCGTCAAGCTGTTCGTCGACGAGAATCCCGCGCTGCGCAGCGAAATGATGCAGCGCACCGGCCGGCGCACGGTTCCGCAGATCTACATCGGCGATTTCCACGTCGGCGGCTACGACGACCTCGCTGCGCTCGACCGCGCGGGGCGCCTCGATCCGCTGCTCGCCGGCGGGCGTCCGTAGCGTAAAATCCCCAACCTTTGCCCAATTCACTGGAGTCTCCACGCATGGCCGAATCGCAACCCGCCGCGCCCACCACGGGCGAGGGCATGACGGCCCAGATGTCGATCGAGCGGATCTACGTCAAGGATCTGTCGCTCGAAAACCCGGGTTCCCCGCAGTCGTTCCAGATGAACGAGGCGCCGCAGATCGAAGTCGGGCTGCGCACCCGCGCCGAGCAGATCGCTCCCGACGTCTATGAATGCGTGCTGACGCTGACGGTCACGGCGCGCGCGAGCGACAAGACGGTGTTCCTGGTCGAGGCATCCCAGGCCGGCGTGTTCGGCATACGCGGCATCGCGCCCGATCACCTGCAACCGGTGCTCGCGATCCACTGCCCGACGGTGCTCTTCCCGTATGCGCGCGAGACGATCGCCGATGCGACGATGCGGGCCGGCTTTCCGCCGGTGCATCTCGCCCCGATCAACTTCGATGTGCTCTATCAGCAGCAGCTCGCCCAAGGCGCCCAGCCGGCTGTTGCCGGGCACTGACCGGCGGTCTGCGGGGTCCGGCAGCCGGGCTTCGGGACTCCTCCGCGCCGTGACCCGCATCATCCGGCTCGCGACACTCGCCATCGCGCTGGCGTTCCCGATCGCCTGCGCGGCGGAATACCGCGCTACCGGCGATCCGGCGACCGTGCTCTACGACGCGCCTTCGGCGCGCGCCAAGCCGATGTTCGTCTACGGTCGCGACGTGCCGGTCGAGGTGCTGGTCGTCGTCGAGGGCTGGACCAAGGTGCGCGACGTTTCGGGCACGATCGGCTGGGTCGCGACCAAGTCGCTGTCGGACAAGCGGATGGTCGAGGTCCGCGGGCCTGGCGCCGACGTCCGGGCGAGCGCCGACGATTCCGCCCCCGTCGTGTTCCGTGCCGACCAGGACCTGCTGCTCGAGCTCGCCGAGCCTGCGGCGTCGCCGGCGGCGGCCTCGGCTCCGGGCTGGGTCAAGGTCCGGCATCGCGACGGCCAGACCGGCTATGTCCGGTTGTCGCAGGTCTTCGGGTTCTGACCGGCGGGAAGCCGCGTTGGGACGCGAGACCCGGCCGTGAGCATCAGCGTCGCCGTGTTGGGCGGCGGCGCGTGGGGAAGCGCGCTCGCCGTGCATTTCGCGGCGCGCAGCCACGCAGCGCCGGAGGTGCTGCTCTATCTGCGCTCCCCCGCGCGGGCGCGCGAGTGCATCGCCGCGCGCGAGAACGCGCGTTACCTGCCGGGCATCGCGCTGCCCGCTTCGATCCGGATCACCTCGGACATCGCCGACGCGCAGGGCGCGGACATCCTGATCGCGGCCACGCCGGTCGGAGATCTGGTGCCCCTGGTCGATGCCCTGTCCGCGGCCCAGGTCGCAGCCCCGCTCGCCCTCGCCGGCAAGGGGTTCGTTGCCACCTCGCAATCACGCGCAGGCTATGCGCTCGCCCATGAAGTCGTCGCGGCCCGCTGGCCGCATCCCGTCGGCGCGATCTCCGGTCCGAGCTTCGCAACCGAGGTTGCGCGGGGCCTGCCGACCGCGCTGGTCGCCGCGACGCCCGATGCCGGGTTCACCCACGCCCTCGCCGCACTTCTGCGCAGCGACGCGCTGCGCTGCTACGCGAGCGACGACCTGCCGGGCATCGAGGTCGGGGGGGCGGTCAAGAACGTGCTGGCGATCGCCGCCGGCGCGAGCGACGGGCTCGGTTTCGGCCACAATGCGCGCGCGGCGCTGATCAACCGCGGACTGGCCGAATGCGGTCGCCTGTCGGCGGCGCTGGGCGGCAGGCGCGAAACGCTGATGGGCCTTGCGGGACTCGGCGATCTGGTGCTGACCTGCACCGGCGACCTGTCGCGCAACCGCCGCGTGGGTCTGGCGCTCGGTCGTGGCGAGCCGTTGCCCGCGATCCTCGCCGATCTCGGCCATGTCGCCGAAGGCGTGTTCGCCACCCGCGCCGTGCGTGCGCTCGCGCAAGAGCACCGGCTGGACATGCCGATCTCCGATGCCGTCCATCGTGTCCTCTACGAGGGCGTCCCCCCGCACGATGCGGTGACGGCGCTGCTGGCCCGCGAGCCGCACGGCGAGTGACCTACCTGAATGCCTGCTGGCGCCAGGCCTCGTAAACGGCGACCGCAACGGCGTTGGACAGGTTGAGGCTGCGCTGGCCCGGGCGCATCGGGATGCGCAGGCGCCGGTCGGGAGCGAAGTGCGCGAGCACATCCGCGGCCAGGCCCGCGGTTTCGCAACCGAAGGTCAGCACGTCGCCCGGTCGGTAGGCGACATCGTAGGCGGAACGCTCCGCCTGGGTCGTGAAGGCGAACCAGCGCCGCGGCGCCGGCGTGTCGAGCGCCGACCGGCAGGCGTCGAAATCACGGTGGACGGCAACACGCGCGTATTCGTGATAGTCGAGCCCTGCGCGCCGCAGGTCGCGATCGTCCATCCGGAAACCCAGCGGCTCCACAAGGTGCAGATCGGTGGCGGTGTTGGCCGTGAGCCTGATGACGTTGCCGGTGTTGGGAGGGATCTCGGGGTGAACGAGGACGACGGCGAACATGGCGGGCTGTGAGCGTCATTTGCGCGGCTGCGCGGGCGCAGGGCCGGGCGGCAGGGTGCGCGCCACCGCCCAGGCCTCGACGCGAAGCGCGCCGGCTGCCAGCAGCGCTTGCGCCGCGGCCGCCAGTGTAGCGCCGGTCGTCATGACGTCATCGACGATCGCCACCGACAGCCCGGTGAAATCGCCGTCGGCGGCGAACGCACCCCGGACATTCGCGGCGCGATCGGCGAAGCGCAGCGCAGCCTGCGGGGGCGTATCCCGCGTCCGGTGCAGCCCATCGGCAAGCGGAAGGCCGAACTCCCTTCCCACGCGGCGCGCGATCTCCCGGGCGTGATTGAAGCCGCGCAAGCGCTGACGCTGCGCCGACAGCGGAATCGGCACGATGCGGTCGGGAAACGCCGCCTCGCGCGCAGCGAGCGCCCTGCACAGCGCATGTGCCAGAGGCTCGGCGAGCGCAAGCTCGCCCCGGTACTTGAACGCCTGCAACAGGCGGTCGGCGGGAAACGCGTAGGCCCAGGCGGCGAACGCGGCCGCGTACGGCGGCGGCTTCGCGAGGCACGCGCCGCAAACGAGCGCAGCCGCCGATGGCAGCGCACAGCGCGGACATGCGGCAACGATGCGCGGGAGCCCGGCGCGGCAGGCCGCGCACAGCAGGGCGTCGCCGCTGTCCGCACGGCACAGCGCGCAGGTCTGGGGCAGGGCGCGGCGAAGCAGCGCGAGCCCGGCCGACGCGGCCCGAACGATCGCATGGCGCGCGACGGCTGCACCTCCGCCTGCGGCCCTTGGCGCGCTCTTGTCAAATTTCGGCGATCCGGCGTTTGACAGCATGCGATAGTGTCCCGAGGAAAAACGAGGCACGCGACCTGAAGGGTCGATCGTGCACGACGACGGACAGGCCTCTCCATCATCCGAACGCATGAGTCTCGCCGAATCCACTGCAAGCACCGCAGCATCGCGCCCCGGGCATGGCCGGCAGCACGTCGGCGTCGATGCGATCGAGGCGCTGTTCGCGCTGCCTTTCAACGACCTCCTGCTGCGCGCACAGCAGGTGCACCGCGAGCACCACGCGCCCAATGCGGTGCAGCTCTCCACGCTGCTGTCGATCAAGACGGGTGGCTGTCCCGAGGATTGCGGTTACTGCCCCCAGTCGGCACGCCATCACTCGGGGGTCGCCGGCGAACCGCTGCTCGATGTCGGCGTCGTCGTCGACGCGGCGCGGGCCGCGAAGGACGCCGGCGCCACGCGCTTCTGCATGGGCGCCGCGTGGCGCGGACCGAAGGACCGCGACCTGGCTCCGGTGCTCGACATGGTGCGCGCGGTCAAGGCGCTGGGGCTCGAGACCTGCTGCACGCTGGGCATGCTGAAGGATGGCCAGGCCGAGGCGTTGAGGGCCGCGGGCCTCGACTACTACAACCACAATCTCGACACTGCGCCGGAGTTCTACGGCGAGATCGTGTCGACGCGTGATTACCAGGACCGGCTCGACACCCTCGATCGGGTGCGCGAAGCGGGGCTCTCGGTGTGCTGCGGCGGCATCGTCGGCATGGGCGAATCGCGCCGCCAGCGCGCGGCACTGGTGGCGCGGCTCGCGAGCCTCGACCCGCAGCCCGAGTCGGTGCCGATCAATCACCTGGTGCAGGTCGAGGGAACGCCGCTGCACCAGCGCTTCCACGGCGAGTCGGCGCTCGACCCGCTGGAATTCGTCCGCACGGTCGCGGTGGCGCGCATAGCGATCCCGCGCGCGATGATCCGGCTCTCGGCGGGCCGGCGCGAGCTCGGCGAGCCGGTGCAGGCGCTCTGCTATTTCGCCGGCGCCAACTCGATCTTCTATGGCGACCGGCTGCTGACCACCGGGAATCCCGACGTCGAGTCCGACCAGGCGCTGTTCGCGAAGCTCGGACTCGCTGCGGCATGATCGATGAGCGATCCTGCGATCGCCGAGCTTGCCCGCGCGCTCGAGCAGCGGGCGGACGACGGTCTGGCGCGTGTGCGGCGGGTCGTCGAGGGACCGCAGGGACCGCGCCTGCGGATCGACGGCCGGTCGCTGCTCGCATTCGCCAGTAACGACTACCTCGGCCTCGCCAACGATCCGGCGGTCGTCGATGCCGCCTGCGACGCCGCGCGACGCTACGGCGTCGGCGCCGGCGCTTCCCACCTGGTCGTCGGCCACTGCGCGGCGCACGATGCCCTCGAGCGCGAGCTCGCCGCATTCGTCGCCCCCTGCGATGGCGCGCGCGGGCTGCTGTTCTCGAGCGGCTACCTCGCGAACCTCGCGATATTGACCGCGCTTGCATCGCGCAACGATGCGATATTCGCGGACCGCCTCAACCACGCCTGCCTGACCGACGGCGCGCTGCTGTCGCGCGCCGCGCTCGACCGCTATCCGCACGGCGACGTCGCCACGCTGGCCGGGCGCATTGGGGCCACCGGTGCGCGGCGCCGCTTCATCGTCACCGACGCGGTGTTCAGCATGGACGGCGACATCGCGCCGCTGCCCGCGCTGCTCGATCTCGCCCGGCGGCACGATGCGTGGCTGGTCGTCGACGACGCGCATGGTTTCGGCGTGCTGGGCGGGGGTCGCGGCAGCCTCGCCCACTTCGGGCTCCGGTCGGATCGCATCGTCTACATGGGGACGCTGGGCAAGGCCGCAGGCGTGGCCGGTGCGTTCGTCGCCGCGCATCCCGCGGTGATCGAGACCCTCGTCCAGGGCGCGCGCTCGTACATCTACACGACCGCCGCGCCGCCGCTGGCCGCCGAAGCGTTGCGCGCGTCGCTCGCACTGATCGGCGCCGGCGAAGACCGGCGCGCGCATCTCGCGGCGCTGATCGCTGCGTTCCGCGAGCGCGCCGCGGCGCTGCCCTGGAAGCTGATGCCGTCGCACACCCCGATCCAGCCGCTGGTGATCGGCGATTCCGCGACCGCGGTCGCGGTGTCGGACGCGCTGCAGCAGATGGGCATCTGCGTGCCCGCGATACGTCCGCCGACCGTGCCCGCGAACACCGCGCGGCTTCGGGTGTCGCTGTCGGCCGCCCACCGGATGGCCGACGTCCACGAGCTCGCCGATGCGTTGCAGTCCGTCGCATCGAGGTTCGCTTCGTGAGCGCGCTGCCCGAAAGCGGCCGCGTGCACGTGGAGTCGGTGGGCGTCGGCCCGCCGCTGGTGCTGCTGCATGGATTCGCCATGCACGGCGGCCTGTTCGCACCGGTCCTCCCGGCCCTCGCCTTGCATGCGCGCGTCCATGTCGTCGACCTTCCGGGTCACGGCTGGTCGGCCCCGGTGGCGCCGTTCGACATGGGCGCAATCGTCGCCGCCGTCGATGCGGCGATCGACGCAGCGACCGCTGGCGCAGCCGCCGGCGACGAGCCGCTGACGGTGCTCGGCTGGTCGCTGGGCGGGCAGGTCGCGATGCGCTGGGCGCTGGCGTGCCCCGGGCGCATCGCCAAGCTCATCCTGGTCGCGACGACGCCGTCGTTCGTGACCCGCGACGGGTGGTCGCCGGCGATGGCGCCGGCGACGCTGGCGCGCTTCGGCGACGAGCTCTCGGTCGCCTACCGCCTCACCCTTCAGCGCTTCCTGACGCTGCAGGTGCAGGGCAGCGAGGAGGGCCGCGCGACGCTGGCGGCGCTGCGCACGCGGCTGTTCGAGCGCGGCGAGCCCGCGCCGGGGGTACTCGCCGCCACCCTGGGGATGCTGACGGCCAACGACCTGCGCTCCGAGCTCGCGCACATCGACGTGCCGGCGCTGGTGATCGGCGGCGAGCGCGACGCCCTGGTGCCGGTCGAGGCGACCGGGCTCCTTGCCGCCGCGCTGCCGCGCGGAACCCACGTGGCGATTCCCGGCGCGGCGCATGCGCCTTTCCTCTCCCACCGCCGCGCTTTCGTCGCCGCGCATGCCGCCTTCGCCGATGGCTGATTCCGCATCTCCGGCCCCGGACCCGGCCGCAGCCGACCCACGCGAGGTCGACCCGCGCGCGGTGAAGCGCGGCTTCGCGCGCGCCGCAGCGACCTATGACGCGGCAGCCGCGCTGCAGCGCGAGATCGGCGCGCGGATGGCCCAGCGTCTCGACTACGTGAAGCTCGCGCCGCGCGCGATCCTCGACGCGGGGTGCGGGACCGGCGAGGCGATCGGCGAGCTTTGCGCGCGCTATCCGGGCGCGCGCGTCGTCGGCCTGGACATCGCGCTGCCGATGCTCGAGGCCGCACGAGTGCGCGCAGCGAGCGGCCGCTCGATGTTCGATCGCCTGTTGCGGCCTTTCGCGGGCGGCCGCGCGGGCCAGGCACCCCGGTTCGTCTGCGCCGACATCGCCGCGTTGCCGATCGCCGGGGCGTCGATCGACCTCGCATGGAGCAATGTCGCGCTGCAGTGGGTGAACGACCTGCCGCGCGCGCTGGCGGAGTTTCGCCGCGTGCTGAAGGTCGGGGGGCTGCTGTCGTTCACGACTTTCGGTCCCGACACGCTGCGGGAGATCCGGGGGGCTTTCGCCGGCGTCGACGACGATACGCACACCAACCGCTTCGCCGACATGCACGACATCGGCGACATGCTGGTTCACGCGGGCTTCGCCGATCCGGTGATGGACATGGAGCGCATGACGCTGACCTACGACACGCCGCTGGCGATGCTCGCCGAGCTGAAGGCGATCGGCGCGACCAACCGCACGCGGGGGCGCCCGCGCGGACTCACCGGTCGCGCGCGGTGGTCGCAGGTCACGGCGCGGCTCGAGGCGCTGCGGCGTGATGGCCGCATCCCCGCGACCTTCGAGGTCGTCTACGGTCACGCGTGGAAAGGCGAGGCGCGGTCGACGCCCGAAGGCCACGCGATCGTCAGGCTGCAGCGGCCGGACCGGCGCTGATGCTGCGGGCCGGCAAGATACCCATAGGGGTATTCGTGACGGGCACCGACACCGGCGTCGGCAAGACCGTCGTCGCCGCGGCGCTGCTCCGCGGACTTTGCGACGCCGGACTGCGCGCGGTCGGCATGAAGCCGGTCGCCGCGGGGGTCGAACCCGGATCGGCGGTCAATGCGGACGTCACGGCGCTTGCGCAGGCCGGCAACGTCGACGCCCCGCTCGCGGACCGCAATCCCTATGCATTCACCGCGCCGATCGCGCCGCATCTCGCGGCGAGCGCGGAGGGCAGGGCGATCGACATCGGGGTGATCGCACTCGCCTACGGACGCCTCGCCGCGCGCTCCGACGCCGTGGTCGTCGAGGGCGCAGGCGGCGCTCTGGTTCCGCTGGACGAACGCCGCGACATGCTCGACATCGCCGCAGCACTCGGCCTGCCGGTGCTGCTGGTGGTCGGCATCCGCCTAGGCTGCCTCAATCATGCGCTGCTCTCGGTGCTGGCGATACGCGCACGGGGCTTGACCCTCGCCGGGTGGGTCGCCAACCGGCTGCAGCCGGGCCTGCCGTTCGCCGCTGCCAACATCGACACGCTCACGCGGCGCCTGGGTGTCGCGCCGATCGCAACGTTCGGGGTCGACACGCCGTCGCGGTTCGTTCCGGATGCGCTGAGGGCATTCGAAATGTCTTGATCCATGCTAAGATTTCCGGGTTTTGCGCCGCGCGGCATTCGCAGTGCGCGCAAACCTTCCAGGACAGGAACAAATTACGCCGGACCCGCTTGGAACAGCGCGGAGCCGGGCAAGACGTGATCGGGGACAGCATGGTGGGGAATCAAAAGGGACGTACGCGGGGACGTATGCGGGCACACATGCGCCGGGGGCTCGCCGCCGCGCTTTGCGCGGGACTGCTGGCCTCGCCCGGCGTCGCGCTGGCCGCGTGGGAGTGGAACTTCCAGCCGGCCGCGACGCCGATCGCCGAGCAGATCACGCATCTGCACGAGCTGATCTTCTGGATCTGCGTCGTCATCTTCGTCGGCGTGTTCGGAACGATGTTCTACACGCTGTTCAAGCACCGGAAATCCGTGGGGCACCAGGCGGTGCAGTTCCACGAGAACACGACGGTCGAAGTCGTCTGGACCGTCATCCCGTTCCTGATCCTCATGTTCATGGCGTGGCCCGCGACCAAGGTCGTGCTGGCGATGCACGACACATCGGCGCCCGACATGACGATCAAGGTGACGGGTTACCAGTGGAAGTGGGGCTACGACTACGTCCAGGACGGCTTCGGCTACTACTCGACGCTGTCGACGCCGTTCGAGCAGATCGAGAACCGCGCCCCCAAGGGCGAGCACTATCTGCTCGAGGTCGACAACCCGCTGGTCGTACCGGTCGACACCAAGGTTCGCGTGCTGGTGACGGCGGCCGACGTCATCCACTCGTGGTGGGTGCCCGCCTTCGGCGTCAAGCAGGACGCGATCCCCGGGTTCGTGCGCGACACGTGGTTCAAGGCCGACAAGGTCGGCATCTACCGCGGCCAGTGCGCCGAACTGTGCGGCAAGGAACACGGCTTCATGCCGGTCGTCGTCGAGGTCAAGTCCAAGGACGATTACGCCAAGTGGCTGGCCGACCAGAAGAAGAAGGTCGCCGCCGCCGCCGAGGATCCGAACAAGACCTGGGACCTGAAGGACCTGCTTGCGAAAGGCCAGCAGGTGTTCAACGGCAATTGCGCGGCCTGCCACCAGCCGAACGGCACCGGCAATGCGGCGATCGGCGCCCCCCCGCTCGTCGGCGACAAGGTCGTGCTCGGGCCGAGGCAGCACCAGATCGACGTGGTGCTGAACGGCCAGACCAACGGCGTCGTCGCGACCGGCGGCGCCGGCGGCAAGATGCCTTCGTGGAAGCAGCTCTCCGACGTCGAGATCGCATCGGTGATCAGCTACACGCGCAACACCTGGGGCAACAAGGCCGACGAGAACATCGTGCAGCCTTCCGAGGTCAAGGCCGAGCGCAAGTGATCCGGGCATCCCGGCACGCGGCCGTCGGACGGCGCGGGGCGGGATAGCAGCCCGATGGACAACAGGATTCCGGTCCCCGCAGGCGCGGGGCGCGGATGGCAGGGCGGTACGAGGGAACACAGGAGCGGACAATGAGCAGCATCACGCAACCGATCGGCGGTCACGGCCACGGCCACGATGATCATGCGCACCATCCCACCGGGATCATGCGCTGGGTGACGACGACCAACCACAAGGACATCGGGACGCTGTACCTGTGGTTCTCGTTCACGATGTTCATCGTCGGCGGCATCATGGCGCTGACGATCCGCGCCGAGCTTTTCGAGCCGGGGATGCAGATCCTGGCGCCCGAGCGCTTCAACCAGATGACGACCCTGCACGGTCTCATCATGATCTTCGGTGCGCTGATGCCCGGCGCCGTCGGCTTCGCCAACTGGATGATCCCGATGCAGATCGGAGCGCCCGACATGGCGTTCGCGCGGATGAACAACTGGAGCTTCTGGCTGCTGCCCCCGGCCGCGATCCTGCTCGTCCTGTCGCTGTTCGTCCCCGGCGGCGCCGCCGAGACCGGCTGGACGCTCTATCCGCCGCTGTCCGTCCAGTCGGGCATGGGCATGGACCTGACGATCTTCGCGATCCACATCATGGGCGCGTCGTCGATCATGGGATCGATCAACATCATCACGACGATCCTGAACCTCCGCGCGCCCGGGATGACGCTGATGAAGATGCCGGTGTTCTGCTGGGCATGGCTGATCACCGCCTACCTGCTGATCGCGGTGATGCCGGTGCTCGCGGGCGCGGTGACGATGCTGCTGACCGACCGACACTTCGGCACCTCGTTCTTCAACGCCGCCGGCGGCGGCGACCCGGTGCTGTTCCAGCACGTGTTCTGGTTCTTCGGCCATCCCGAGGTCTACATCATCATCCTGCCGGCGTTCGGGATCATCTCCGAGGTCATCCCGGCGTTCTCGCGCAAGCCCGTCTTCGGCTACGCATCGATGGTGTACGCGCTCTCCGCGATCGCGATCCTGTCGTTCCTCGTGTGGGCGCATCACATGTTCACGACCGGCCTTCCGGCGGCAGGGATCCTGTTCTACATGTACGCGACCATGCTGATCGCCGTGCCCACCGGCGTGAAGGTGTTCAACTGGCTCGCGACGATGTGGAAGGGGTCGATCAGCCTCGAGGCGCCGATGATGTTCGCGCTGGGCTTCCTGTTCCTGTTCACCACCGGCGGCTTCACCGGCCTGATCCTCGCGATCCAGCCCGTCGACGTGCAGTTCCAGGATACGTACTACGTCGTCGCGCACTTCCACTACGTGATGGTCGCCGGAACGCTGTTCGCGTTCTTCGCCGGCATCTACTACTGGCTGCCGAAGTGGTCAGGAAAGATGTACAACGAGAAGGTGGCGCAGTGGCATTTCTGGCTCTCGTTCGTCTCGTTCAACGTCACCTTCTTCCCGATGCACTTCCTCGGGCTCGCCGGGATGCCGCGCCGCGTTCCCGATTACGCGCAGCAGTTCACCGACTGGAATCAGGTCGCGACGGTCGGGGCGTTCGGGTTCGGCCTGTCGCAGCTCGTGTTCCTGTACGCGGTGGTCAGCGCGATCCGCAGCGGCAAGCCGGCGCCGGCGAAGCCATGGGACGGTGCGACGTCGCTCGAGTGGACGCTGCCCTCGCCGGCCCCGTATCACTCGTTCGAGACGCCGCCGGTCGTCAAGTGACCAACGGTGCCCGTGACGCGGCGCCCTTCCCGGGCCCCGCGTCCGCCGACCGGATGACCCGATCATGACCGCAGAAAGCCTCCCGCAGCGCCACGACGACCGCGACGCGAAGCTGCGCGCGGCCAATCGCCGCACCGGCCTCGGCCTGGCCGCGATCTCGGTGGTGTTCTTCGTCGGTTTCTTCGCCTCGCGGATGCTGAGCAATCCCGACGTGTCGATCGCCGTCATCGGCGTCGCGGTGCTGCTCTACCTCGCCGTCGCGATCGGGCGGCATTTCCGCAAATGACCACGGGCAACGCTTCCATTCCCGGGGGCGGCGGCGGACGGGGCGGACGGCCGAACGATCCCCACGCGCACGGCAACCGGCGCCTGTTCTTCAAGCTCGGCGTGGTCGTGCTGGCGATGTTCGGATTCGGCTACGCGCTCGTCCCGTTCTACAACCAGATCTGCAGGGCGACCGGGCTGCGCGACATCGACCAGCCGGACCAGGTCGCCAACACCCAGGTCGACGCGACGCGCTCGGTGCGCATCGAGTTCGACACCAACCTGCGCAACATGCCGTGGAAATTCCGCGCACTGCAGGAGTCGGCCGAAGTCCACCCGGGCGCGGTGACGCAGGTGCTGTTCGAGGTCGTCAACAATTCCGATCACCCGGTCACCGGGCAGGCGATCCCGAGCTACGGGCCCCAGTTCGCCGGGCAGTATTTCCGCAAGCTCGACTGCTTCTGCTTCAAGAGGCAGACGCTCGCGCCGGGCGAGACGCGGAAGATGCCCGTCGTGTTCGTCGTCGATCCGAAGCTGCCCAGCCAGGTGTCGACGATCACCCTTTCGTACACATTCTTCGAGGTCGAAGGCAATGGCAACGGCTGACGCACTGCCGGTGGCCGCTGCCCGAGGCCCTAGTGCCGCAATCAGGAGCGATCGATGAGCGCAGTCTCGCAGGGCGCCAAGCCCTATTACTTCGTACCGCAGCCCTCGCACTGGCCGATCACCGGATCGCTGGCGCTGCTGCTGATGGGCCTCGGGGCGGCGTTCTGGTTCAACCACTACGCGGCGGGGCCCTGGATCCTGCTCGCAGGGTTCTGCGTGCTGCTGGTGATGCTCTTCGGCTGGTTCGGCACCGTGATCGGCGAGTCCGAGGGTCGCCTGTACAACAAGAAGGTCGACCTGTCGTTCCGCTGGAGCATGAGCTGGTTCATCTTCAGCGAGGTCATGTTCTTCGCCGCGTTCTTCGGCGCGCTGTTCTATGTGCGGAACATCTCGGTCCCCGATCTCGGCAGCGCATTGACGGGCCGCGAGCTGTGGCCGAATTTCGCGGCGCAGTGGCCGACGGTCGGTCCCTACATCAAGCAGCAGTTCTCGCCGATGAACGCGATCGGCATCCCGCTGCTCAACACGATCATCCTGGTGACTTCGGGCGGCACGCTGACGCTCGCCCACCATGCATTGAAGTCGGGGCACCGCGGCGCGCTCAAGTTCTGGCTGTTCGTCACCATCGCGCTGGGCTTCACGTTCATCGGCTTCCAGGCGTACGAATACCACCATGCGTACACCGAGGCCAACCTCAAGCTGTCGACGGGCGTCTACGGCTCGACGTTCTTCATGCTGACGGGATTCCACGGCGCGCACGTGACGATCGGCGCGATCATGCTGACGGTGATGCTGTTCCGCGCCTTCCGCGGGCATTTCGACGCCGAGCACCACTTCGGATTCGAGGCCGCGGCGTGGTACTGGCACTTCGTCGACGTCGTCTGGCTGCTGCTGTTCGTGCTCGTCTACTGGCTGTAACCGGCTACAGTCCGCCGGGGCTGATCCATCCCATCCGGTAGGAGAGGACGAGGAAAGCGATCAGCCCCATCGACAGCAGCACCCGGATCGCGAGCGCCGTCACCACGCGGTTGCCGCGGCCGCGGTCACGGTACAGGAACACGAGCGCCGTGAACAATGCGGTCAGGATCGCGATCAGGACAATGATGACGATGTATCTCATGGCGCGCTTTTCGAGCCGCGCAGTTTAGCACCCGGCGATGGCGACCCCCGAGTCCCCTGCGGGTGCGGGCGTGCCGGAGCGGCCATCGAACGACGGGCGCCGCAAGCCGGCGTGGCTACCGACGATGGCGACCATCGCGGCAATCGTGGTGTTCGTCCTCGCTGGCAACTGGCAGCACCGGCGGATGCTGCAGAAGGAAGCGCTGCGCGCGCAGATCGAGGCCGCCGCAGCCGCAGCGCCCGTCCCGCTGCCGGCGGGCATCGCCGACTGGCGCGACTGGCGGTTTCGTCACGTCGTGGTGACCGGCACCTTCGATGCCGACCACCAGATCCTGATCGACAACGAGGTGCGCGCGGGGCGCGCGGGATACGACGTCGTCACGCCGATGAAGCTCGCCGACGATCGCATCGTGCTCGTCGACCGCGGCTGGGTGGCGATGGGACCGACGCGCGCGATCCCTCCGTCGGCCCCGCCGCCGGCCGGCGTCGTGTCACTGCGGGGACGCGTCGACATTCCGGCCAGGCACTACTTCGAGCTCGGTGACGGCGACGTGCCCGAAGGCCCGGTGTGGGAACACCTCGATCCGCAGCGCTTCGGCGCTGCGACGGGGCTCCCCGTCCTGCCGATCGTCGTCGAGGCGGTCGAAGGCCCCGGCGGGGAAGGACTTGCGCGCGACTGGCCGCGCCCGGACTTTGGAATCGAGATGCATCAGGGATACATGCTGCAGTGGTACACGTTCGCCGCGATGGCCGCGGGATTGTGGTTCTGGTTCGCGCTGCGCCCGTGGCTGCGCGCGAGGTCGCGGTGAACCCGCCCGGCTCACCCGCGGCGCGCAGCGGCACCGACGCGCGGGCACGGCGGACGATCGTGCTGATCGCCGCGATCGCGGTGGCGCCGGTGATCCTCGCGTACTTCGCCTACCATTACTGGCCGCGTACGGCGCGCACCAATTACGGCGAGCTGCTGCGGGCGCAGACCCTTCCGCACATCACGGGAACCGCGCTGGCGGGCGGGGCGTTCGACAGCGGCACGCTGCGCGGCAAGTGGCTCGTGCTGTTCGCCGCACCCGGTGGCTGCGACCCCGCATGCCAGCAGGCGCTCTACGCGTCGCGGCAGGCGCGCACGATCCAGAACGCCGAGCGCGATCGCGTGCAGCGCGTATGGTTGCTGACCGATGCCGCCGCTCCCGCGCCGGCGCTGCTCGCCGAGCATCCCGATCTCGTCGTCGCGAAGGTGGCGCCTGCAGCCCTCGCCGCGTTGCCCCGCGGTCTCGGCGTGATGTACCTGGTCGATCCGCTGGGCAACCTCGTGCTCGCGTGGCCGGCGAATCCCGACATCAAGGCAATGTCGAAAGACCTGACGAAGCTGCTGCACGCGTCGCAGATCGGGTGAGCGCCCGCGCGCCAACCCCGCCGCTGCGGTAAAATGTCGGACTTTTCGCGCTGCCCCTGCCCGTGACCACACTCGCCTATACCGAGAATCGCGCCCGCCAGTTCTTCGCACTGGCCAAGCCGCGCGTCGTGTCGCTGATCGTGTTCACCGCGGTCATCGGCATGTTCCTGGCAGTGCCGGGCATCCCGCCGGCGGGCGCCGTCGTTTTCGGCACGATCGGCATCGCGCTGGTCGCCGGGGCGGCCGCGGCGGTCAACTGCCTGGTCGAGCAGAACATCGACAAGCTGATGCGTCGCACGAGCTGGCGGCCGCTGCCTCGGGGCCAGCTGACATCCTGGGAGACGCTGGCGTTCGCGGGCATCGTCGGGGCTGCGGGGCTCGCGATCCTCTACCAGTTCGTCAATCCGCTGACGATGTGGCTGACGCTGGCGACCTTCGTCGGCTACGCAATCGTCTACACGGTGCTGCTGAAACCGGCGACGCCGCAGAACATCGTCATCGGCGGAGCCTCGGGCGCGATGCCGCCGGTTCTCGGCTGGGCGGCGGTGACCGGCACCGTTCCGGCCGAGGCGCTGCTGCTGTTCCTGATCATCTTCGTTTGGACGCCGCCGCATTTCTGGTCGCTCGCCCTCTACCGGCGCGAGGACTACAAGAATGCACAGCTGCCGATGCTGCCGGTCACGCACGGGATGCGCTACACGCAGGTGATGATCCTGCTCTACACCGTCGCGCTCACCGCGGTGACGCTGATGCCCTATGCGGTCGGCATGAGCGGGCCTTTCTATCTGGTCGCCGCGACGGCGCTGGGCGTGACCTTCATTGCCTACGCGTGGCGGCTCGTGCGTTCGTACAGCGACGCGCTCGCACGTGCGACGTTCCGCTATTCGATCCTCTATCTGTCCGCGCTGTTCTCAGCCCTGCTGGTCGACCACTACCTGCGCTACCTGCTCTGACCGGCGCCCTTGCGCCGGGACCGCGGCCCGGCCCCGGCGGGTACGGCGCCCGGGCGGTCGCGCAGCACGACACCATGACCCTCACGTCGCCTTTACGCCGCCGCACGCTCGCCGCGCTGGCGAGTGTCCTGCTCGCCGCCTGCAGTCCGGGGGCGCCGAAATTCGAGGCGTCCGACATCACGGGGTCGTCGTTCGGCCGCGACTTCTCGCTCAGGGATCCGCAAGGCGTCACGCGCAGCCTCGCCGACTTCCGCGGCAAGGCGGTGGTGCTGTTCTTCGGATATACGCAGTGCCCCGACGTCTGCCCGACGACACTCGCCACGCTTGCGCAGGCGATGAAAGAGCTGGGGCCTGCCGCCGACCGGGTGCAGGTGCTGTTCGTGACCATCGATCCTGAGCGCGACACGCCTGCGCTGCTCGCCCAGTACGTGCCGGCGTTCGACCCGCGCTTCCTCGGCTTGTGGGGCGATGCGGCGGCGACCGCGCGTACGGCGAAGGAATTCAAGATCCTCTACGAGAAGGTGCCCGGCGCCACACCGGGCAGCTACACGATGGATCATTCGGCAGGGACCTACATCTTCGACCCGCAGGGGCGCCTGCGGCTGTACGTCGCGTACGGGCAGGGGCCCGAAATCTACGCCCACGACCTAAAGCTGCTGCTGGACGCCCCGTCCTGACGCGCATGCAGGCGTTGCGCCTGGCTGGAAGGCGCTCGAGGGCCTCGCAGCGGTCGACGGTCCGGAGGTAGGCGATGCGCATCACGCTCGCGGACGCTTTTGTACGGGCCCTGGCGGCCGACCGTCGCGGCGACCGCAGGACGGCGCGCGCGATCTACGACGACATCCTGAAGACCCTGCCTGAGCACCCGGGTGCGCTGCTCGGCATCGCCCGGCAGATGCGCGCCGCCGGCGATTTCGATGGCGCGCGCGCGACGCTGCGCCGCGCACTGCAATCGGCGGGCGCCCTGGGCCTTCCACCCGCGGAGCTGTGGGTCGAGTTGGGGGGACTGCATTTCGCTGCAGGACGCCTGACCGAGGCCCGCGACGCCTATGCGGCAGCGCTTTGCGACTCCCCGCAGTCCCTGTCCGCGCTGCTGGGGGCGGGCGATGTCGAGCTCGCCGCCAGCGCCTTCACATCGGCGGAAAGGCATTTCCGGAACGCGCTCGCGCAGGATGCGCGCCGGCCGTCCGCGTGGATCGGACTCGCGCAGGCGCTCGCCGGACCGGGACATTTCGACGAGGCGCGTGCCGCTTTCCGTCGCGCGCTCGAAATGGATCCTTCGAATCCCGGGGCGTTCGCCGCGGCCGCGTGGGTCGAATTGCGCGCGAAAGACTGGCGAAGCGCGCAGGACCACTGCCGCGCCGGGCTCGCCGTCGCTCCCGGTGATCCGGCGTTGCTCGAGCTCCTCGGGCAGGCGCTGAAGGCGGCCGGCGCGTTCGCTGCGGCGCGACCTGCGTTCGAGGCCTCGATCGAGGCGGATCCCGGGCGCGTTTCCGCGCGCATCGGGTTGGGCGCCGTGCTGCTCGACCTCGGCCTGGCCGACGATGCGCGCGAGCAACTCGGGATCGCGCTCGCCAAGGGCGACCGGAGCGCTGCGACCTACGCGAACCTCGGGCTCGCCTGGCGCCTTGGTGACGATCACGCCAGCGCGGCGTCGATGTTCGAGCGCGCATTGGACGCGGATCCCGCGTTCACGCCGGCGCTCGCCGACCTCGTGCACTCGCGGCAGTATCTCTGCGCCTGGGAGGGCCTCGACGCGCTGGTCTCGCGGCTCGCCTCGATGGCCGATGACCCGGAGAGCGATCCGCGATTGTCCCCGTTCGTCGCACTGACGCTCCCGCTGTCGGCGGCGCAGCGGCTGGCCGTGGCGCGGCGCTGGTCGCGCGAAATGCTGCCTGCGGCCGCGCCCGCGTTCGTCCACGCGCGCGGCAGCCGGCTGCGCATAGGCTATGTCTCGCGCGACTTCCGCGACCACGCGATGGGCCGCCTGATCGTGGGGCTGATCGAGTCGCACGACCGGCGCCGGGTCGAGGTGTTCGGCTACGGCTATGGCGCCGCGGCGGATTCGCCGCTGCGCCAGCGCATCGCCGCTGCATTCGACCACTGGCGCGACCTCGCATCCGCATCCGACCGCGAGATCGCGCAGGCGATCCGCGCCGACCGCATCGACGTGCTGATCGAATGCACCGGCCACACGCGGGGCGGGCGGCTCGCTCCGCTCGCGGAGCGGCCCGCGAGCGTGCAGCTCCACTACCTCGGCTTTCCGGGAACGCTCGGTTTCGATGCGATCGACGGCATCGTCGCCGACGAAACGGTCGTTCCGCTGGCCGAAGACGGGTCCTGCCACGAGCGCGTGTTCCGCCTGCCGCGCTGCTATTTCGTCACGGACGGCGGGCGCGACGTCCCGCAACGCCCGCTGCGCGCAGACCACGGACTTCCGGATGACGCGATCGTCCTGGCCAGCATGAACCAGACTTACAAGCTGACGCGCGACATGTTCTCGATCTGGATGGAAGCCCTGAACGCAGAACCGCGTGCGGTGCTGTGGCTGTACGCGCAGCATCCACGGGTGCAGGCGAACCTGCGCGCGGAGGCCGCGCGGAAGGGCGTGGCCGGCGGCAGGCTGGTCTTCGCGCAACCGCTGGAGCAGGACGCGCATATCGGACGCCTGCGCTGCGCCGATCTCGCGCTCGATACGCTGCCTTACGGTTCGCACACGACCGGCGTGGATGCGCTGTGGGCGGGCGTCCCGATGCTGACCTGCCGCGGCGCAGCGTTCGCGGGGCGCGTCGGCGCGAGCCTGCTGTCTGCGGTCGGGCTCCCGGAGCTCGTCACGGCCGACCTTCGCGAGTACCGCCGGCGTCTGCTCGACCTGATGGCAGACCCGGCACCCCTGCGCGGGTTCGCGATGCATCTCGACCGGGGACGCGGGACGCTGCCCCTGTGGGACACGCGGGCCTTTGCCGCTGATTTCGAGCGGCTGCTCGAACGGGCCTACGACGAGGTGACGTCGTCCCGCTAGCCCGGACGACGCTCGATGAGCTCGATCTTGTAGCCGTCGGGATCCTGCACGAACGCGATGACGGTCGTCCCGCCCTTGACCGGGCCGGCCTCGCGGGTCACGGCCCCGCCGTACCTGCCAGCCGAGGCGCGCACCGCGTCGCAGGCGGCCTTCGCGTCGTCGACCTGGATGGCGATATGTCCGTAGGCGTCGCCGAGGTCGTAGCGGTCGACGCCGTAGTTGTACGTCAGCTCGAGCACGGCGTTCGAGCGCTCGTCGCCATAGCCGACGAAGGCGAGGGTGTATTTCTGGTCGGGCCGGTCGGTCGTGCGCAGCACCTGCATGCCCAGCACGTTGGTGTAGAAGTCGACCGACCGCTGCAGGTCGCCGACGCGAAGCATCGTGTGGAGGATGCGCATGGCGGTCACAGCTCGATCATCTCGAAGTCCTCCTTGCGGGCGCCGCATTCGGGACAGGTCCAGTTGGGGGGCACGTCTTCCCATCGCGTTCCGGCGGGTATGCCCTCGTCGGGGGCGCCTGCGGCTTCATCGTAGATATAGCCGCAGATCAGGCACATGTACTTTTTCATTGCGTGAGAAATCGGATGCTGCGCGTGGAGTAGAATGCGCAAGTGTAGCAACCCCCCGATCCCGCGGCCGCGCGAACCGTTGCCGCGCCCACGATGCCCGCCGATTCCGGTCCCGCGTTTCCACCGATCGTCCTCACCTTCGCTGCGTCGGACCCCTCCGGCGGCGCAGGCATGCAGGCCGACCTGCTGACGCTCGCGAGCATGGGCTGTCATCCGCTCTCGGTGATCACCGCGCTGACCGTGCAGGACACGCTGGGCGTCGAGGGCGTGATGGCGATCGATGCCGACTGGGTCGCCGACCAGGCGCGGGCGCTGCTGGAGGACATGCCGGTCGATGCGTTCAAGATCGGCGTGCTCGGCAGCGTCGAGAACGTCGTCGCGGTCGCCGAGATCATTTCCGATTATCCCGACGTGCCGCTGGTGCTCGATCCGGTGCTTGCCTCGGGTCGCGGCGACGAGCTCGCGACCGACGAGATGACCCATGCGCTGCGGGAGGTGCTGCTGCCGCAGACGACGATCCTCACGCCCAACAGCATGGAGGTGCGCCGGCTCGCCGACCTCGACGACGACGAGCCCTCGCTCGCGATCTGCGCTGCGCGGCTGGTCGATGCCGGCTGCGAATACGTGCTGGTGACGGGGACGCACGAGGCGACGCCGCAGGTCGTCAACACGCTGTATGCCAAGAGCGGAATCGTCCGCAGCGATCAATGGCCGCGCCTGCCGCACAGCTATCACGGGTCGGGCTGCACGCTCGCTTCGGCGATCGCGGCGATGCTCGCCAACGGCCTCGAGTTGCCCGAAGCGGTGCGCGAGGCGCAGGACTACACCTGGCATGCGCTGGAGAAGGCGTATCGCCCCGGCATGGGCCAGCATCTGCCGGACCGGCTGTTCTGGGCGCGCGAGGACGCCGAGTCGCGCACCGCCGACGCCTCGGCGGCCAAGGCAGCCGCCGATCCGGCCGACCCCGCCCGTCGCAGCGATGCCCGAGGGACGCACTGACGCGCCGCGCCGGGCGCGGGTCGCGCGGCTGGCCGGACTCTACGCGCTGACCCCCGACCTCGACGACACCGCGGCGCTCACCGCGAAAGTGGCGGCAGCGCTCGCCGGCGGCGCGTCGGCAATCCAGTACCGGAACAAATCGGCCCCGGACGCGCTCCGGCGCGAGCAGGCCCGGGCGCTCGCCGGGCTCTGCGCGGTTCGCGGCGCGCTGTTCATTGTCAACGACGACGTCGAAATCGCCCGCGAGGTCGACGCCGACGGCGTGCACATCGGCGAGGACGACGGCGGCATTGCGCGGGCGCGTGCGACGCTCGCCCCCGACCGCCTGATCGGCGTCTCCTGCTACAACGAGTGGGAGCGCGCGCAAGCCGCGATCGATGCCGGCGCCGATTACGTCGCGTTCGGCAGCTTCTTCGCGTCGGCGACCAAGCCCGCTGCGCGCCGTGCCGATCCGGCGCTGCTCGTGCGCGCGGCGTCGCTCCCCGTGCCGGTCGTCGCGATCGGCGGCATCACGTCGGCCAATGCGACGACGCTGATCGACGCGGGCGCTGCGGCGGTCGCAGTGATCGGCGATGTGTTCGCGCACGACGCGTTGTCCGAGATCGAACGCGCGGCGGCGGCGATCGCCGCGCTGTTCGCGAAGCCAGACTCCAGCCAGCGACCATGAGCCGCAACGAAGAGCTTTTCGCGCGCGCCCAGCGCGTCATTCCCGCCGGCGTCAATTCGCCGGTGCGCGCATTCCGCTCCGTCGGTGGCACGCCGCGTTTTTTCACCCGCGGCGAGGGGCCGTACCTGTGGGACGCCGACGGCAGGCGCTACATCGACTATGTCGGCTCGTGGGGCCCGGCGATCCTCGGCCATGCGCATCCGGCCGTCGTCGAGGCGGTGCGCAGTGCGGCCTTGCGGGGACTGTCGTTCGGCGCCCCGACCGAGACGGAGATCGAGCTCGCCGAGCTGCTGATCCGGCGACTGCCGTCGCTCGAGCTGGTCCGGCTGGTGTCATCGGGCACCGAAGCGACGATGTCCGCGCTGCGGCTCGCGCGGGGCTGCACGGGCCGCTCGAAGATCGTCAAGTTCGAAGGCTGCTACCACGGTCACGGCGACAGCCTGCTGGTGAAGGCCGGGTCGGGGGCGCTGACCTTCGGCCAGCCGTCGTCGGCCGGCGTGCCGCCGGCGATCGCCAACGAGACGATCGTCCTCCCCTACAACGACATCGCCGCGGTCGAGCGGGCGTTCGAGGCCGATCGCGACGCCATCGCAGGCATCATCGTCGAGCCCATCGCCGGCAACATGAACCTGGTGATGCCCAGGCCCGGTTTCCTGGAGGGCCTGCGCGCGCTGTGCGACCGCCATGGGGCGGTGCTGATCTTCGACGAGGTGATGACCGGTTTTCGCGTCGATGCGAAGAGCGCGCAAGGGTTGTTCGGCATCTCGCCCGACCTGACGACGCTGGGCAAGGTCATCGGCGGCGGCATGCCCGTCGCCGCGTTCGGCGGGAAGCGCGCGATCATGGAGCGGATCGCGCCGCTCGGCCCTGTGTACCAGGCCGGGACGCTGTCGGGCAATCCGGTCGCGGTCGCGGCGGGCATCGCGACCCTTGCCGCGACCGGCGCGCCCGGGTTCTACGACAGGCTCGCGAAGTCGACGCGCGCGCTGACCGACGGCCTCGCCGCCGCGGCGAAGCGCGCCGGCGTCGCCTTCTCGGCGCAGTCGGTAGGCGGAATGTTCGGCATCTATTTCGCGCCGGCCGTCCCCGACTCCTACGACGCGGTGATGGCCTGCGACAAGGCGCGCTTCAATCGTTTCTTCCACGCGATGCTCGACGCGGGCATCTACCTTGCGCCATCGGCCTACGAGGCAGGGTTCGTGTCGGCGGCGCACGGCGATGCGGAAATCGCGCAGACGATCGAAGCCGCCGAGCGCGTCTTCGGAGCGCTGGACCGAACCCCGTAATCGCGCGCACGAACGAGGGCGGCCCGGGCGGCGCGCGCCGCGGCCAGTCGCCCGTCGTGGACATGGGAGGTCTGCCGCATGGCGCTCTCCTGCAGCATCGTCACCACGTGCAAGGGGCGCCTCCGCCACCTGCAACTATCGCTGCCCACGTTCGTCGCCCAGCCGGATGCGGAAGTGGTCGTCGTCGATTACGACTGCCCGGATGCCACCGGTGCCTGGGTACGGACGCATTTTCCCGCCGCGAGGGTCGAACGCGTCGCGCACGCGCCGATCTTCAACGTGAGTCGCGCGCGAAATATCGGCGCCCGTGCAGCCCGGGCGCCGTGGCTGGTGTTCTGCGACGCCGACAACTTGCTCTCGGATGCGTTCACGTCGGCGCTCGCTGCATATGTCGCCCCCGGCGTCTTCGCCCGGCCGTACCGCGATACCGGGCATTGCGCCATCGCCGTACCCTTCCCTCTCGCCTGCGAGGCGCACGTCTTCTGGGAGGTGGGGGGCTTCGACGACGCCATCGAAGGCTGGGGCGCCGAAGACTGGGAATTCGTCGATCGCCTGCTGCGGCATGGCGTGGCGCAGCGGGTATTCCCGGAGAGCCTCGTGCGCATCCTGGATCACGACGATTCGGCGCGCACCCGGTTCTACGAGGATGCGATGCAGGTGAGCCGGCTGATCAGCCATTATTACGCGCAGATCAAGGCGCGCTACAGCGAGACGCGCGGCCGCTGGTTCACGGACGAGCAGCGCTACGCGGTGTATCGCCAAGTCAAGGACGCGGTGCATGCCGCCCTCGGAGGGGCGGCCCTGGAAGCACTGTTCGACGTGAGGGTGCCGGGCGCGGACCCGCCCTGGACCGCGCGCCTACGTGCCGCGGAAGTTCGGGCCATCCATGCCCGCATCGCTCCCGCTGCGACCACCGGTTGAGGTCTCGCCGCGCAGGTCCACCGTTGGCGCGAGACGAAGCTTGCTCACGTGCTGCGCGTCGGGCGCGGAGCCGTCCGGCATCTTCCCCAGGAAGTAGTTGCGCTGCCACGCCTGGTCGAGCGTGGCCGGGTCCCTAGCGCGGAAGCGCCGCATGAACTCGTCGCGGCCTGCTTTCCAGGCCATCGTCTGTTCCATCAGCGCCGGGTCGTCGGCCAGGTTGCGTATCTCGGGCTCAACGGCCTGAAGCGCCGCCGCCGGCACCGGAAACACCATGCAGATCGGCTCGTCCCTTTCGAAGCGGACGATCCCCGGTCGCGTCATCTGCCAGTTCATCGTGAACGGGTAGGGAAGCCAGTCGGTCTCCACGACACCCGTCAGGGGTGCGATGCCGTCCTTCGGCGCGTTGACCGGGCCCGTCGCGAACATGTTCCAGCCCGGCTCGGTGCGGAACAGGTAGGTGAGGTGGAAAGTCACGATGCCGTGGGCGAAGTGGGAGCTCGCGTAGCGCTCGATGCCGGGCGTTCCGTCGAGCGCTCGTACCTTGAGGTTGAATGCGTGGATTCCCCCGTCCCATTCGACCTCGAGCGCGCATTTGGCTCCGATCACCCAGCCATGCGCGTTGGCGATGTTCAGGGGAAGGCAGCGGTAGGCATGGCGGTCGTCGATGCGATCCATCCAGGCGCGGGAAACCGAAGCGGGCTGGAGCGAAAGAGGCTCCGGTGACAGGGCGTAGGCGGTGAGCTTCATCGAATCGAGGGCGAGGGGAAAGGCGGCCGATGGAGCCGATTCTATCGTCGATGGCGCGGGGCGCCCGGGGCGGGCGGTGGCCAGGACCCGTCGCCGGGGCGTCGCCCCGAGGCGACAGATTCCGCGCAATTTCGTTCGCAACCCCTTGCTCGGCAAGGAGTTTTTGAGGATCATCGGCTCGCGGCGTGCTATGATTCCCGATCCGGTTTCCCCTCATCCGACTTGATCTCCGCACCCGAACTGTCGACGGCAGCGCCGCCTACCCCCGTCCGCAAGCGGCTGGGAGAATTCCTGGTCGAGCGCGGCAAGCTCGACCAGGCGAATCTCGAGCGGGCGCTGCGCCTGCAGGCCGAGAGCGGCGAGAGGCTCGGTGCGCTCCTGGTGACGCTCGGCCTCTGCGCGCAGCGCGACGTGGCGGAAGCGCTTGCCACGCAACTCGGATTCCCGCTGGTCGACGCCAGCGGCTACCCGGAGTTTCCGATCCTCGAGGAGAGCGTGTCGGCGCGATTCCTGCGCGAGGCGCACGCGCTCCCCGTGCGCGAGGACGAGGTCGAGGTCGCGCTGGCGATGGCCGATCCGACCGATGCCTACACGATTGGCGCGTTCGAGATGGTGACCGGTCGCGTCGTGCGGCCGATGGTCGCGATCCCGACCGAGCTCGATGCGGCCCTCGAGCGGCTCTACGGCAGTGGCAAGTCGGCCGTCGGCCAGCTGATCGGCGACGTCGAAACGCGTCCCGACGAGCTCTCGTTCAATGCCGACGTCCAGCAGCTCAAGGATCTGGCGTCGGAGGCGCCGGTCATCCGGCTGGTGTCGCTGCTGATCACCAACGCGCTGGAGATGCGCGCATCGGACATCCACGTCGAGCCGTTCGAGAACCGGCTGATCGTCCGCTACCGGATCGACGGCGTGCTGCACGAGGTCGAGTCGCCGCCCAAGCGCCTGTCCGCCGCCGTGATCTCGCGGATCAAGATCATGGCCAACCTCGACATCGCCGAGCGCAGGCTGCCGCAGGACGGGCGCATCCGGCTGCGGGTGCAGGGCAAGGAGATCGACCTGCGCGTGTCGACGATACCGACGATGCACGGCGAGTCGGTCGTGATGCGGATCCTCGACAAGGGCGGCGTCGCACTCGATTTCAACCGGCTCGGCTTCGAGCCGGACACGCTGAAGGCGTTCCTGGATGCGCTGATGCAGCCGCATGGCGTCCTGCTCGTCACCGGGCCGACGGGCTCGGGCAAGACGACGACGCTCTACACGGCGCTGGACCGGCTGAACCAGCCCGACGTCAAGATCCTGACCGTCGAGGATCCGGTCGAATACCAGATGGCGGGCATCAACCAGATCCAGGTGAAGCCGCAGATCGACCTGACCTTCGCCAACGCCCTGCGCTCGATCGTGCGCCAGGATCCCGACGTGATCATGATCGGCGAGATCCGCGACCTCGAGACGGCGCAGATCGCCGTGCAGTCGGCGCTGACCGGCCACATGGTGCTGTCGACCGTGCACACCAACGACGCGCCGTCGACGGTCAACCGCCTGCTCGACATGGGCGTCGAGGACTACCTGCTGACCTCGACCGTCGTCGGCATCCTCGCGCAGCGCCTGGTGCGCACGCTGTGTCCGCAGTGCAAGGAGAGCTACGTCGCGCTGCCCGAGCTCGTCGAGCAGATGAACCTCAGACGGTATTCGAACGAGCGCGAGATCACGCTGTGGCACGCCAGGGGCTGCAGCCATTGCGCGAACACCGGCTACATCGGGCGCATCAGCATCCTGGAAATGATGCCGATGACCGATGCGCTGCGCAGCCTGGTCATGAAGCATGCGTCCGCGACCGATCTGCGCGCCGAGGCGATCCGCGAAGGCATGGTGACGATGTACGAGGACGGCCTGCGCAAGGCGCTGAAGGGCGTCACGACGTTCGAGGAAGTGCTGCGCGCAACGCGCGAGGACTAGGCCATGTCCGCAAGCGCGAACCCGTCCTAGCAGCGATGCCCCTGTTCAGCTACCGCGCCGTCAGCGCGTCGGGGGACGTTTCGAGCGGCGAGCTCGAGGCAGCCAACGAGTCGGAGATCGTCGACCGCCTGCGCGACCAGGGGCTGATGCCGATGCAGATCGCGCAGGCGCTTGGTGCGGCGCGCCCTTCGGGTGCGCGCGGCAAGGTCGCCAGCGGGGCGCGCTGGTTCCAGGGGAGGCGCGTGACGCACGACCACGTGCTGTCGATTACGCGCGAGCTCGCGACGCTGCTGCGCGCCGGACTCCCGCTGGACCGCGCGCTGGAGCTCCTGATCAGCCTCGCGCCGACGCTCCCCGTCGCCGTGATGCTGCAGGGCGTGCGCGACGAGGTCCGCGGCGGCAAGGCGCTGTCGCAGGCGCTCGACGCGCGACGCGAGATCTTCTCGCGCTTCTACATCAACATCGTGCGCGCCGGCGAGGCGGGCGGCGCGCTCGGCACGGTGCTGCAGCGGCTGGCCGAGACGATGGAGCGCAACAAGGAGCTGCGCGAGTCGGTGCGCTCGGCGCTGATCTATCCGACGATCCTCGTCGGCGTGGCCGTGATGTCGGTGATGATCCTGCTGGTGTTCGTCGTCCCGCAGTTCCAGTCGACCTTCGCGCAGGCAGGCAAGGCGCTGCCGATTCCGACGCAGATCGTGATCGTCGCCGGCACCTTCCTGCAGAAGTGGTGGTGGGCGATGATTCCGGCGATCGTGCTCCTCGTGCTGTGGTTCCGCCGCCGCGGCCGCAATCCGGCGGTGCGGCGCGTGCGCGATTCGCGCCTGCTGCGCATGCCGCTGCTGGGGGACCTGATCGCGAAGATCGAGGTCGCGCGCTTCGCGCGCACGCTGTCGACGCTGCTCGGCAACGGCGTGACGCTGCTTGCGGGACTCGCGATCGTCAGGGACACGATGGGCAACGTCGTGCTGTCGGCTGCGCTCGAGGGCGTCATCGCGAAGCTGCGCGAAGGCAAGGGGTTCGGGCGTCCGCTCGCGGAGACGGGACTCTATCCGCGGCTCGCGACGCAGATGATCCTCGTCGGCGAGGAAAGCGGGCGCCTCGAGGAAATGCTCTCGCGTGTCGCGGATGTCTACGACCGCGAGGTCGCCGTGGGGATCAAGCGCTTTCTCGCGGTGCTCGAGCCGGTGCTGATCCTCGGGCTTGCCGTCCTCGTCGGCGGCATCGTGTTCTCGGTCCTGCTCGGCGTCATGGGCATGAGCGAACTCGCGATCTGATTTCTGTCTAACCAGTCCTTTGCGCGCGCAGGACCATCGGCCCCGCGCGCCGGCTACAGGGAAACATCATGATGATGAACAAGCGGCTCCAGAACACTCCGGCGGCGCGCGCGCGCGGCATGACGCTGATCGAGATCCTGGTCGTGCTGACGCTGATCGGGGTCGTGCTCGGCATCGTCGGGAGCAACTACCTCGGCAAGAGCGAGCAGGCCAAGGCCAAGGCGGCGAAGATCGAGATCGACCAGATCGGGCAGGCGCTCGATCTCTACAAGCTCGAGATCGGCAGCTACCCGACGACCCAGGAAGGATTGCAGGCACTGGTGGCGGCGCCGGCGGGCGTCAACAACTGGGCCGGGCCCTACTGGAAGAAGAACACCGTGCCCAAGGATCCATGGGGTCACGAATACACGTACGCATCGCCGGGAACGCACGGCGCCTACGACATCATGTCGTACGGCGCGGACGGCAAGGAGGGCGGCGACGGCGTGAACAAGGACATCGCGAGCTGGGACGCCGGCCAGTAGCCGTGACACCGGTCTGGCACGCCGGGTGCAGCACCCGCGCGATGCGGCGGGTGTGCGGTCGCGCCGCCGCGGCGTCCCCGCTTTCGCCGCTGGCGCGACGCGGGCGTGGCCTGACGCTGCTCGAGCTCCTGATCGTGCTGGCGCTGATGGCGATGATCACCGCATTCGTGTTCCCGATGTTCGGAGGCCCGGTGTCGACCAGCGGGCTGCGCGCCTCCGCGCGCTCGATTGCCGCCGGGCTGCGCCTCGCCCGCAGCGAGGCGGTCTCGCAGCGCCGCGAGACCTTCCTCACCCTCGACGTCGAGAACAGGCGCTTCAAGGTCGGTGACGATCCGCGCGTGCACGCGCTGCCGAAGGGCGTGGAGCTGAAGCTCTTCACCGCCCAGAACGACCTCGTTGACGACAAGGTCGGCGCGATCCGCTTCTATCCCGACGGCGGAAGCAACGGCGGGCGCATCACCATCGCCGCGGGTGCGCGCAAGTTCGACGTCGACGTCGACTGGCTGACCGGCCGCGTCGCGATCCTCGACTGACGATGCGAACGCCGCGCCGCGCCCACTCCCTCGCCCGCCGCGCTCATGCAGGCTTCTCGCTGCTCGAGGTGCTCGTGGCGTTCATGATCGTCGCGCTCGTGGTGACCGCGCTGTTCCGCCTGTTCGGCGGCGCCATGACCAACATGTCCGCCGCGGACGACTGGACGCGGGCGGTCCTCGTCGCGCAAAGCCGGCTCGCCGTGGCGGCCGCGGCGCAGCCGCTGCGCGAGACGACCGAAGCCGGAACCGAGGACGACGGCCGCATCGAGTGGCGCACGGCGGTCGTCGCCTGGGTGCCGCCGGGCGTGAACGCCGATGTCGAGCAGGCGTCGCAGACGATGGCCACCCGCCTCTTCCGGATCAGCGTCGACGTGCGCTTCCCGGGCATCGGCGACAAGCCGCGGTCGCTGTCGCTGTCGACCGTCGCCATCGGCGCGAGGAATCCGGCATGAGCGCGGCGCGCGAGGCGGGAGCCGAGCGGAGGCCCGGAGGGGGCGTCGCCGCGCGATTGCCGCGAGGCCGACGCGTTGGCGGCTGCATGTCGCGATGGTCCAAGGAGGCCGAGGGCATGAGCGCGGCGGGAGCCGAGGGCATGAGCGCGGCGCGCGAGGCGGGATTCACGCTCCTCGAGCTGACGATCGCGCTGGTGCTGCTCGCGCTGCTCTCCACCGTGCTGTTCGGTTCGCTCAAGCTCGCGGGCCGCAGCACCGACAGCGGCGAGGCAAAAGCCGACGCGGTGTCGTCGATGCGGCTTGCCGAGAATTTCCTGCGCACCAACCTCGCGCAGGAGCATCCGCTGCGGATGCGCAAGATGGTCCAGTTCCCGCTGCTGTTCTCCGGCAGGAGCGACGAGCTGCGCTACGCGGCGGAGCTGCCTGCACGGGTCGCGGGCGGCGGGATCTGGTTCTATCGCCTCGCCGTGCACGCCGACGATCCGAAGGGCCCGCTGGTGCTGGAGCGCGTCATTCCCGATCTGTCGGCGGCGTCGATGCCCGAATTCGACAACGCCGACCGCTCGGTGCTCGCCGAGGGGATCGCGAAGCTCGCGATCGGCTATTACGGACGCGATTCCGGCGCCGTGACGTCGACGCCCCCGACGTGGCGCGATCGCTGGGACGATACGCAGCGCCTGCCGCTGCTGATCCGCATCGACGTGACGCCGAAGCTCGGCCGTCCCTGGCCGACGCTCTATGTCGAGCCGCGCGAAGGGCCGGAAGCAGGGTGCCGCGCCTGGGACGAGGCGCGCGGCCAATGCGCGGGTGTCTGACCGGGATGGCGACGACAGGTCCGTGCGCATCGAGCCGCCACGCCCAGTCCGGGATCGCGCTGGTGATGGCGCTGTGGCTCGCCGTGCTCCTGACGGTGATCGCCAGCGGTTTCGCGTTCAGCATGCGCAGCGAGGCGCTCGCCGCGCGCAATGCCGTGTCGCTCGCGCAGGCGCGTGCGGCGGCGGACGGCGCCGTCGAGCGCACCGCCTTCGAGCTCATGCGTCCGCGAATGACCGGCGTGTGGACCTTCGACGGTCAGTCGCATGCGTGGAAGGACGGCGACGCGTCGATCGTCGCGTCGGCCACCGACGAAGGAGCGAGAATCGACATCAACGCTGCGCCCGATGCCCTGATCAGGAGCCTGCTGGTGAACGTCGGCGGCATGGACGACGCTGCGGCGTCGTCGCTGGTCGACGCGATCGCGGACTGGCGCGACCCCGACGACCTGCGCCGGCCCAACGGGGCCGAGGCGCCCGAGTACAGTGCGGCGAACCTCAAGTACGGTCCGGCGAACGCCCCGTTCGAGACGATCGGCGAGGTGTCGCGGGTGCTGGGCATGAAGCCCGAGGTGTTCCAGCGCATCCGCGGGGCGATCACCGTATATTCGCGCCAGCCGGGGATCAATGCCGCAACCGCGGGGCGCACTGTCCTGCTCGCCCTGCCCAACGCGACCGCGGAGGCGGTCGACGCATTCCTCGCCCAGCGCCAGCAGGCGGTTGCGCAGGGGCTTCCCGCGCCGCCCTTCGCGCCGGCTCAGGCGTTCATCGGCGCCGCCGTGCCGGTCTGGCGGATTCGCGCAGAGGCGACGATGCCCGATGGTGTAACCTTCGCCCGCGAAGCCGTACTGCGGCCTTCGTCCGATCCGCACAGGCCGCTGACCACGCTCGCCTGGCGCGATGTGCCGCGGGCGTCGTCGACCGCGTCCCATGCTCCAGTCGTCAAAGATGCCAGCCAGTGACTCGATGTTCTCCGCCGTAGCCGTCCGGACCCGCGATCTGACCCGCAGGCTCGGGCTCGCGGGCTTCGGCCAGTGGTGGGCGCAGGAGCTGTGGTCGTTCGTGCCGGCGAGCGCCAAGGCGTCGTTCGAGCGCAGGCGGACGCGACCGGTACTGGCGTTCGACGGCAATGTCGCGACGCTCTGGCGTCCGCAGGTCAATGGACGCCTGCAGCTGGTCGAGGCGGCGAAGATCGCGCTGGACGGGAGCGAGGCATCGGTCGCGGCGGCGGGTCGCGCCGCGCTCGCGCAGGTCGTCCCCCGGGGTTCGCCGGCCGCGGAGGTGATCGTGGCCCTTCCGGCGCGCGCGGTCCTGAAGAAGGCGCTGGTGCTTCCCGCGGCAATCGAGGACGATCTGCGTCACGCGCTGGCCTACGACATCGACCGCCATACGCCTTTCAAGGCCGACGAGGTCTATTTCGACGCCGCGGTCGTCGACCGTGATGCGTCGCGCAACACCATCGCCGTCGATCTGGTCGCGGTCCGCCGCGCCCTCGTCGATCCGGTGCTGCTACATGCGGAGAATTTCGGCGCGAGCGTCCGCGCGGTGGTCGCCGATCCGCCGGAACGTGCAGCGGCCTCCCGCGTCAACCTGCTTCCGGACGATCGGCGCGTTGCAGCGCCGGCGTGGGCGCGCTGGCAGGCCGTCGTTGCCGCGCTGATGGTCGTTCTTGCGGGCGCCGCGCTCGTGCTCCCGCTGTGGCAGAAGCGCGAGGAAGCGATCGCCCTGATCAAGGTTTCCGAGGGAGCCCGGCGTCGCGCGGAAGCTTCGGAGGCGTTGCGCACCGAACTCGAGCGCAAGGTCAGCGACTACAACTTCGCGCTGCTGCGCAAGTATGCGTATCCGGGAACGGTCCAGGTGCTCGACGACGTCACGCGCATACTGCCGGACGACACCTGGCTCACGCAGCTCGAGTTCCACACCGGCCGCGGGAAGGAGGCGACGCGCGACATCGTCCTGCGCGGCGAATCGGCGAATGCCGGACGGCTGGTGGCGCTGCTGCAGGATTCCAAGCTGTTCACGCAGGCGGCACCGCGTTCGCCGACGACCAAGATCCAGCCCGGGCCCGGCGAGATCTTCGACGTCGGCGCGCAGGTCGTACCCTCGCGTGCGCCCGCGGCCAAGCCATTGGACGTGACGGCACAGGCGCCAGCGCCGGCGCGGGCGCGCTCCGAACCGACGCCGGCGTCCCGCGGGTCCGGCGCGCGGGCACAAGGCGGTGGCGCGGTGACCCCGGCCACTCAGGGTGCTCCGGCGCCCGCGGCCGCCGCGCAGCCAGCGACCCAGCCCGTGCCGGGGAAAGGGGGGCCCGGACAGCCCGCGGGGGCGGGCACCCCGACGCCGACGACACTTGCCCCGACGGTGCCGCCGGAGGCGCAGGTTCCGCCGGTCGCCGCGCCCGCAAGTCAGGCCGTGCCCCAAGCCGGGCAGCCGGCAGCACAGACCGGGCAGCCATCGGCGCAGACGGCCGAACCCGCAGCGCAGGCGCCGCAAGGCGTACCTGCGCAAGCCGCCCCGTCGCCGGCGCGGCAGCCCGCAGCCCGGCCGCAGCCGCAGCCGTCGCCCCAGCCGCAGCCCCCGCCGTCACCCCAGGCGCAGCCCCAGTTCGGCCCGCTGCCGCCCAACGGGGGCGGCAATTCGCCACCGGAGGGCCATTGATCGTGACGCCTCCAGTCGTGAAGAAGCTTTCGCCGGCGCGGCAGCGCACGCTGGCGCTGCTGCTGTTCGTTGCGGCGGTCGTCGCGGTGCTTGCCGTGATCCTTGGCCCGGTCATTCTGCTGCACCGTCATTACGATCAGTCGATCGCCGAGACCTCGGATCGCCTCCGCGTCTATGAGCGCGTCGCGGCGCAGGCGCCGCAGCTGCGCGCAGCGCTCGCGGCAATGGACCGTCGCGATGGCCGGCGTTTCTATCTCGCCAACACGGCGGCGAATCTCGCCGGCGCCGAAGTGCAGGAGCTCGTGAAATCGGCCATCGAGGACAACGGTGGCCGGATCACGACCAGCCAGAACACCGCAGCGCGCGACGCCGGGCGCTTCCGCGAGATCGGCGTCAACGTGCAGTTCTTTGCGACGACGCCCAATCTGCAGAAGATCCTGATGGCCATCGAGACCCATCTGCCCTACCTGATCGTCGACAACCTGACGGTGAGGCCGTTGAATGCGTTTCGCGGATTCAAGCCCGGGCCCGGACAGGAGCCCGAGCTGAACGTGCAACTCGATGTCGGCGGCTGGGCCTATCCTGAACCGGTGAAGCCGGGCGCCGCGCCTGCCAAGGGGTCGTGATGTCGCAGGGAGCCGCACCATGAACGAGATCCGGTCGCTGCGCCACGTCCTGCTGTGGATCGTACCCTTCGCGATCGTGCTGGCGATCCTGGGGTGGGAGACCGACTGGGGCGATGGCGTGAGCCTCCCGGTCCCGGTCGCGCCACCCGCGGCGCCGCAGCCGGTCAGCGTTGCGCTGATGCCCGAATATCGGATCGACGGCGGAGCCGCAGCGCGTCGGGAGACCGTCGAGCGCGTGCTGTTCAACCCGACCAGACGGCCCGCGCCGCCCGCCGCGCAGGCAGCGGGGGAGAGCGCCGTGCTCCAGCAAGGCAAGTACGTGCTGACCGGAACGGCGGTCTCGGGGGGCGTCGCGACGGCGATGCTGCGCGAAGTCGCCGGCGGCAAGTCGCACACGGTGCGCAAGGGCGAGAAGATCGATGGCGCGCTGGTCGCCGAGGTGACGGCCGATGGGGTCAAGCTGACCCAGGGCGGGAACACCGAGGAGCTCCACCTCAAGGTCGCGCTCGGACCGACGACGACCATCCAGGCCGCCGCGCCCGCCACGCCCGGCGCAATGCCGAGCGGCGTCGCGCCGATCCCGGGCATGCCGGTGGGCGCCTCGGCACTCTCCGGAAAGGCAGCGGTTCCTCGCGCCCTGCCTTCGGCCGTCTATCGGCAGCCGGCCGCGGGGCAGCCCGCGGCGCAACAGCGAGCCGGCGGCACCATCAGCGTAGGCGAGCTCCTGGCCGAGCGGCGTCGCGCCGCGGCGGCCCAGGCCGCTGCCGGAGGCACCGCTCCCGCAGCAAACAACAATCCTCTCCAAGGCTTCCGGCAGCCGCCGCGATGAAGAAGACCACGATGCCCATGAACCTGCCACGTCTGCATCAAGCGCTCGTGCTCGCCGCGATTCCGTTGCTCGCCGCATGCGCACAGCAGCCCGTCGTTTCCGGCGCGCCGGCGGCGCCCACGCCAACGCCCGCCAAGGCGGCGGCAGAACCCAAGCCGGCGAGCGCGGCGGCGTCCCCCGACGAGGAGGAGCGGGCACGCATCTTCCGTGGCAACGGCATCGTCGTGCGCGGCCAGGGCGTCGGCGGCGCGTTGCCGCCAGCCCAGAAAGCCGCGGCCGCAGGCGGTCCGGTCGTCCTGAACTTCGAGGGCGCCGACTTGCGCGAGGTCGTGCGCAACATCCTGGGCGACATCCTGCATCAAGGCTACGAGATCGATCCCCGCGTTGGCGGACAGGTGACCATCCGCACGTCCTCGGGGATCGCGCGCGAGGCGCTGCCGGCGACGCTGGAGACGCTGTTGCGCATGAACGGCGCGACGATGGTCTACGAGAACGACCTGTGGAAGATCGTGCCGGAGAACGCCGCGATACGCGGCAACGTGACCCCGCAGCTCGGCAACTCGAGCCGCGCGCTGCCCTCCGGCTTCTCGGTGCAGATCGTCCCGCTGCGATACGTCGGGGCAGCCGAGATGGCGCGCATTCTCGAGCCCTTCGTCCGGGACGCGCAGGCCGTGCGCGTCGACGTCAACCGCAACCTGCTGATCCTGTCGGGCACCGAGCAGGAGCTGCGGCACATGATCGACACCATCGACACCTTCGACATCGACTGGATGAAGGGCATGTCGGCGGGCGTGTTCACGCTGCAGAACGCCGACGTCAAGACCGTCTCGCAGGAGGTCGACAAGATCCTGGGCGACCGCAACACCAGCCCGTTCGCCGGCGCCCTGCGGGTCATTCCGATCGAGCGGATGAACGCGCTGCTGGTGATCTCCCCGAACCAGGAGTACGTCGACCAGGCGAAGAAATGGATCGAGCGCCTCGACAACGGCAGCGGCGAGGGCGCGCGATTCTACGTCTACAACATGAAATACCAGCGCGCCGAGCGCATCGCTCCGCTGCTGCAGCAGGCATTCAGCGGCCGCGCATCACAGGCCGCCGCGGAGGCTGCGCCGACGCTCGCACCGGGGACGCCGGCGGGGACGATCGTGTCGCAGCCCAGGTTCCAGACGCAGCCGAACATCGCCCCCAACACGCCCGAGGCGGCAGCCGCGCTGGGCGCCCCGTCGGCGACCGCGATCGCGAACGCGACG
>DATIQL010000009.1:0-16374 GCA_035470905.1 Casimicrobiaceae bacterium
CGCCGTGTGGATCGCGCTGCTCGCGTGCATCCCGCTGCGCCGGCCGCACTGGGAGTAACTGCCCGGAGCGTTCAAGGGCTCGATGTTCCTGCTTTCACTGGTGCTCGCCGCTTCGATGATGCCGGTGCAGAAGCTTCCCGACGCGTCCTGGCATGTCGCGCTGGGGCTCGGGTTCATCTCGGCCGTGTTCGACAACATCCCCCTCACTGCGCTGGCCCTGAAACAGGGCGGCTACGACTGGGGTTTCGTCGCGTTTGCGGTCGGCTTCGGCGGTTCGATGATCTGGTTCGGCTCGTCGGCGGGGGTGGCGCTCACCAACCTGTTCCCGGAGGGCAAGTCGGTGTTCGCGTGGCTGCGCGCGGGCTGGCATGTCGCGCTCGGCTACGTGGTCGGCTTCGCGCTCCTGCTTGCCCTTCACGGGTGGGTGCCGGATGTCCCGCACCGGGCGGCAGCGGTCACCGCGCCCGGATCGCAGGCGATGGCGACGGTGCCGAATCAGCGGCGCGTCGTTTAGACTCTGGCCGATACGGCATCCTGAACCGGACGGGCAGGCCATGGCGATGAAGCCCACATTCCACGTTGCAGCTCTCGCGCTGGCGCTGGCCGCCGGAGCGGCCCCGGCGCAGGACCTCACCTTCTACGAATACCGGGATTTCGGCGGGCGCGCGTTCAGCGCCCGCGACGCCGTCCCCGATCTCGCCAACACCGGCTACAACGACCGCGCGAGCTCGGTCGTCGTCCGCTCGGGCATATGGCAGGTCTGCACCGACGCGAATTTCCGCGGACGCTGCGTCACGCTGCAGCCCGGCGAGTACCGCGACCTCGACCCGATGGGAATCGCGAGCAACATCTCGTCGGCGCGCCCGGTCGGCCGTGACACGCTGGCCGCGGGGCCGGGACCGGGGCCGGACGCGCGTGGCCCCGCCGTCGTCCTGTTCGACGACTTCCAGCAAGCCGGCCGCCAGTTCGCCGTCGACGGCGCCGTCGACAACCTCGATCGCACGGGTTTCAACGACCGCGCCCGATCGATGATCATCCATGCCGGCCGCTGGGAATTGTGCGCAGACGCGTATTTCCACGGGACCTGCGAGGTGTATGGCCCGGGGGTCTACAGCGCAATCGGCGACCTGTCGGGTGAATTGAGCTCGCTGCGGCCGGTGGGCGGACCGCTGGCGACGCCGGGCCGCTATCCACCCGACTGGGGTCGCCAGGTGCGCGCGATCCTCTACAGCAACCCCGATTTTCAGGGCCAGCAATACGTGGTCGGCGGCGACGTCCTGCGGGACCTAGCCAACACCGGCTTCAATGACCGCGCGCAATCGATCCGCGTCGAGCAGGGATTCTGGATCTTCTGCAGCGACGCCGATTTCGGCGGAACCTGCCGCACGTTCGGCCCGGGGGACTACCCGAACCTGCCCTGGGGCCTCGACAACGCTGTCTCGTCGGGCCGCCGGATCAGCACCGAGTATCCGTACGGCGGCCCGCCGAGCTGGGGACGCTGAGGCGCCGATGCCGATCGTCGACGACATCGCAGGGCTGCGGCGCATTCTTACGCGCTCGCACACGATCGCGGTCGTGGGGCTCTCGGCGCAATGGCACCGACCGAGCAACTTCGCCGCCAAGTACATGCAGGCCCATGGCTACCGCGTCGTTCCGGTGAATCCCACCTATGCGTCGGTGCTCGGGGAGACCTGTTACCCGAACCTGCGCGCGATCCCGGTGCCGGTCGACATCGTCGACTGCTTCCGCAAGGCCCCCGAGATGCCCGCACTCGCCGACGACGCGATCGCCATTGGCGCCAAGGTGTTCTGGATGCAGCTCGGCATCGAGAACGACGAGGCGGCAAAACGCGCCGCGGATGCGGGGCTCGACGTCGTCATGAACCGCTGCGTCAAGATCGAGCACGCGCGCATCATGGGGGGCCTCAACTGGGCGGGTGTGAACACCGGCGTGATCTCGTCGCGCAGGCCCGTCGTTTCGTAGAGGCCGAGCGCTACCCCTGCCCATGCCCGACCATCCGTTCGGCTTCGACACGCTGTGCCTGCACGCGGGGCAGATCCCCGATGCGCAGACGGGCGCCCGCGCGCTGCCGATCTACCAGACGACGTCGTTCGTGTTCGACGACGCCGACCACGCCGCGTCGCTGTTCAACCTGCAGACGTTCGGCAACGTCTACTCGCGGATCTCGAATCCGACGGTGGCCGCGCTCGAGGAGCGCGTCGCCGCGCTGGAGGGTGGCCGCGCCGCCCTGGCAGCTTCGACCGGGATGGCGGCGCAGATGCTCGCGCTGGTCACGCTCGCCCATGCCGGCGATCACATCGTCGCCGCGCGCACGCTCTACGGCGGCTCGTACTCGCAGCTCGCGGTCACCCTCGCCGACCTCGGCATCGAGACGACGTTTGTCGATGCTGGCGACCCTGCGAATTTCCGCCGCGCGGTGAAGCCCAATACCAAGGCGCTCTACGCCGAGACGATCGGCAATCCGCAGCTCAACGTCGTCGACATCGCGGCGCTCGCCGACGTCGCGCACGAGGCGGGCGTGCCGCTGGTCATCGACAACACCCTCGCCTCTCCCTACCTGTGCCGGCCGCTCGAGCACGGTGCCGACATCGTCGTGCATTCGCTGACCAAGTACCTGGGCGGACACGGCACGACCATGGGCGGCATCGTCGTCGAGTCGGGCCGGTTCCCCTGGGACAACGGCAAGTTCCCGCAGATGACCGAGCCCTCGCGCGGCTACCACGGCGTGATCTTCCACGAGACCTTCGGCGACTTCGGGTTCACGATGAAGATGCGCATGGAGGCGATGCGCACGCTGGGTCCGACGCTGTCGCCCCTGTCGGCATTCCTGCTGCTGCAGGGCATCGAGACGCTGCACCTGCGGATGCCCCGGCATTGCGAATCGGCGCTCGCCGTCGCCCGCCACCTCGCACGGCACCCCGCGGTCGAGTGGGTCAACTATCCGCTGCTGCAGGACAGTCCCGCGTTCCCGCTGGCCCGGCGCTACCTGCCTCGCGGCGCGGGCGGAATCCTGACCTTCGGCGTCAAGGGCGGCGCGGCCGCGGGCGTGCGCTGCATCGAGGCGGTGCAATTCCTGTCGCACCTCGCCAACATCGGCGACGCCAAGACGCTGATCATCCACCCGGCGTCGACGACGCACCGGCAGCTCGACTCCGACGAGCAACGTGCCGCCGGTGTGTCCCCTGAAATGATCCGCCTGTCGGTCGGCCTCGAAACGCTCGACGATATCCTTTGGGATCTCGACCAGGCATTGGAGAAATCGCAGCAATGAACCGCTATCCCACCGTTCCCTGGCCCTGGGCCGGGTTGATCCTCGCCATCGCTCTGATCGGCCAGGAAGCCCTCTTCCGCTGGCTCGGCAGCGGGCCCTCGCTGTCCGAGGCCGCGTACCGGATTCTCGTGATGACGATCGGCGTCGCGTCGATCGCGCTGATCGTGCTGCCGCCGCGCCGGCCTGCCTACCTGCTCGGCTTTGTCGTCTGCGCGGCGCTGATCGGCTGGGCATTGTGGCTGCAATACGGCGAGGGCGCGGAACCCTGCCCGCTGTGCATCTTCCAGCGCGTGGCCGTCATCGCTGCCGGCGTCGTGTTCCTGATCGCCGCAATCCACAATCCGCGACGCAGCGGCGCGACGTTCTATGCCGTGCTGACGCTGATCGCCGCCGGCACGGGCGCGGCGCTGTCGGCGCGCCAGGTATGGCTGCAGTCGCTGCCGAAGGATCTGGTGCCGGCCTGCGGCCCCGGGCTCAACTACATGCTGAACACCCTGCCCTTCACCGATGTGATCCGCAAGGTCCTCGAGGGCAGTGGCGAGTGCGCCGAGAAAGGCTGGGTGTTCCTCGGGCTTTCGATCGCCGGCTGGACGTTCGTGTTCTTCGTGTCGATGATCGCGGCCGCATTCGCGCTGGTCAAGCGCGACTAGACCTTCCCGGCGGCGCCAGCCGCCCACCCCACCCCGCCGCCTTCCCGCGGTCGGCATCGGTCGTCGACTACAACCTGGCGTACGCGGCTGAGCCTGCACGGCTGAATCTGCGCGGATGCCACCCGGTGCGCTGCAATGCAGGTTGCGGGCATCCCCGCCTGGCATCAAATTTGCTGAAGCGTGGCACCGACGAATCGTATCCCGACACGGCCAACGACCATCGACTGCCCGGCTGCATCGAGGCAAGCGCCCGGCGCCGATCCACGGGCTGGCCGCATGAGCGCCGGGAGTCGCCGGGACCTTATCGATGCTCGCATTCATCCATTCGACCGGACGCGGCGGCGCCGACCCGTTTGCGTCGGTCAAGACGACCACCGCATGGCTGCGCGACCTTCCCTCCCATGACGCGATCGGCCGCCAGCAACTCGCGCTGCAGGCGTTCGAAGCCATGCGCCAGGCGCGCCGACCGATCGATCTTGCGCGAGCGGAGGCGCTGCAGCATGCCGACCTGACGCTCGGCGCCGACCGGCGTGCGCTCTTCCGGCAATACGTGGCCAGCCTGGAGTCGGCGCCGACTGTTTCGGCGCGAATATGGCAGGCCTGCTTCGATCTCGCACAGGCCTTCGCCGCGGCGTACCAGTCGGTTCTCGAGGCGGGGCTCGGACCGAAGGTGTACGGAACGTGGAAGCCGCACGTCCCGATCCTGTTCGCCCGGCTGGTTCACTACTACGCGACCGACAGCAAGCTGCGGATCTGCCGGCACGAGCGCTGGATTCCGGCGAAATGGGCCGAGCTGCATCGGCTCTATCTGCGCGCGCGCGAGCTCGGCGTCCACCGGATGCCGACTTCGCTCGAAGCGTCGAACTCGGTCTCCCGGCAATGGACGGTCGAGCAGGAATACGTCTACACGATGCTGCTGCACCAGCTGAACAGCGGCAACCTGACCCCGGCGCAGTTCGACTGGGTCGCCGCGCAGCTTCGCAGCGCCTGCCGCAAGCTGAAACTGACGGCAGCCCCCAATGCACTCGAGGATTTCTTCGTCGACGCCGGCGGCGACGCAGGTCTCGCGCGCCGCAACGGCCAGGAGTCGGGCGCGCTGCTGCGCTATCTCGACACGGCGCCGCTTGCCGCCCACCTCGACCTGACGATCGCCGGGTTGCGCCAATCCGATGCGGACGACGAGGGTTCGATCAGCCCGGCGACCCGGGAACGCGTGCGAATCCTGCAGATGGCATGCGGCGCCATTGCCCCTGTTGCGGACACCGACCTGCGGCGCGATCCCCGCGAGGCGTGCTCGATTCCCGCGCGGGTGCGGATCGGCCTGGCGCGGATCCATCAGCTCTGCAAGGGGCAGGCGCCGGCCGAGCAGGACACCGCGGTGGGCAAGGTCATCGAGGTCCATTCACCCGAACGCAGGACGCGTGAGCGGCCCCGCGGCCGCGAGACCCGCGACACCCTGTGCGCGACGCTGGCCATGGTCGATCACACGATGTGGCAGGTCAAGGACCGCAGCGTCTCGGGGCTGCGCATCTTCACGCAAGGCGAAGCCGGGCGGACATTGACTCTGGGGGCGCTGGTCACGGTCCGACAATCCGACGTGTCGAAGTGGCGACTCGCGGTCGTGCGTCGGATCAGTCGGCTTTCCGCCGACGAGGTCGAAGCCGGCGTGTCGCTGATCGCCGAACGCTTCGAGGCGGTCACGCTCTACGCCCAGGAGCGCGCCGGACAGGATTCAGGCGTCGCCGCCGACGGCGCCAACGCAACCCTCGGTCAGCGGATCGAAGGGCTCTACCTGCCACCGCCGTCGCGGCCCCACAAGCCAATCTTCGAGAAGACGGTCATCGTGCCGAGCCAGGAGTACGTGGAAGGCCGCAAGGTGACCCTGACGACGCCGAATTCGATCTACACGGTCGCAATGAGCGGGGTCGTCGAGCAGCGCAACGAATGGAGCTGGGTCACGATCACGATCGTCGACAAGGCGCCGCGGTCAGCGGCAGCGACCGCGCCGACGCATTCCCCGGGCTGACGCCTGCGCGCCTCGCGCCCGGCCATCATTTCGGCGCCATCCTGATCGCCCCGTCGAGCCGGATCACCTCGCCGTTCAGCATCGCGTTCTCGACGATCTGCCGCACCAGCGATGCGAACTCGGCGGGCTTGCCGAGCCGCGGGGGGAACGGCACCATCTTGCCGAGCGCGTCCTGCAACTCCTGCGAGAAGCCCGCAACCATCGGCGTCTCGAATATGACGGGGGCGATGGTCATCACGCGAATGCCGAACCGCGCGAGCTCGCGCGCAATCGGCAGCGTCATGCCCACGACGCCTGCCTTGGACGCGCTGTAGGCCGCCTGTCCGATCTGCCCGTCGAACGCGGCGATCGAGGCGGTGTTGACGATGACGCCGCGCTCGCCGCCTGCATTCGGGACATTCCTGGCCATCGCGTCGGCGGCGAGCCGGACGAGGTTGAAGGTGCCGATCAGGTTGATGTGGATCGCGCGCGCGAAACCGGCCAGGGTGTGCGGGCCCTCCCTGCCGACCACCTTCTCCTGATGGACGATGCCGGCGCAGTTGACGAGGCCCTGGACGCCGCCGAAGCCTTCCACCGCTGCAGCGACGGCCGCCCGGCCGCTCGCCTCGTCGGCGACGTCGGTGCGGACGAATGTCGCCGCGGTTCCGAGCTCGCGCAGCAGGGCGCGGGCGCCGTCCTCGTTCAGGTCGGCGATGACCACCCGTCCGCCGCCTTCGACGAGCATGCGCGCGGTCGCCGCGCCGAGGCCTGACGCACCGCCGGTGACGATGAATGTGCTTTCGCTGATATCCATGATCGGTCGTCGCTACGCTACGGGTTCGCAGGACCGGACCTGACGACCGCCATCGCGGTCGCGATCAGGCCTGCCACGTCCGCGACGTTCGTCGGCAGGATCAGCGTGTTCGTGGTCTTTGCGAGGTTGCCGAACTGCGCGATGTACTGCTCGGCCACCTTGAGGTTGACTGCGCCCATCCCGCCGGGCGCCGCCATTGCCTCGGCGACCTGCCGGATCGCCTTGGAATTGGCTTCCGCGATCGCCAGGATGGCCGCCGCCTGCCCCTGTGCATTGTTGATCTCCGCCTGTTTCTCGCCTTCGGACTTGGCGATCGCCGCTTCGCGCTGTCCCTGCGCGATGTTGATCTGTTCCTGGCGCTTGCCCTCGGAGGTGGCGATGACTGCGCGCTTCTCCCGCTCCGCGGTGATCTGCGCCTGCATCGCACGCAGGATCTCGGCCGGCGGCGTCAGGTCCTTGATCTCGTAACGCAGCACCTTGACACCCCAGCTCGGCGCAGCGGCATCGAGGGCGTTGACGACCGCGGCATTGATCTGGTCGCGTTCCTCGAACGTGCGGTCGAGCTCCATCCGGCCGATGACGCTGCGCAGCGTCGTTTGCGCGAGCTGGGTGATCGCGAGCACGTAGTTCGACGAGCCGTAGGACGCGAGCCGCGCATCGGTGACCTGGAAATAGAGGATGCCGTCGACCTGCAGCTGGGTGTTGTCCTTGGTGATGCAGACCTGGGGCGGGACGTCGAGCGGAATCTCGCGCAGGTCGTGCTTGTAGGCGATCCGGTCGACGATCGGAAAGACGAAGTTGAGCCCCGGCTGCAGGACGCCGTGGAAGCGCCCGAGGCGCTCGACGACCCAGGCGCGCTGCTGGGGAACGACGCGGATCGTCTTGACGATCGCGATCAGGACCACGACGAACAGCACGAACGTGACGAGTGACGATCCGAACTGCATGGACGACCTCCGTGATGACGGTGACTGCGAAGCGGTGGGTGCGATGCGCCGGTGTCCCCGCGCTACGGGGGCGAAGCGCCAAGGACCAGGGTGGAGCCGCGCGTCGCGACGATGTACATCGTGTGGTTGCGCGGCGTCTGCGCCGATTCCGGCACGCCGTCCCACTGCGTGCCGCGATAGTCGACGCGCGCAGTGCCGTCGGCGTGCCACGCACGCACGTGCACGGCCTGGCCGATGTCGAGGCCGGGCTGGCGCGGCGGCTCGCCGTGCCGGCGGCGCCACCAATGGGCGGCGCTCGCGCCCGCGACTGCAAGCACGCCGGCGACCAGCAGCTGCACCGGGGTCGAAGCGCCGAGCCACGCAACGGCACCGCCGATCGCGAACGCGATGCCGATCGCGACCAGATAGAAAGTTCCGCTCATCAACTCGGCGCCGACCAGCATCGCCGCCAGAATCCACCAGGTCCAGTGATCCGCCATCATGGCTCGCGCCTGCACGAAAGACGCAAGGATAAGTCAGTTTGCACGCGAGGGGCGCCGGGACCTGCGATCGTGCCGCAGCAGCGCGCCGGGCATCGCAGGCCGCGCACGCTGCGCCCCGCGCTGCAGCACACCAGGCGCCGGCGCGTGCGCGGCGCGCGTCGTTGCGGTATAATTATTCTTTTTTAATCAAATGCTTCGCCTTGCCTTTCGCAGGCTGCGAAGCGCCCGGGACCATGCCGATCTACGAATACCGATGCGCATCCTGCGGGCATGAACTCGAAGCATTGCAGAAGCTGTCCGATGCCTTGCTCGTCGAGTGTCCTGCCTGCCACAAGCCGGACCTGCAGAAGCTCGTTTCCGCCGCCGGATTCCAGTTGAAGGGGTCGGGCTGGTACGTGACCGATTTCCGCAACGGCGGCGGCAAGCCCGCACCCACGGGCGTCGCGGCCGGCAAGGCGGGCGGCGCCAAGGGCGCGGAGGCGGGAGCGTCCGGCGCTGCGCCGGCGGCGGACAGAAAGTCCGGAGACGGCACGACCGGCGCCGGCAGCGCCTCGACCGCGAGCACGCCCCCCGCCACGAGCGCCGGCACGACGTCGGGCGGCAGCGGGTCCTGACAGGCTGCGACGTGACCCGCGACACCCATCCGACCGCAATCCCGGGAACGACGCCTGGCGTCGATGCCACGCGCAGTCCTGCGCAATGAAGCGCTACCTGATCGCCGGACTGCTGGTCTGGGTGCCGCTTGGCATCACGATCTGGGTCGTCCACTGGCTGCTGACCTCGATCGACCAGATCCTCCTGGTCCTGCCTCAGAACCTCCAGCCACGGGCCCTGATCGGCTTCGACATTCCGGGGCTCGGCGTCGTCGTCGCGCTGGCGATCCTCCTCGCCACGGGCGTCGTCGCTGCGAATTTCTTCGGCCAGCGCCTGATCCGGGGATGGGAATCGCTCCTCGGCCGCATCCCCTTCGTCAAGTCGATCTACTCGTCGGTCAAGCAGGTCAGCGACACGCTGCTGTCGAAAAAGGGCAACGCGTTCCGCAAGGCGCTGCTGGTCGAGTTCCCGCGCCAGGGCGTCTGGACGATCGGGTTCCTGACCGGCACGCCGGCAGCGGCGGTCGCTCCGTATCTGCCCGGCGAGCACGTCAGCGTCTACGTGCCGACGACGCCCAACCCCACCGGCGGGTATTTCGTGATGCTCCCGCGCTCGCAGGTGCACGAGCTCGACATGACCGTCGACGAAGCCCTCAAGTACATCATTTCGATGGGGGTCGTCGCCCCGCGCGCCAGCGCGCGTGCGGCCAGGCCCGGACCGCCCTCGGCACAGGTCGACGCCACGACCTCCCCGGCCGCAGCCTCGACAGGGACGTCGGTCCCGGACACCCGAAATTGACCGGGCGCGGCCCGCCAGCCGGCGTCGTCTGCCGGCGGCGCCGCGCGCATACCCATTCCCCCATCCAGCCACGTCCACTCAACTGACCGCTGCACCTGCCGGAGATCGACTTGAAGCGAACTGACTATTGCGGCCGAATCGACCGCCGATACCTCGACCAGACGATCAGCGTGATGGGCTGGGTGCATCGGCGGCGCGACCACGGCGGCGTGATCTTCGTCGACCTGCGCGATCGCGAGGGCCTCGTGCAGATCGTCTTCGACCCGGATCGCGCGCAAAGCTTCGCGCTGGCCGAGAAGCTCCGCCACGAGTATTGCATCGCCGTCGAAGGCCACGTGCGGCCGCGACCCGAGGGCACGGTCAATCCCAACCTCGTCTCGGGCGAGATCGAGGTCGTCGCCCACTCGATCGAGATCCTCAATGCCTCGCCGACGCCGCCGTTCCAGCTCGACGACGAGAACCTGTCCGAGACCGTGCGCCTTGCGCACCGGGTCATCGACCTGCGCAGGCCGACGATGCAGAAGAACCTGATGCTTCGCTACCGCACGGCGATGTCGGCACGCCGCTACCTCGATGCGCAGGGTTTCATCGACATCGAGACGCCGGTGCTCTACAAATCGACGCCCGAGGGCGCCCGCGAATTCCTCGTGCCTTCGCGCATCCACCACGGCCAGTTCTACGCATTGCCGCAGTCACCACAGCTGTTCAAGCAGATGCTGATGATCGCCGGGTTCGACCGCTACTACCAGATTGTCAGGTGCTTCCGCGACGAGGACATGCGCGCGGACCGCCAGCCGGAGTTCACGCAAATCGACATCGAGACCTCGTTCCTCGACGAACTCGAGATACGGCAGATGATGGAGGGCTTGGTGCGCGCGATGTTCCGCGACGCGCTCGGCATCGAGCTGCCCGACCCGTTCCCGATCATGACCTTCGCCGATGCGATGCGCGACTACGGCTCGGACAAGCCCGATCTGCGGATCGCGCTCAAGCTGACCGAGCTGACCGACCTGATGAAAGGCGTCGACTTCAAGGTGTTCCGCAGTGCGGCCGACCTGCCGAACGGGCGTGTCGCGGCGCTGCGCGTTCCCGGCGGCGGCGCGATGAGCCGCAAGGAGATCGACGATTGCGCGCCTTTCGTCGCCGTCTACGGCGCGAAGGGGCTCGCATGGATCAAGGTCAACGACGCGTCGAAGCCCAGCGAGGAAGGACTGCAGTCGCCGATCGTCAAGTTCCTGGCCCCGGACACGCTGCGGGCGATCATCGAGCGCACCGGTGCGGTTTCGGGCGACCTGCTGTTCTTCGTCGCCGACCGGGCGAAGGTCGTCAACGACGCACTCGGCGCACTGCGCACGCGCATTGGCCAGCAGCGAGGCCTCGCCGAGGCCGGGTGGCGGCCGCTCTGGGTGGTCGATTTCCCGATGTTCGAGCAGGACGACGAGACCGGTGCCTGGGCGGCGCGCCACCATCCGTTCACGGCGCCCAAGGACGGTCACGAGGAACGCTTCGTCACCGACCGTGCGAACGTGCTGGCCAAGGCCTACGACGTGGTGCTGAACGGCTGGGAGATCGGCGGCGGCTCGGTGCGCATCCACCGCCCCGAAGTCCAGGCACGCGTGTTCGAGGCGCTGGGCATCAGCGTCGAGGACCAGCAGCGCAAGTTCGGGTTCCTGCTCGATGCGCTGCGCTATGGCGCGCCGCCGCACGGAGGCATTGCGTTCGGGCTCGACCGCATCGTGGCGCTGATGTGCGGCGCGGAGTCGATACGCGACGTCATCGCTTTCCCGAAGACCCAGCGTGGCCAGGACCTGCTGGTCGATGCGCCATCGGCGGTCACCGAGCAGCAGCTTCGCGACCTGCACATCCGCGTGCGTCCCTCCGACGCGATCAAGGCATCGACGGCCTGACGCAGCGAGCTGCGGCGCGCATCGCGCTACACTTGCGGCCATGCCCTTCCGGCCGGCCGCCGTCCGTCGCAGCCTTGCCGCGCTCGCGCTCGTTGCAGTCGCGACGTGGCTCCTTGCTGCCGCGCTTCCGACGCACGCTCGCGAGCATGGCGAGGCGCAGCCCGAGCTCGCCGTCGACGAACTGCCGTCCGAGGCGCGCGATACCCTCGCGCGCATCCACGCGGGCGGTCCGTTCCGCTTCGAGCGCGACGGCGTCACGTTCGGCAATCGCGAACGCCAGCTGCCGCAACGCGAGCGCGGCTACTATCACGAGTACACGGTCGTCACGCCCGGGCTGCGAACCCGCGGCGCGAGGCGCATCATCTGTGGTGGTGCGCGCACTGCACCCGACGCCTGCTGGTACACCGGCGATCATTACCGGACATTCCGGAGGATCCGCGAATGAAGCTACCCGAACTCTCGCAGTGCACCGAAGCGGGTGTCATCGAATACCACGGACATTCCGACACGATCGCAGCTGCCGCAGGCCACGCGGGGATGCATTATCTCGAGGCGGACCTCACCCACGCCGCCGACAAGGCGTCGCTGTTCGCAGCCCTCGCCCAGGGCCTCAAGCTGCCCGAGCACTTCGGCAGCAACTTCGATGCTCTGGCCGATTCGCTCGAGGATCGCGACTGGCTCGGCAAGACAGGCTGCGTCATCCATATCCGCCACGCGGCGCACTTCCGCAAGACCCATCCGCACGACTGGGAGACCCTCGAGGAGATCCTGGCGGAAGCGGCGGACTTCTGGCGCGAGCGGCATCTCCCCTTCTGGGTCCTCGTCGGTTGATCGGGACGCCGCGGGTTCCCCTCCGCCGGCGCTCGATCGGGGGCCGTTGCGCGTGACCTGGAAGCAACCGACATCGGTGCTGGTCCTCGTGCATACGACCGACCTGCAGGTGCTGCTGCTCGAGCGCGCCGACTTCCCCGACCACTGGCAATCGGTGACCGGCAGCCGCGACGACGACGAGGCGCTGGCGACGACTGCAGCACGCGAACTCGTCGAGGAAACCGGCATCGATGCGGCACGCCATGGCGGCGTCGTCGACTGGCACTGGTCGAACCGGTACGAGATCTTTCCGCAGTGGCGCCACCGCTACCCGCCGGGAACGACGCACAATACCGAGCACGTGTTCGCGCTGGACGTCGGAACGCCGGTGCCGGTGGCGCTGGCGCCGCGCGAGCATCTGCGCCATGTCTGGCTGCCCTGGCGGGACGCGGCAGCGCGCTGTTTCTCGTGGTCGAACCGCGACGCGATCCTGGCATTGCCGCGACGGGTCGCATCCATCGCAAACCCCGCATCGAGGTCAGCATGAAGCCGATCGCCCCCTCCCCCATGCTGCTCGCGCCGTGCATCGCGCTGCTCGCGGCACTCGTCGCGCCCGCCGCGCCTGCACAGACCATCATCGACGCCGCACCCACGCCGCAACCGATCGTCACGCTGTCGGCATCGGCGACCGGAAGCATCGCCAACGACCGGATGCACGCGTACCTGCGCGCCGAAGCCGACAATCCCGACCCGGCCGTCGCCTCCAACGAGGTGAATGCACGGATGGGCAAGGCGCTGGGGAAAGCGAAGGCCATCGCCGGCATCGACGTGTCGACGACCGGTTACACGACTTACCAGGTGAACGAGCCGAACCGCCCGACCCGCTGGCGCGTGGCGCAGTCGCTGAAGCTCGACAGCGCAGACTTCAGCGCGCTGGCGGCGCTGGTTACCCGCCTGCAGGGCCAGGATGGCATGCTGCTGTCCGGCCTCAACTTCACCGTCAGTCCGGCGGCACGCCGCGCCGAGGAAGACGCACTGACCCAGCAGGCGATCAAGGCCTGGCAGCAGCGCGCGCAGGCGGCCGCCCAGGGTTTCGGCGCAGGGGAATGGCGCACCGGTCGCGTGACCGTCCAGACCAGCGACTACGGTCGGCCGCCGGTGATGCGCAGCGCCGGGATGGCCGCGGCTGCCGCAGCACCCGTGGCGGTCGAAGGCGGCACCACCGAGGTGACGGTGACGGTGAGCGGCGAGGCGATCCTCGGCACCGTGCGCGCAGCCCGGTAGCGGCTCGCTGCATGCCGATGGAGGCTGCAGCATCGAGCCTGACCGCTGCATCGACGAAAAAGGGCGCCGCGGGCGCCCTTTTTCATTGCCGCGACGAAGCGCGGCGGTGCAACGAAGCTGCCGACGACGCCGCTTACGCGGCCGGCGTCGACTCCGATGCCTGGCCCTGCTTGCCGTCGTCCTCGGCGGCGGCCTTCATCGACAGGCGCACGCGGCCTTTCTCGTCGGCCTCGAGCACCTTGACGCGCACGACCTGGCCCTCCTTCAGATAGTCGGAGACCTGGTTGACGCGCTCCTTGGCGATCTGCGAGATGTGCAGCAGCCCGTCCTTGCCGGGCAGCAGCTGCACGATCGCGCCGAAATCGAGCAGGCGCAGGATCGGGCCTTCGTAGATCTTGCCGACTTCGACCTCGGCGGTGATCTGCTCGATGCGCTTGCGCGCGACGTTGCAGGCGTCGGCGTTGACCGACGCGATGGTGATCGAGCCGTCGTCCTGGATGTCGATCGTCGTGCCGGTCTCCTCGGTCAGCGCGCGGATAACCGCGCCGCCCTTGCCGATCACGTCGCGGATCTTCTCCGGGTTGATCTTGAACGTCATCATCCGCGGTGCGTGCTGCGAGACCTCGGTGCGCGCATGCGGCAGCGCCTGCTGCATGATCCCGAGGATGTGCATCCGGCCGTCGCGTGCCTGCGACAGGGCGACGGCCATGATTTCCTTGGTGATGCCCTGGATCTTGATGTCCATCTGCAGCGCCGTGATGCCGCGATCGGTGCCGGCGACCTTGAAGTCCATGTCACCCAGGTGGTCCTCGTCGCCGAGGATGTCGGTCAGCACGGCGAAGCGGTTGCCTTCCTTGATCAGGCCCATCGCGATGCCGGCGACGTGCGCCTTGATCGGCACGCCCGCGTCCATCAGCGCGAGGCTCGCGCCGCACACCGACGCCATCGACGAGCTGCCGTTGGACTCGGTGATCTCGGAGACGACGCGCATCGAGTACGCGAATTCCTCGCCGGTCGGCAGCACGGCGACGACTGCGCGCTTGGCGAGGCGCCCGTGGCCGATCTCGCGGCGCTTGGGCGAGCCGACGCGGCCGGTTTCCCCGGTCGCGTACGGCGGCATGTTGTAGTGGAACATGAAGCGATCGCGATACTCACCCATCAGCGCGTCGATGATCTGCTCGTCGCGTGCGGTGCCCAGCGTCGCAACGACCAGCGCCTGGGTCTCGCCGCGCGTGAACAGCGCCGAGCCGTGGGTGCGCGGAAGCACGCCCGAGCGGACCGTGATCGGACGCACGGTGCGGGTGTCGCGCCCGTCGATGCGCGGCTCGCCCTCGAGGATCTGGCTGCGCACGACCTTCGCCTCGAGGTCGAACAGGATGTTCGAGACGTGGCGCCTGTCGTCGGCGGACGCGTCGGCCGGAAGGGCTTCGGCTTCGACCTTCGCGGCGATTTCCTTCAGGCGCTGCTGGCGCTCCTGCTTGGAGCGCGTCGAATACGCAGCGCGGACCTCGGTTTCGGCGAGCGCGGCGACGCGGTCGATCAGCGCCTGGTCCTTGACCGGAGGCTGCCAGTCCCACATCGGCTTGCCGCCTTCCTCGACCAGCTGGTGAATGAGCTCGATCGCCGCCTGCTGCTGCTGGTGACCGAACACGACCGCACCGAGCATCACGTCCTCGGGCAGCTCCTGCGCCTCGGATTCGACCATCAGCACCGCGGCTTCGGTGCCCGCGACGACCAGATTGAGCTTCGAGGTCTCGAGCTCGGTCTTCGACGGATTGAGGATGTACTGGCCGTTCGCATAGCCGACGCGTGCGGCGCCGATCGGTCCGTTGAACGGCACCCCGGACAGCGACAGCGCCGCCGACGCACCGATGATCGCCGGGATATCGGGATCGATCTCGGGGTCGACCGACATCACCGTCGCGACGACCTGCACGTCGTTGTAGAGACCATCGGGGAAGAGCGGACGGATCGGACGGTCGATCAGGCGCGAGGTCAGCGTCTCCTTTTCCGACGGGCGTCCTTCGCGCTTGAAGAATCCGCCGGGGATCTTGCCTGCGGCGTAGGTCTTTTCCTGGTAATCGACGGTCAGCGGAAAGAAATCCTGGCCTGGCTTCGCCTGCTTGGCGGCGACCGCCGTCACCAGCACGACGGTGTCGCCGAGACTGACCATGACTGCGCCGCCGGCCTGGCGTGCGATCTCGCCCGTCTCCAGCGTCAGCGTATGTGCGCCGTAGGCAACCGATTTCTTGATGGGATTCGACACATTGTCCTCGCAATTCAAAAATGACAATGGCCGCGTGTGAAGACGCGGCCATTGCACATGGTTTTCAGGTGGAAGCCGACGGGCGCTGCGTTGCGACCGTCGCGATGCGGATCCCGATCAACTCGGTCGGAGCGCCCTGACGACGCTCGATGGAGCCTGCGCGAGCCGATGCGGGAGGCGCGTCACTTGCGCAGTCCCAGCTTCTCGATCAGCGAGCGGTAGCTGTCGGCGTCGCGCGACTTGAGGTAGTCGAGCAGCTTGCGCCGACGTGAAACCATCCGCAGCAGACCGCGCCGCGAGTGGTGATCCTTGACGTGATCCTTGAAATGGTCGGTAAGCCCGTTGATGCGGGCAGTCAGCAGCGCGATTTGCACTTCCGGGGATCCGGTGTCGCCCTTCGCGCGCTGGTTATCGGCGATGACCTTCGCCTTGTCGGCAACCGTTACGGCCATGTCTCTTCCTGTTCTCTGTTCAGCTTCGGACAAGAGGGCGATTATAGCTTGGAAAACGCTTAGTTTTCAAGAA
>DATIQL010000010.1:0-7218 GCA_035470905.1 Casimicrobiaceae bacterium
ATCGGTTGAAAAGCATCGCGCCGCTCATCGGGCGAGGCGTTCCCGTGGTCATTGCGGCCCCATCGCGAAGCCGCGCGGCCAGTCCGCGGGCAGTGGGGCCTGCGTCCGCTGCGCGACGCGCAGAACGGCGCTGCGTGCGCGCGGATTGGCCGCGATCTCGCGCTCCGAGGGCTTGATCGCGCGGCCGATCGCGACCAGCGGCGTGGGCGGCAGCGAGCGCTCGCGGATCGCCATCCGCGCCAGCCGCGCATCGCCCCCGAACGGCCGCGACGCCCAGGCGATGAAGCGCTTGACGATCCGATCCTCGAGCGAGTGGAAGCTGATCACCGCGAGGCGGCCGCCGCCACCGAGCAGCGGCACGACCGCGGGCAGCGCCGCCGACAATTCGTCCAGCTCGTGATTCACCGCAATCCGTAGGGCCTGGAAGGTCCGCGCTGCCGGATCCTGACGCCAATCACCCCGCGTGCGCGCGCCGATGGCTTTCGCGACGACGTCAGCGAGCTGCCGTGTCGAGACGATCGGCCGGACCTCGCGCGCCTTCGCAATTGCTCTTGCAACCGATTGAGCAAACCGTTCCTCACCATAGTTGCGAATGACCTCCGTCAGTTCGTCGATCGAAGCACGGGCGATGAATTCCGCGGCGGATTCCCCGCGCGATGGATCCATCCGCATGTCCAGCGGACCATCGAAACGGAAAGTGAATCCCCGCGACGGGTCCTCGAGCTGCGGCGAGGACACGCCGAGGTCGAGGAGCACGCCATCGACGCGGTCGATCGCGAGGCCGGCGAGCACCTGCGGCATTTCCGAGTAGCGCGCGCGACGGAACGTGAAGCGGGGATCGGCGATGGCGCCGGCCGCGGCTTCGGCCTGCGGATCGCGGTCGATCGCGACCAGTCGGCCGCGCCCCGACAGCGCGGCGAGGATCGCCCGCGCGTGACCGCCGCGGCCGAAGGTTCCATCGACGTAGGTCCCGTCGGCGCGCAGGTCGAGCGCTGCAACGCTCTCCGCGAGGAGGACCGGAACGTGGTTCGCATCGGGCATCGAGGCATCGCGCGATTACAGGCTGAACCCGGCGAGCTCCGCCGGCAGCTCGCCGGGGAATGCGATCGTCTGCGCGGTTTGCGCCTGCCACTTCGCGTCGTCCCACAGCTCGAGCTTCTGCCCCTGGCCGACGAGCACGACGCGCTTGTCGAGGGACGCATAGCGCCGCAACGCGGGTGGAACGAGGATCCTGCCGGCCGCATCGAGCTCGACGTCGTCGGCGTGGCCGACCAGCAGGCGCTGCAGGCCGCGGATCTTGTCGTTGAAGGACGAAAGCGACATCAGCTGCGCCTGGATCGGCTCCCAGGTCGCGCGCGGATAGACGAGCAGGCAGCCGCTCGGATCGGCGGTGACGACCAGCCGGCCGCCGCCGTCGACGGCAAGGCCGTCGCGATGCCGGGCCGGAATTGCCAGGCGCCCCTTGGCATCGAGAACCAGCTCGGCGACGCCGCGAAATACCGGCCGGCCCGCCGGCGCCGGGGGGTTGCCCGGACCGCCTCCGGCTCCTGACTCGCCACCATCCTTGTCTGCGTTTTGCGCCACGTCCGACCGCCCCTCCGCCCCGCTTGTAAGTGAGTGCTCATGGACCGCATGCGCCTGGCTTCAAAGCGCTGCTTTTGGCCGATTCGTGCCCCACTTCAACCCACTTTTTACCACTTGAGCGGACTATATCCGCAAGCTGCCGGGCTGGTCAACGTATTTCCGATTGAAGAACAATGACTTACGCACAAAACGCAACAAGCAAATTTTGTCGATAAAAGATAGACTTAGAAGACTTTATGAATGTGCTTTCCCACGTTCGGATCGAATTCCGGGCAAAATCGTACGTTCGTTCGCCAGAAAACGGGGGCCGACCCCGTTTTGGGCGCCGGACTCGCGAAAAGGCGGCACCTCCGACCTTTCGGGAAAAGGAAACATGGCGCGGGGCGGGCGTTGGCGGTTGTCGCTTTCGCGCACCCGATGACGCTGGCATAAATCTCGGTTTTCTTGGTCGGCAGCGCCCGCCGACGGTACACTCGAAGCGGAAATCGTCATCGGGCCGCCTCCGGTGACGCGGAACTCGGGCCGACGATGGCCCCACCAAACCGGAATGGAGGTTCGATGCAGCGCGCCACTGGCATCATGTTGGTTGCGACAATGGTTGCGGCGACGCTCGCAGGATGCGCGTTCGAGGACCGTTGCAACGATTACCTTTACTCGCGGGCCGACGGATTGTGGGACAGCACCCCGCAGTTGATCGATTGGAATTTCCCGACGTCGCAGAACCAGGGGCCGATCATCAAGCCGGAGCGGCTGCGGGCGGAGCGCACGGCGATCGGGGTCACCTGGGCCACGGCCAATCCGTGGCCGTGGTACGGCGACGTGCCCCCGTTCGACGCGCCGTCGGGATGGACGCCGCACGCCTATGACCACGTCGCGCCGCAGGACACCTCCAGCGCGACGCCGCAATCGAAGAACCTGCGCGTTTCTGCTGCTGGCGGTACTCAGCGCCCCGACTAGCGCCGCGCCCGCGTCGCCCGCAGCAACTGCAGGCGACGCGGCAACAGCAGCAGCAACAGCGAGAGCAACACCCGCTGCGGCAGCAGCCACAGCGACCACCACCTCCACCGCCTCCGCGTCGGCGCCCGCCGAACAGCCGGGGCGGCCCGCCTATCGCGTCGTCGTCGACGCACCCGCGAACCTTCGCGACACGCTCGCCGCGAGCGTCGACCTCGTCCGCTGGCAGTCGTACGCCGACATGACCGAAGGCCTCCTCGCGGAGCTCGAGCGCGAGGCGATCGGACAGGCGAAGGAAGCCGCGGCCACCGAGGGCTATTTCGCAGCCAGCGTCGACGTCGGCGTCGACCGTTCGACGTCCCCGACGACGGTGACGCTGCACGTCGTGCCGGGCGCGCAGACGCACGTGACGTCGGTGAACCTGCAGGTGAGCGGGGTCACCGCGAATGATCCCGACGGCGAGGCGGCGATCGCGAAGCTCCGCGAAGAGTGGCTCCTTCCGGTCGGTGCGCCGTTTCGCCAATCGGAGTGGGAGCGCGCGAAAGCGCGCGCCGTCGCGATGCTCGCGGGAAACGGATACGCGGCCGCGAAGCTCACGACGAGCCTCGCCGAGGTCGACCCGGCGACTTCAACGGCCGAGCTTCGCGTCGACATCGACAGCGGACCGGCCTTTCACGTCGGCGATCTCGACATCACAGGGCTGTCGCGCTACCCGCCCGAGCTCGTGCGCAACTATCAGACGCTGAAACGCGGCGAGCGCTACTCGATCACCGAGCTCGATCAGTTCGTGCGGCGCCTGAACGGCACCGGCTACTTCGCGAGCGTGCAGGCAGCGATCGACACCGATCCCGCGCACGCAGCGGACGCGCCGATCCGCGTCGGGGTGATCGAGGCCCCGCCGAAGAAGCTGGAGGCGGGGATCGGCTACTCGACCGATGCCGCGTTCCGCAGCAACCTCAGCTACCGCGACGTCGACTTCGCGTCGCGCGCGCTGCAGATGAGCTTCGACATGCGCGTCGAATCCAAGCTGCAGAACATGTCGCTGCGCTTCGTCTCGCCGCCTGCGGCGAGCGGCTGGTCGACGGCCGCCTTCGGCAACATCGAGCGCACCGACATCTCGGGACTGGTCACGCAGACCGGTGCCGCGGGGCTGCGGATGATCTCGCTCGACGAGCGCAACCAGTGGCAATACGGCGCCGCGATCTTCGTCGACGAGCAGCGGCCGTCGGGCGCAGCCTCGATCTCGTCACACGCGCTCTACGTCGATGTCGAGCACGCATGGCGGCGCGTCGACGATCTCGCTGCGCCGACGCAGGGCTACAACGCGCTGCTGCAGCTCGGCGGAGGGATCCCGGGGGCGTCGACCCGCTCATTCGGGCGCGTGATCGGACACTTCGCGGCCTGGTGGCCGCTCGACCGCTCGTGGTCCCTCTACACCCGCGCCGAAGCCGGCGCGGTGCTGGCCGCGAGCCGCGAGGGCATCCCCTCGACGCTGCTGTTCCGCACCGGCGGCGACACGACGGTGCGCGGCTACGCGTTCGAGAGCCTCGGCGTCAAGCAGGGCGATGCGATCGTGCCCGGCCGCTACTATGCCGTCGCGAGCCTCGAGGCCACCCGCTGGCTGAACGCGAATCTCGGCGTCGCCGCGTTCGTCGACGCGGGCAATGCATTCGACAGCGTCTCCGACCTGCGGGCCGCCGTCGGCTACGGCGTCGGCGCGCGCGTGCGCACGCCGATCGGCCCGCTGCGCCTCGACCTCGCCTACGGCGAGCAGTCGCGCCAGGTGCGGCTGCACTTCTCCGTCGGCGTCACGTTCTGAGACATGACGGAACATCCGGCTCCGCAGCAGACGGCGCCCGCGCCGCGCCGCCGCCGGCGCGCCTGGAAGATCGCATGGGCCGCGCTGGCGATCGTCGTGGCCGGCCTCGGCGCGCTCGTCGGCTACGGCCTGTCGGAGCGTGGCCTGCCCTTCATCGTCGCCCGCGTCGTCGCCCAGAGCGGCGGGCGCATCAGCGTCGAGGGTCCCAGCGGCTCCCTCGCCGGCACGATGCGCTTTCGCCGCATTGCCTGGCGCGGCCCCGATACGACGGTCATCGCCGACGACGTCGTCGTCGAATGGAATCCCGCCGCGCTGTGGTCGTCGAGACTCTCGATCGCGGGTCTGGGCGCGCGCCACCTCGCCATCTCGATCAAGCCCGCGCCAGGCGCTACGCCTCCCCCGACCGACCTCGCCCTGCCGCTCGCGGTGTCGATCGCACGCACCGCCGTCGCCGAGATCGATTGGCGCGTCGGCTCGCGTTCCGGGCACCTGACCGGCCTCGAATTCGGCTACGACGGCGACGCCGCGTCCCATCGCATCCACGACCTGCGCTTCGCCTCTCGCGTCGGAACCCTCTCGGGAAGCATCGCGCTCGCCGCCCGCGCGCCGCTCGCGGTCGACGGCCGGCTGGCCTTCACCGGCACCGATGCGCTCGACGGGGCGAAGCTCGCCGTCGCGCTCGGCGGAACGCTTCCGGAGCTCGACATGAAGGCGAAAGGCACGCTGCGCGCTGTGACACTGTCGCTTGCCGCGACCGTGACGCCGTTCGCGGAGTCGGCTTTCGCCAACGCGCAAGCCGAGCTTGCCGATGTCGATGCCGCGGCCTTCGACGCGGCGCTGCCGCAGACCCTTGCACACGTGCGCGTCGACGCGCATCCGGACGGCGACGCGATCGCGGGCGACATCGATGTGGCGAACGGCATGCCGGGGCCGCTCGATCGCGGACGCTTTCCGGTCGATGGAATCAAGGCGCGCTACGCCTTCGACGGCGAGACCCTCGCGCTCGACGACATGTCGACGACCGTCGAAGGCGGCGCCAATGCGCGCGGCTCGATCCGGATCGCGCTCGCGACCGCTCCGGCGAGCGCCCGCTTCACGCTCGCCGTGCGCAACGTCGACCTGGCCCGCATCGACACGCGGCTCGCCACGACTCGGCTTTCGGGCAGCGTCATATCGGATGCCGACTCCGCAAGGCAGACGGTCGACGCCGAGGTCACCGACCGCGACCTGTCGCTCGCGTTTGCAGCGGTCGTCACGGCCTCGCGCGTCGACCTGACGCGCTTTCGCGCGCAGACCGGCGGCGGCTCGCTTTCCGGCTCGGCAGTGTTGATGCGCAACGACCCGGGCGCTTTCACGTTGCAGGCGACGATGCACGGCCTCGACCCGTCGCGCTTCGCGGCCATGCCCAAGGCATCGATCGACGCGAGCCTGAAGGCGCGAGGCGTCCTGCGGCCGGCGTGGCGCGCCGACGCGGAGCTCGCCGTCGCAAGCGGCAGCCGCTTCGACGATCTCCCGGTCGGCGGGACCGCGAAGGCGACGCTGAGTGCGCAGGGCCTGCGCGGCGCGAACGTCGACCTCGCCCTGGCGTCGGCGCGCCTTCGCGCACAGGGCGACCTGGGTCGCAGCGGCGACCGCATGACGGTCGCTCTCGACGCCCCGAAGCTCGCCGATCTTTCAGCCCTGCTGCCGACCGCGCTGCCGCGCCCCGTCGCCGGCGATGTCCACGTCGAGGCGGCGCTCGAGACCGGCGCCGCCGCGGCCTCCGCTGCGGCGATCACGCCAACCCGGTCCGGCCAACCGTCCGCTGTCTCGACCGGACCGGCTGCCGCAACGACGACGGTCGCACGGCTTTCGCGCAGCCTCGGAGGCAGCGTCACCCTGCGGGCCAGCGGGCTTCGCGCCGGCAGCCGCTACGCGGTCGCCACCCTCGCACTGCGCGCAGCGGTTGCCGCGCCCGCTGGCCCGTCGCCCGTCGCATGGAACGAGCGCCGGCTGTCGCTCGACGTCGACGCCACGTCCATCGCGACCAGCCTGCGGCCCCTCGATTCCTTCCATGCCAGTGCGGCGGGAACGCTTGCGCAGCACCACGCCAGCATCGAAGCGCATGGACAGGACGTCGATGCGACGGCCACCCTCGACGCCTCGCTCGAAAATGTCGACCACCCGGCGCTGCTCGCGTGGCGCGGAACGCTGGCCTCGCTTGCGAACCGCGGCGCCGTCGCGTTCGACCTGCGCGGTCCCGCGAGCTTCTCGCTGGCGCGCGACCGCGTGCGGCTTGCGGGGGTCCGTGTCGAAGCTGCGCAAGGACGCGCCGACGTCGACGAATTCTCCTGGGACGCCGGCCGCATCACCACGCGCGGGGCATTCACCGGGGTCACGCTCGCGAAGGCGGCGGCGCTGGCCGGACGGCCACTTCCTTTCGATTCCACGCTGGTCCTGGGCGGCGACTGTTCGATCGACGCGGCGCCGCGACTCAATGGCCGCTTCACGCTGCATCGCGAGCGAGGCGACATCTACGCCGGCCCGGCGCCGGACGCCACGCTGCAATCGGGATCGCAGCGCCGCAGCCTCGGCATCACGGCGCTCGACGTCGCGGGAACGCTGCGCGACGACGTCCTCGATGCGCAGGCGGGCTTCGCCTCGACGCTGGCCGGGCGGGCGAACGCGACGCTGCACGTCGGCGCCTCGGGCTCTGCGGAGCCCGGAACGATCGGCGCCGACGCACCACTCGCCCTCGACCTGCGCGCCGAGGCCATGCAGTCCGCGGTGCGGGAAGGCGACGGTGCCATGGCTGCCGTTCTGGGCCTGGAGGATGCCGTCATACGTGCCGTGTGCGCGGAAGCTGCCCAAGGCGAGGTGCT
>DATIQL010000011.1:0-6384 GCA_035470905.1 Casimicrobiaceae bacterium
TCGAGCTCGTCGCCCAGCAGCTGGTAGGTCGGGCAGGTCGCCGTGCAGAAGCCGCAGTGGACGCAGGCGCGCAGGATCGACTCGGCTTCGCGCCCCTCGGGGGTGTTCGCATACCGCGCAGTGAGGTTCGTCTCCATCAGAAGTCGGCGTACATGCGGCCGCGGTTGAGGATGCGCTGCGGATCGAACACCGCTTTCAGCCGCTGGTGCAGGTCCCGCACCGCGGGCGGCAGCGGGTGGAATGCGCCGGCCGCCTTGTCGGGGCCGCGGAACACCGTTGCGTGTCCGCCGTTCGCGGCGGCCCAGCTGCGCAGCGCCTGCGCGTCGACCGGGACGCGCGGGACCAGCCAGCGCAGCGCTCCGCCCCATTCGACGAGCATCTCACCGCCGAAATCATTCCACGGCGCCGTCGGGGACACCGACAGCCGCCACAGCGTCGCACCGCCCTCGCATGCCGCCGCGAAGAACTCGTGCGTCTGGTCGCGCAATGCGTCCCAGGGCGCTGCGCCGTCGACTTCACGTCCGCCGATGGTGCTGCCCGCGCTCTGCACCGCGGCCGCTGCGCCCGACAGGCGCACCCACAGTTGCCCGGCGTGGTGACAGGTCGCCGAAATCGGAAGCGGCTTCCCACCCCATTCGTTGACCCTGCGGATCGCATCGGCGGCGTCGGAATCGACGACCCGCGTAACCTCGACCTTGGGCCGCGGCACGCACTTCATCGACACCTCGGTCAGGACCCCCAGCGTGCCCAGCGCGCCGCACATCAGGCGCGAGACGTCGAAGCCGGCGACGTTCTTGATCACCTGTCCGCCGAAGGCAAGCGCCTCCCCGCTGCCGTCGACGATTCGCACGCCCAGGACGAAGTCGCGCGCGGCGCCGGCAAAGGCTCGCCGCGGTCCGGAGAGCCCGGCAGCGATGACTCCGCCCAGCGTCGTGCCGGCACCGTGGCGCGGAGGATCGAAAGCCAGCAACTGGCCGCGCGCGGCGAGCGCGTCTTCGATCTCGGACAAAGGCGTTCCGGCGCGCGCGGTGACCACGAGCTCGGTCGGCTCGTACGAAACGATGCCCGCGAGCGCACGCGTGTCGAGCACGTCGCCCTCGAGCGCCTGGCCGTAGAAGTCCTTGCTCCCGCCCCCGCGGATGCGCAACGGACGCCGATCTGCGGCAGCGGCGCGGATGCGCTGCTGCACGTCGGCGATCGCAGTATCAGCCATGGGATGCCGCTCCACCCTGCGCGAGCTGGTCACGATAGATGACCCGCGGCTCGTCCGCTTCGATGATCGATTCTTCGGCGAGCGCGGCAGCCTCCCACTCGCGCAGGAGCGGATGCGCGAGCAGCGCCTCGACATAGGCGCCGGCGCTGCCGGCCAGCGACACCGCGTAGGTCCGGAAGCGGAATGCGACCGGCGCATAGAAGCAATCGGCGATCGAGAAACTCCCGCAGAGAAAACTGCCGCCGACGCCAAAGCGCCGACGCGTTTCGGCGAAGATGTGCGCGATCCGGTCGATATCCGCAGCGAGCGCCGCCGACCAGGGACGGACGTCGACCCGCTCGCGTATGTACATCGCCATTTCCCCGCGCAGCGCCGAAAAACCCGAATGCATCTCGGCCGCAATCGAGCGCGCCCACCCCCGCGCCCGCGGATCACCGGGCCACATGCCGGGGTGCCGCTCGGCCAGGTAGTCGGCAATTGCGAGCGAATCCCACACGACGACGTCGCCGTCGTGCAGGCAGGGAACGAGCCCGGACGGCGAGAACGCGGTGTTCGCCGGGTTCGGGCCCGTGCCGGCAAGCGCGACCGGCACCTCCTCGAAGGGCTCGCCCGAGAGCTTCGCCGCCAGCCAGCCGCGCAGCGACCACGATGAATAGTTCCTGTTGCCGAGGTACAGACGCATCGGTTGCCGCTCCTCTGTCAGGCGTTTCCGGACGGCGGAACGGTCTTGCCGGGATTCAGGATGTCGTGCGGATCGAGCGCGCGCTTGATCGTCTGCATCAGCGCGACGGCTTCCCCATGCTCGGCGACGAGCGCGTCGAGCTTGTGGACGCCGACACCGTGCTCGCCGGTACAGGTGCCGCCCATGGTGATCGCGCGCAGGCTCACGCGCCTGGCGAGCCCCTCGGCCTTGGCGCGCTCGTCGGCGCTGCCGGGATCGAACAGGATCGTCAGATGGAAGTTGCCGTCGCCGACGTGGCCGACGATCGGCGCGACCAGCCCCGTTGCCGCGACATCGGCGCGGGTCTCCAGCACGCAGTCGGTCAGCCGCGAGATCGGAACGCAGGCGTCGGTTGCGAACGCCTGCTTGCCGGGTGCCAACGCCAGCGTCGCGTAATACGCGTTGTGGCGCGCCTTCCAGAGCTTCGAGCGGTCCTCGGGCGCAGTCGCCCACTGGAATGCGCTGCCGCCGTGGTCGGCCGCCAGGGACTGGATCGTCTCGGCCTGCTCGCGGACGCCCGCATCCGTTCCGTGGAATTCGAAGAACAGCGTCGGCTTGACGGCAAACCCCTCGAGCTTCGAATAGCGGATGCAGGCATCCATCTGCACGTCGTCGAGGAGCTCGATCCGCGCCACCGGTATGCCGAGCTGCGTGGCGACGATCACCGTGTCGACGGCGCTCTTCAGGTCGGGAAACTGGCACACCGCGGCCGAGATCGCCTCGGGGACGCCGTACAGGCGCAACTGCACCTCGGTGATGATCCCGAGCGTGCCTTCAGACCCGACATACAGGCGCGTCAGGTCGTAACCGGCGCTCGATTTGCGCGCGCGACCGCCGGTGCGGACGATGCGGCCGTCGGCAGTGACGACGGTCAGGCCGAGCACGTTCTCGCGCATCGTTCCGTAGCGGACGGCATTGGTCCCGGAAGCGCGCGTCGACGCCATGCCGCCCAGCGTGGCGTTGGCCCCCGGGTCGATCGGGAAGAACAGTCCCGTGCCCTTCAGCTCGGCGTTCAGCTGCTCGCGGGTGACCCCGGCCTGCACCCGGCAATCCAGGTCTTCGGCGTTGACCTCGAGCACGCGGTTCATCTGCGAAAGGTCGAGGCATACGCCGCCGTAGAGCGCGGCGACATGACCTTCCAGCGAGGTGCCGACGCCGAAGGCGATGACGGGAATGCGCGCCGCATTGCACAAGCGGACGATCGCAGCCACCTCTTCGTTGCCCTGCGGAAACACGACGACGTCTGGCAGCGCCGCATCGGCCATGCCTTCGCCGTGGCCGTGCTGCTCGCGTACGGCGTGGCTGGTGACGACGCGCTCGCCGTATTCCGCGCGCAGCCTGTCGGTCAGCGCGGCGACGGCGGCAGCTGCCGGACGGGTGCGAACGTCGTTCGCGGAAATAGTCATGACCACTCCTAGAAACGCGGCAGCTCGGGATGCGGCAGCTGCCCCGCGTGCACGTGCATGGCGCCGAACTCCGCGCAACGGGCGAGCGTCGGCACTCCCTTGCCCGGATTGAGCAGGCCGCGCGCGTCGAACGCGGCCTTGACGCCCAGGAAACGCTCGAGCGCGGCCGGCGCGAATTGCACGCACATGCCCCGGATCTTCTCGATGCCTACGCCGTGCTCTCCGGTCACCGTGCCGCCGACCTCGATGCACAGCTCGAGGATGCGATCGCCGAATTCCACGGTGCGCTCCTTGTCGCCGGGCTTGTTCGCGTCGAACAGGATCAGCGGATGCAGGTTGCCGTCGCCCGCATGGAACACGTTGGCGCAGGGCAGTCCGTATTCGCGCGACCAGGTCTCGATCTGCGCGAGCACGCGCGGAAGCGCGCCGCGCGGAATCGTCCCGTCGATGCAGTAATAATCGGGGGAAATGCGTCCGACGGCCGGAAACGCCGCCTTGCGCCCCGACCAGTAGAGCAGGCGCTGGCTTTCGCTCTCCGACACCCGGATCTCGGTCGCGCCGCTTTGCGTCAGCACGGCGCGGATCTCGGCCATCTCGGCGGCGACCTCCTCGGGCGTGCCGTCCGCCTCGACCAGCAGCACCGCCGCGGCATCGAGCGGGTAGTCGGCGTGGACGAACTGCTCGACCGCCCGCGTTGCCGGCTGGTCCATCATTTCGAGCCCGCCCGGGATGATGCCGGCGCCGATGATCGCGCCCACCGCCGCACCGGCCTTCTCGACGTCGTCGAACGCCGCCAGCGCAACCTGCGCGAGCTGCGGCTTGGGCAGGAGCTTGACGGTGATCTGCGTGATGACGGCGAGCAGGCCCTCGCTACCGGTGATGAGTGCCAGCAGATCGTAGCCCGGCGCATCGAGCGCATCGGCGCCGAATTCGACGATCTCCCCGGTGATGAGCACCGCCCGGACCTTGCGGACGTTGTGCACGGTGAGCCCGTACTTGAGGCAGTGGACGCCGCCCGCGTTCTCCGCGATGTTGCCGCCGATCGAGCAGGCGATCTGCGACGAGGGATCGGGTGCATAGAAAAGCCCGTACGCGCTCGCCGCGACGGAGATCGCGAGATTGCGCACGCCCGGTTCGACGATGGCGGTGCGCGCAAGCGGATCGATGGCGACGATGCGACGGAATTTGGCGAGCGACAGCACGACGCCGTCGGCGACGGGAAGCGAGCCGCCGGAAAGGCTCGTTCCCGCCCCGCGCGCCACGACAGGAACGCGCGCCGCGTGGCACAGCTGCAGGATGCGAACCACCTGATCCTCGGTCTCCGGCAGCACCACGGCCGCCGGCAGCTCGCGGTAGAGCGTCAGGCCGTCGCATTCGTAGGGGCGCGTGTCCTCCATCGCCGTCAGCAGCGAGGATTCGGGGAGCAAGGCGGCGAGTGCGGCGGTGAACGAGGGGTCGAGCATCGGTTCGCCTGGTGGACGGGTGGGCGCAGTCCGCCCCGGGGCGGTTGCGGGTTCGTTGCGCGAAGCTCACCGATTATTTCACAAACGTCGGACCGGACTCCCCTGCTAGAATCGCCCGCCCGTCACGTCCGCGGCCGCGTCGCCGCTGGCCGCCCGATCAAGGAGGCGCCGTCATGCTTCGTTTTCGATTCCTGCTCGCCGCCGCGCTCGCCTGCGCAGCGCTCCCCGCCCTCCCGGCAGCCGCACAGGCGACGCTGAAGATGAACATCCCGCTCGCCAGGGATTCGAGCTACGGCGTGGCGGTCGACACGTTCGCGCGCGAAGTCGAGAAGCGCACGGGTGGGCGTTACCGGATCCAGAACTTCTACTCGGCGGCGCTGGGCGCCGAGCGCGAGTCGATCGAGGCCCTGCAGCTCGGCACCCTCGACCTGACGATGACCTCGACCGGCCCGGTGCCCAATTTCGTGCCCGAGGTCGCGATCCTCGACATCCCGTTCCTGTTCCGTGATTACGCCCAGGCGCGGGCCGTCCTCGACGGCTCGATCGGGCAGGAGATGCTGAAGAAATTCGAGCCCAAGGGCATCGAGGCGCTGGCCTGGGGCGAGAACGGATTCCGCAACATGACCAACAACCGGCATCCGATCCGGACCCCCGGGGACTTGAAGGGGCTCAAGATGCGCACGATGGAAAACCCGATCCACATCGAGGCGTATCGGGCGCTGGGCATCCTGCCCACGCCGATGGCGTTCACCGAGGTGTTCACGGCCCTGCAACAGGGCACCGTCGACGGACAGGAGAATCCGCTGTCGGTGATCATGTCGGCGAAGCTCTACCAGGTCCAGAAATACCTGACGCTGACCGGCCACGTCTACTCGCCTGCGCTGATTCTGATGAGCAAGGCGAAGTGGGACGGGCTGTCCGCGGCGGACAGGCAGGCGTTCCACGAGGCGGCGATCGACGCGGTGAGGGCCAATCGCGCGCGCATCTACCAAGACGAGAAGAAGGCGGTCGCCGAGCTGCGCGCCGACGGCATGCAGGTCGTCGAGCACGTCGACAAGGCGGCGTTCCAGGCAGTGCTTGCGCCGACCTTCGCCGATTTCGGCAAGAAGTTCGGGCAGGCCAACATCGACCGCATCCGCAACTACAAGTAGCGCAGCGCCGGTCGCGCCGGCGATCGACGAGATCCGATCGGCTATCAATCTCCGCTTGGCGATCGAGATCCTGATTTCGCGCGGGGGCGGCGGACGTGGCACGTCTGCGCGCTCGGAGTGCGCAAACGCCGGCTCACGGGTCCCGGCGCGGCATCCCTCGAGGACATCCTGCCGTAGGTGGTTCTGTCGGGCTCGCTCGCCGCGCCACCCGTGACAGCCGTCGCGCACGCTCGCGCTCGACCTGCCCCGCCCGTCGCCCCCGAAGCTCGTGCCGATTCGCGGCAACTTCGTCGACCATGCGCAATTCGCCGGCCATTCGCAACATGGGTCGGGATTCGGGGCGCCACGATCCGACGCCGGTTCGCGGGCTCTGCGCCCTGCCGGGCGCGGACGCCTGTGACGCAGTCGTCGCAGAGCGGGTGGCGCGGCG
>DATIQL010000012.1:0-6744 GCA_035470905.1 Casimicrobiaceae bacterium
CGCGTAGTCGGCGACCGCCAGCCCGACGTTGGAGGGGAACGTCCCCAGCAGCATCACCACCTTTTCCCGCGCGACCAGCTCCTCGGCCACGCGGACCGCGTCGCCGGGCGTGCCATTGTCGTCGCGGGAAACGACCTCCACCTTCTTTCCGAGAACGCCGCCCGCGGCATTGACCTCGTCGACGGCGAGCTCCATGCCATTCTTGTACGGCTCGAGGAACGCGGGGAACACCTTGTAGCTGTTGAGCTCGCCGAGCTTGATCGTCTGCGCCGACGCGGCCTGGGCGGGGGACGAAAGGGCGGCGAGGGCGAAAAGCAGGGATGCGATGAAGCGGGACATTCGATCTCCGGACGCGAAGCCCTTCCCCCTCGCGGGGTCCAGGTGGTTCGCCCGGGCCGTTGCCCGGGCGGCTGCAGCAGGCGGCAGTCCATTGGTTTCCGGCCCCCGGCGCCAGCTTCCGGCTGCGGGTGCCTGCGTGAACCGACGATGGTAGCAAATTGCTGCGGCGTTTCCGGGGCGACCGCGTTACTGCGCGCGATCCATTCGTCAGGTGTCGGCCGACGCCCGGCCCTGCATTCGTCGCGCAGGGGCCGGGAAGGCTTGGCGGTAAAATGACGGCGTCTCCGATGGGCACCGCGCGGCGCAGGTGCCTTGGCATCGCCGGTCCTGCCGCATCGACCCTCCCGCCATGCTGAACCTCGCCCACGGACTGACCTTCGCCGACCTCTACACGGCGCAAGGCGCCGCCAGGATCGACGCGCTGTTCCTCGCCCACCTCGCCGGCGCCGACGCCGATGGCGCGCTCGCCGGGCGGCTGACCGCCGCCCGTGCCGATCCTGCAATTCTCGCCGCCAAGGACGAATCGACGCTGCTGATCGACGTCGCCCCCCATCTCGAGGATTTCCTCGCCCGGCTGTTCGGGATCGACGCGGCGCTGCGGGCGCTGGAAGCCCGCCATCACGAGCTCGCCCCGCTCTATGCGATCAAGCGCCAGTTCGTGCAGCGCAAGGCGATGAACGCGTACAAGGCCGAGGCGGCGGAGCAATTCGATCCCCTGGCGTTGCGCGTGCAGATCGATGGGCTGGTCGGGCGTTACGACGACGTGCCGGCGTTCGAGCTCGCGTTCGCAGAGGCGGTGACGCGCTGGCAGGCCGACGATGCGGCGAATGCGGACGCGCTCGATGCGGCGATGCGCTACGCGGCCTGGGCGGCCCACACGGCCGCCGGCAGGGCCGCACACCGCGGCGGCGTGCTCTTCCGCGCTCCGCGCAAGCTCGACGTCCAGCATCTCGTCCCGGTCGAAGCAGTGGCGCAGAACGGCGTGGCTGCGCTGCAGATGCCCGCATCGCACGAGCTGCGGCGCCGTGAAGGCTTTGCGCTGACCGATCGCGGAACGGACCTCGTCGGCGCGCTGGACCAGGCGCATTACTGCATCTGGTGCCACGAGCAGGGGAAGGATTCGTGCGCGCGGGGGCTGGCGGAAAAGCGCCCTCACCCCAACCCTCTCCCGCAAGCGGGAGAGGGGGCGGAAGCGCCGGTGAATCCGTTCAGGAAATCGGCTTTCGGGGTCACGCTCGCCGGGTGTCCGCTTGAAGAGCGAATTTCGGAGTTCCACAAGCTGCGCGCCGAGGGCTATCCGCTGGGCGCGCTCGCCATGATCTGCGTCGACAACCCGATGGTCGCTGCCACCGGGCACCGGATCTGCAACGACTGCATGAAGGCCTGCATCTACCAGAAGCAGGATCCGGTCGACATTCCGCAGTCGGAAACGCGGGTGCTGAAAGACGTTCTGGCGCTGCCCTGGGGCTTCGAGGTCTATTCGCTGCTGACGCGCTGGAATCCCCTGAACCTGCGCCGTCCCTGTCCGTTGCCGCGCAGCGGCAAGCGGGTGCTCATCGTGGGCCAGGGTCCTGCGGGATTCACGCTCGCGCACCACCTGCTGAACGACGGGCATGCGGTCGTCGCGGTCGACGGCCTCAAGATCGAGCCGCTGCCGCCCGCGCTGTCGGGCGTGGCCGGCGACGGGCAGCGCGTCGCGTTCGATCCGGTCGAGGATGCCTCGACGCTGACCGAGCCTCTCGACGACCGGGTGATGGCGGGGTTCGGCGGCGTCGCCGAATACGGGATCACCGTCCGCTGGGACAAGAATTTCCTCAAGGTCGTACGGCTGCTGCTCGAGCGCCGCGCCGGCTATGCGCTCTACGGCGGCGTTCGCTTCGGCGGCGCCCTCGATGCCGACGGCGCCTTTGCGCTCGGGTTCGATCACGTCGCGCTGGCGGCCGGCGCGGGCCGTCCGACGGTGCTCGACCTGCCGCACGGCCTCGCGCAGGGGGTTCGCACGGCCTCGGATTTCCTGATGGGCCTGCAGCTGACCGGTGCGGCCCGGGCGGACTCGATCGCCAACATGCAGGTCCGCCTGCCGGTGGTCGTCATCGGGGGCGGGCTGACGGCGATCGATACGGCGACCGAAGCGCTCGCCTACTACCCGGTCCAGGTCGAGAAATTCCTCTCCCGCTACGAAGCGCTGGTCCACGGCACGGGGCGCTCCGCGGTCGAGGCAGCATGGACCGACCACGAGTTCCTGATCGCGGAAGAGTTCCTGTCGCACGCGCGGGCGATCCGCGGCGAGCGCCAGCGGGCCGCCGCAGAGGGGCGAGCGCCTGCGATCGTCGAATTGCTGCGCTCGTGGGGAGGCGCGACGATCGCCTACCGCAAGCGCCTGGTCGACAGTCCCGCATATACGCTCAACCACGAGGAGGTCGAGAAGGCGCTGGAGGAGGGAATCCGCTTCGCGGAAGGCCTGACACCGCTGGCGGTCGAGGTCGACGAGGCGGGCCATGCGATCGGTCTCACCGTGTCGCAGCAGCAGCGTGACGCCGACGGAACCTTGAGCGGGGGCTCGCGCACGCTGCTGCCTGCGCGAACGATCCTGGTCGCCGCGGGCACCCAGCCCAACACCGTGCTGGCGCGCGAGGACCCTGCGCATTTCCGGCTCGACGGGAAGTATTTCGAATTGCGCGGCGAGGACGGAGCGGTCGAGACGCCGCTGCGCGGACTCGCAAAGCCCTCGCGGCCGGCGGTGCTGACGACGATCCGCGACGACGGCCGCGCGACGAGCTTCTTCGGCGACCTGCATCCGTCGTTCTACGGCAATGTCGTCAAGGCGATGGCGAGCGCCAAGCAGGGGTATCCGATCGTCAGCCGGATGCTCGCCCGCGTCGCCCCCGCCGACGCCGGCAGCGACGCCGCCTTCTTCGCCAGGCTGGACGACGCGCTGCGCGCGCGCGTCGAGCGTGTCGTGCGCCTGACGCCGACGATCGTCGAGGTCGTCGTGCACGCGCCGGCGGCAGCGCGGAGGTTCCGGCCGGGACAGTTCTACCGGCTGCAGAACTACGAATCGCTGGCGGCGAAGTCGCATGGGACGCGGCTCGCGATGGAGGGTCTCGCGCTGACCGGCGCCTGGGTCGACCCCGAGCGCGGGTTGGTGTCGGTGATCGTGCTGGAAATGGGCGGGTCTTCGAACCTCTGCGCGACCCTCAGGCCGGGCGAGCCGATCGTGCTGATGGGGCCCACGGGCGCGCCGACCGAGATCGGACCCGAGCGCAGCGTCATGCTGGTCGGAGGCGGTCTGGGCAACGCGGTGCTGTTCTCGATCGGGAAGGCATTCCGCGACGCGGGGGCGAAGCTGCTCTATTTCGCCGGGTACCGGCGGATGGTCGACCGCTACAAGATCGAGGAGATCGAGGCCGCGGCCGATGTCGTGGTCTGGTGCTGCGACGAGGGACCGGGATTCACCCCGACGCGCCCGCAGGACCGCTCGTTCGTCGGCAACATCGTCAAGGCGATGCAGGCCTATGCCAGCGGTGAGCTCGGGACGCAGGCGATCCCGCTCGCGGACTGCAGCAGGATCATCGCAATCGGGTCGGACCGGATGATGGCGGCAGTGGGCGCAGCACGGCACACGATCCTCGCTCCGTACCTGTCACCGGATCACGAGGCGATCGGATCGATCAATTCGCCGATGCAATGCATGATGAAGGAAATCTGCGCGCAGTGCCTGCAGCCCCATCGCGATCCGGTCACCGGCAGGACGAGCTACGTCTTTTCGTGCTTCAACCAGGACCAGCCGCTGGATCGGGTCGACTTCCACGCGCTCGACGCCCGTCTCAAGCAGAACTCGGTGCAGGAGAAGCTGACCGCGCGTTGGATCGCCAGCATCGCGGGGCCGCGTATCGCAGATTGACTGCGGACGTCGTCGACAACCCTGTGCTCGACAGGACGCCGCGACGACGGTCCTGCCCGGCCGACCGACGTTCGTCGGTTCCGGGGGGTGAGTGGCATGCGGTTTGCTCGACTGATTCCCAGATGCGGGCGTGAAGCTTTCCCCCGCACCCGAGCCTTCACTTTGGGAGTCTGCCGTGGCTACCGTAGTCATCGTCGACGACGAACCGAACGTTTTGAACGCCCTGCGGCGCATGTTGATGAACAGCGCCCTGCCGCCGATCCTGTCCGATCTGCAGATCGTGACCTTCACCTCGCCGATCCAGGCGCTCGCCCATGTCGGCGGACACGCGGTTGACCTGGTCCTGTCCGATTACCGGATGCCGGAAATGGACGGCGCTGCGCTGCTGACCCACGTCAGGGAGCTGCAGCCGGACGCCGCGCGGATGATCATGAGCGCCTACACGGATCTCGACGGCATCATCCGCGCGATCAACAGCGCGGGGATCTTCCGCTTCGTCAGCAAGCCCTGGTCGGATCCCGACCTCAAGGCGGCAATCCGCGACGTTCTCGCGCATCGCGAGCTCCTGATCGAAAACCGCCGGCTTGCCGACGAGTTGCGCTGGCAGCGCGGCGTCATCACCGAGCAGCAGCTCGAGCTCGAGCGCCTCGAGCGGGAAACACCGGGGATCACGCGGGTGCGCTGGACCGAGGACGGCGGCGTCCTGCTGCAGGACTAGAACGCAGGCCGCGCGCTGGATCGACCGGGGTCCGATGGCGGGTCACGGCACGGATCGGCGCGCGGCGCTGCGACCGCAGTCTCCACAACCTCCAACGACCATGACATCAGCGCCGACCGCCGACACCGACAGGAGCACCGATCTCGCCTGGATCGGCGCACTCTACGAGCTCGGCCAGAAAGCTGCGAACGGCGCCCATCCGCAGGAAGTGCTGCAGCAGATCCTCGCGCACATCGTCAGGGGCTTTGACGCGGAAAGCGGGTCGATCGCCCTGATCGTCGACGGCACCGACGACCAGCTCGAGATCGCGGCAGGAACTGATCTGCCCCCCGGGGTGGTCGGAAGCGCCTTGCCGCGCGGTGTCGGTGTCTACGGGCATGTCGTCGCGACCGGACAGCCGGTCCTCGTGAACGGCGAAGCGGCCGAGACGCGGCTGCCGCTCCGGCTGAACGAGCCCCGGCAGCGCTCGACGAACTCGGCGATGTGCTGGCCGCTGTGCGTTTCGGGACGGACCATCGGCGCCGTCGCCGTCAATCGTGCCGCGGACCGGTCGCGGTACACGATCGCGGATCTCGATCGGGGCCAGTCGCTCACCAGCCTTCTGGCGCTGGTCGTGGCGAATCACCGGATGCACGTCGAGCGCGACAGCCGCATCCTAGAGCTGTCGACGCTCAACGCGACGATGCAGCGGATGAACGAGCAGCTCGAGGACGCGCAGAACCAGGTCGTGCAATCGGAAAAGCTGGCGTCGATCGGACAGCTCTCGGCCGGCGTTGCGCACGAGATCAACAATCCGCTGGCGTTCGTCCTGTCGAACTTCGGCTCGCTCGAAGGCTATCTGTCGAGCCTCTTCGGATTGCTCGGCGCCTATATCGAGGCGGACGACGCGATGGGCGGATCTGCGCCCCCGGCGCTGGCGCCGGTGCGCACGATGCGCAGCGGCGTCGACGTCGCTTTCCTGCGCGACGACGTGCGCGCGATCATCGACGAATCCCGCGAGGGGCTGCTGCGGGTCAAGCGAATCGTCCAGGATCTGCGCGATTTCTCGCGTGGCGGCACCGAGGAACTCTGGGAGACGATCGACGTGCATCGCGCGCTCGACAGCACGCTCAACATCGTGCGCAACGAGGTCAAGTACAAGGCGAAGATCGTGCGTCGCTACGGCGATCTGCCGGAGATCGAATGCCTGCCGTCGAGGCTGTCGCAGGTCTTCCTGAACCTGCTGGTCAACGCGAGCCAGGCGATCGAGGGCAACGGCGCCATCACCATCGAGACCGGGGCCGATGCGTCCGAGGTCTGGATCCGCTTCGAGGACACGGGCTGCGGAATCGCGCCCGGGAACCTGGCGCACCTGTTCGAGCCCTTCTTCACGACCAAGCCGGTCGGGCAGGGGACGGGGCTGGGACTCGCGGTGTCGAACTCGATCGTCCGCAAGCACGGCGGGCGCATCGACGTCGAAAGCGAGCTTGGGCGCGGGACGCGGTTCACGGTCCGCCTGCCGCTCACCCGGCCGCAGATCAAACCCCTGTGCGAGGTCACCGAGGAAGCGCAGACCGACAAGCGCGCGGCATGAGCCCGACCGCGAATGCCACGGGCGGCCACGCCGGGGAGGATCCCGAGCACCCGTTGCGCCGCTGCCCGGGGCGTGGACGGACCGAGGCGGCTGCTGCCCGGGTCCTGGATTCAGTGGTGCCGGTGGAAGGAGTCGAACCCTCGACCTTCGCATTACGAATGCGCTGCTCTACCAACTGAGCTACACCGGCACGAAGCGCGCGATTATAGC
>DATIQL010000013.1:0-8679 GCA_035470905.1 Casimicrobiaceae bacterium
CAACTCGCAGCCGTTCATGCACTGGCGCGACCGCTTCCTGTCGTGCATGGAGGCGGTGAACCGCGCGCAGGCCGCGACCGGGGAGATCAAGGGGCATTACCTCAACGTCACCGCCGGCACGATGGAGGACATGTACGAGCGAGCGAATTTCGCCAAGGAGCTGGGCTCGGTCGTCGTGATGATCGACCTCGTCATCGGCTACACGGCGATCCAGTCGATGTCCAAGTGGGCGCGCAGGAACGACATGATCCTGCACCTGCACCGCGCCGGGCACTCGACGTACACGCGGCAGAAGACGCACGGCGTGTCGTTCCGCGTGATCTCCAAGTGGATGCGGCTGGCCGGCGTCGATCACATCCACGCGGGCACCGTCGTCGGCAAGCTCGAGGGCGATCCGAACTCGGTGCAGGGCTTCTACGACATCCTGCGCGAGCCGAAGAACCCGGTGAACCTGACCCGCGGCATCTTCTTCGAGCAGGACTGGGGGGGATTGCGCAAGGTGATGCCGGTGGCCTCGGGCGGCATCCACGTCGGGCAGATGCATCAGCTGCTGACCTACCTCGGCGAGGACAACGTACTTCAGTTCGGCGGGGGTACGATCGGGCATCCGATGGGAATCGCCGCGGGTGCGGCCGCCAACCGCGTCGGCCTGGAGGCGATGATCCTGGCACGCAACGAGGGCCGCGACATCTGGAACGAAGGGCCGCAGATCCTCGAGAACGCGGCGCGCCACTGCACGCCTCTGCGGGCGGCGCTCGACACGTGGAAGGACATCACGTTCGACTACGCGAGCACCGACACGCTGGACTTCGTGCCGACCCCGACCCCCGCATGACCTGCAATCGAAAGGAGACCAGGCGATGAGACTGACCCAGGGCACGTTTTCGTTCCTTCCCGACCTCAGCGACGAGCAGATCGGCGCGCAGATCGAGTACTGCCTGAAGAACGGCTGGGCGGTGTCGATCGAGTACACCGACGACCCGCATCCGCGCAACAGCTACTGGGACATGTTCGGTGCGCCGATGTTCGACCTCAAGGACGCGGCCGGCATCATGGGCGAGATCCAGAGCTGCCGCGCCGCATTCCCCAACTACTACATCAAGGTCAATGCCTTCGATTCGACGCACGGGGTCGAGTCGCTGCGCCTGTCGTTCATCGTCAACCGGCCGAACGACGAGCCGGGCTTCGCGCTGATCCGCGAAGAGGCTGCCGGGCGCCAGATCCGCTACACGACGCGCGCCTACGCGACCGACAAGCCCGAGGGGGCGCGCTACTAGCGCCCCGGGACTGCGCAGCCCGATGGCAGGAGGAGGCATCGTGTCGGCACCCGTCGAATCGCCGCTCGATCTCGACGCGCTCTATCGCGACTCGCACGTCGGCGAGACGCTCGACGCGCTCGACCGTGAGCTCATCGGTCTCGTCCCGGTCAAGACGCGCGTGCGCGAGATCGCCGCGCTGCTGCTGGTCGAGCGGCTGCGGCGGACGCTCGGCTTGGGGCTCGACGCCGGGGCACCGTCGCTGCACATGTCGTTCACCGGGAACCCGGGTACCGGCAAGACGACCGTCGCGCTGCGGATGGCCGCGCTGCTGCACAGCCTGGGGTATGTCCGGAAAGGGCACCTCGTCGCCGTCACGCGCGACGACCTGGTCGGCCAGTACATCGGCCACACGGCGCCCAAGACCAGGGAAGTGCTCAAGAAGGCGATGGGCGGCGTGCTGTTCATCGACGAGGCGTACTACCTCTATCGTCCGGAGAACGAGCGCGACTACGGCCAGGAGGCGATCGAGATCCTGCTGCAGGTGATGGAAAACCACCGCGACGACCTGGTCGTGATCTTCGCCGGGTACAAGGACCGGATGGAGCGCTTCTTCCAGAGCAATCCGGGCCTGTCGTCGCGCATCGCGCACCACATCGACTTCCCCGATTACTCGGAGGGGGAGCTCTTCGCCATCGCGCAGTTGATGCTCGACAGGATGCAGTACCGGCTGACCGACGGGGCCGCGCAGGCGCTGCACGAGTACATCGCGCTGCGCAGGACGCAGCCGCATTTCGCCAACGCACGCTCGGTGCGCAACGCCTTGGACCGTGCACGGCTGCGGCAGGCCAAGCGCCTGTTCGAGAGCCGCGGCGCGCCGCTGTCGCGCGATGCACTGATGACCATCGAGGCCGACGACATCCGGGCGAGCCGGGTGTTCGGCAACGGAGACGCGAAATGATCGCCCGCGCGGATCCCGGAGCGAGGGCCCCCGGTGCGGATCCTGGCGCCAGCGCCTCCCGTGCGGACCTGGCGGCCCTGATCTTCGACGTCGACGGCACACTCGCCGACACCGAGGAGACGCATCGCCAGGCGTTCAACTACGCGTTCCTGCATTTCGGCCTCGGCTGGGAATGGGGAAAGCCGCTCTACCGCGAGCTTTTGAAGACCTCCGGCGGCAAGGAGCGCATCGCCCGTTTCATCGGGACGCTGGCTGTCCCCGCCGGCGAAGCCGCCCGGCTGCACCAGCTCGTTCCCGCGATCCATCGCGAGAAGACGCGCCTGTACGCCGAGCTGATCGCCGACGGACGCTGTCCGCTGCGACCCGGAGTCGCACGATTGCTCGACGACGCGCGTGCCTCCGGGATCCGGCTGGCGATCGCCTCGACGACCACACCCGAGAACGTCGATGCATTGCTGACGCGGCACCTGGGGGAGGGCGCGTTGCAGCTCTTCGCATGCATCGCCTGTGGCGATCACGTCGAGCGCAAGAAGCCGTCGCCGGACATCTACGCCCTCGCCCTCGCGACCCTCGGCTGCCCGGCGCGGCGCTGCATCGCTTTCGAGGATTCCGCCAACGGCCTGCGCGCGGCGAAAGCCTGCGGCCTTTTCACGGTCGTCACGCCATCGCAATGGACGATGGGCGAGAGCTTCGGCGACGCGGACCTCGTGCTGTCGCACCTGGGCGATGCTGCGCATCCGCTGCCGCCGGCGCAGGCGGCAGCCGCCGGCGGTCCCTGGCTGGGGCTGCGGGAGCTGCGCCAGCTCCACGCCCGGCATGCGGCGGCGACGGGCGCTGCGCAGGAGGGCGCCCGATGACGAGCCGCCACCGCGCCGAGGTCCGATCCGGTGCGCCGGAAGCGCTCGCGCGCGTGCGCGCGGTGGCTTTCGATCTCGACGGCACGCTGGTCGACAGCGCGCCCGATCTCGCGGCCGCCGCGAATGCGATGCTGGAAGCACTCGGTTGCGCGCGGCTGCCCGAATCCCGGATCGCGGCGCTGATCGGCAACGGCATCGACCGGCTGGTCGAGGGTGCGCTCGCCGCGAGCACCGGGCGCGCGGCCGACGCGAGACCGCTGACGACGGCCACCGCGCTGTTCCGCCGCTGCTATGCCGAGCGGCTGTTCGACCGCAGTCGCGTCTACCCCGGGGTGATCGAAGGGCTCGAGGCGCTCGATGCGCTGGGGGTCCCGCGTTGCTGCATCACCAACAAGGCGAGCGCGTACACGCTGCCGCTGCTCGACGCTGCGGATCTTGCGCGCCGGCTGGCGTTTGCCCTCTGCGCGGACCGACCGGAAGAACGCAAGCCGGCCCCCGGCATGCTGGTGGCGGCCTGCGGTCGCCTGGGCGTCGATCCCGGCGAGATGCTCTACGTCGGCGATTCGCGCATCGACGTCGAGGCGGCGCGCGCGGCAGGCTGTCCGGTCGCCGTCGTCGACTATGGCTACCATCAGGGGTTCTCGCTTGCGGCCGAGCACCCGGACTGGATCATCGGAAGCCTCGTCGAGCTGTCCACGCTGCCCGTGATGCCGCCGTCCGCGAACCTGCAAGCCTGAGGAGCCGAGAGATGCTCGCCGACCGCACGACGCTGACCCAGTTCCTGATCGAGGAACGCCGCCGCCATCCAGGCGCCAGCGGCGAATTCAACGGCCTGATCCTCGACGTCGCCCTCGCCTGCAAGGCGATATCGCGCGAGGTCGCGAGCGGCGCGCTCACCGGCGTCCTCGGCGGCAACGCGACGACGAACGTCCAGGGCGAGACCCAGAAGAAGCTCGACGTCATCGCCAACGATCTGTTCCTGCGCGCCAACGAGTGGGGCGGCCATCTGGCAGGGATGGTGTCCGAGGAGGTCGACGGACCCTGTGCGATTCCGCCGCAGTACCCGAGAGGCAGCTACCTGCTCGCGTTCGACCCGCTGGACGGCTCGTCGAACATCGACGTCAACGTCGCCGTCGGCAGCATCTTCTCGATCCTGCGCGCGCCGAACCCTGGCACCGACGCAGCTGCCGCGGATTTCCTGCAGCCCGGGCACCAGCAGGTCTGCGCGGGTTACGCGATCTACGGGCCGTCGACGATGCTGGTGCTGACCGTGGGCAACGGGGTCCATGGGTTCACGCTCGACCCGCTGCTCGGCGAGTTCTTCCTGACCCACCCGGGCATCGGGATCCCCGTCACGACCAGCGAGTTCGCGATCAACGCGTCGAACAGCCGTTTCTGGGAGCCCGCGGTCAAGCGCTACGTCGAGGAATGCCTGGCCGGAAAGGCGGGGCCGCGTGGCAAGGATTTCAACATGCGCTGGATCGCGTCGCTGGTAGCCGAGACGCATCGCGTCCTGATGCGCGGCGGCGTGTTCCTCTATCCCCGTGACAGCAAGGAGCCGCCGAAGCCGGGCCGGCTGCGGCTGCTCTACGAAGCCAATCCGATCGCGTTCATCGTCGAGCAGGCGGGCGGAGGCGCGAGCACCGGGCGGGGCCGGATGCTCGACACGATGCCCGAATCGCTGCACCAGCGCATCGGACTGATCTTCGGATCGCGCGAGGAGGTCGCGAGGATCGAGCAGTATCACCGCGACCACAACCTGCGCGAATTCGACGCGCCGCTGTTTGCCTCGCGCGGCCTGTTCCGCGCGACCACCTGATCGGAAAACCAGGCACGGAGGAACGGGATGTCGATCAAGCATCCGATCATCGCGATCACCGGCTCGTCGGGCGCGGGCACGACGTCGGTGATGCGCACTTTCGAGCAGATCTTCCGTCGCGAAGGCGTCGACGCGGCGTTCATCGAGGGCGACAGCTTCCACCGCTACGACCGTGCCGAGATGAAGCAGAGGATGGCGGAGGAGCTGGCGCGCGGGAACCAGCATTTCAGCCATTTCGGCCCCGAGAACAACCTGTTCAAGGAGCTTGCCGAACTGTTCGACGGCTACGGACGGACGGGAGGGGGCCGCCGCCGGAAGTACCTGCACGACGAGGACGAGGCGAAGCCCTGGGGTCAGTCGCCGGGAACCTTCACGCCCTGGGAAGAGCTGCCGGCGGACACCGACCTGCTCTTCTACGAGGGCCTGCACGGCGCCGTCGTCACCGAGCAGGTGAACGTCGCGCAGCACGTCGACCTGCTGATCGGCGTGGTGCCGGTGATCAATCTGGAGTGGATCCAGAAGATCGAGCGCGACCGGAAGACGCGCGGCTATTCGACGGAGGCGGTCACCGACACGATCCTGCGGCGGATGAACGACTACGTCCATTACATCTGCCCGCAATTCGCGCACACGCACGTCAATTTCCAGCGGGTGCCGGTCGTCGACACGTCGAATCCGTTCATCGCGAGGTTCATTCCGACCCCGGACGAATCGATGCTGGTGATCCGCTTCGCGAACCCGCGCGGGATCGACTTCCCGTACCTGCTGTCGATGCTCGACGGCTCGTTCATGTCGCGCGCCAACACGATCGTGTGTCCCGGCGGCAAGATGGACCTCGCGATGCAGCTCATCTTCACGCCGATGATCTGGCGGCTGATGGAGCGGCGCAAGCAGGCGATGGCTGGCTAGACGGAGGAGCGGAAGATGAATGTTCAGGTTTCCGAGCGACCCGCGGTCGACTCGAGGGAGCGCGACGTGGTGAACGTCCTGCGCGCGCTGGCGATGGATGCCGTGCAGAAGGCGAACTCGGGACATCCGGGCATGCCGATGGGAATGGCGGAGATCGCCGAGGTGCTCTGGCGCCGGCATCTGCGCCACAACCCGGCCAATCCGAAATGGGTCGATCGGGATCGCTTCGTGCTTTCGAACGGCCACGGCTCGATGCTGCAGTACGCGCTGCTGCACCTCACCGGTTACGACCTTTCGATCGACGATCTCAAGCGCTTCCGCCAGCTGCACTCGAAGACGCCGGGCCACCCCGAGGTCGGAGTGACGCCGGGCGTCGAGACCACGACCGGTCCGCTGGGGCAGGGCATCGCGAACGCGGTCGGCATGGCGATCGCCGAGAAGGAGCTCGCAGCGGAGTTCAACCGCCCCGGGTTCGATGTCGTCGACCACCACACCTACGTGTTCATGGGCGACGGCTGCATGATGGAGGGGATCTCGCACGAGGTCTGCTCGCTCGCAGGCACGCTGGGCCTGGGCAAGCTGATCGCGCTGTACGACGACAACGGCATCTCGATCGACGGGCACGTCGAAGGCTGGTTCACCGACGACACCCCGCGCCGCTTCGAGGGCTACGGCTGGCACGTGATCCCCGGCGTCGACGGTCACGATCGCGAAGCGGTCCACCGGGCGATCGTCGCTGCGAAGGCGGTGACCGACCGGCCGTCGCTGATCTGCTGCAGGACCGTCATCGGCAAGGGCTCTCCGAACAAGGCAGGATCGCACGAGGCCCACGGCGCCGCGCTGGGCGACGCGGAAATCGCCGCGACCCGCGCCGCGATCGGCTGGAGCTACGCGCCTTTCGAGGTCCCGCCGCACGTCGCGGCCGCATGGGACGCGCGCGAGCAGGGCGCCGTGGCCGAAGGATCGTGGCGCGAGCAGTTCGATGCGTACGCCTACGCCCATCCGGAGCTGGCGCGCGAGTTCGAGCGGCGCGTGCGCGGGGAATTGCCGGCGGACTTCGACGCCCGCGTCGTCGCGATGATGGCCAGGGCGAAGGAAAAGGCCGAGACCATCGCGACGCGCAAGGCGTCGCAGAACGCGATCGAGGCGCTGGCGCCGCTGCTGCCCGAACTCCTCGGCGGCTCCGCCGACCTCGCGGGGTCGAATCTCACGCTGTGGTCGGGCTCGCGCGCGATCACCCATGATTCCGGCGGCAACTACCTGTACTACGGCGTGCGGGAATTCGGCATGGCCGCGATCATGAACGGCATTGCGCTGCACGGCGGATTCATCTGCTACGGCGGGACGTTCCTGACATTCGCCGACTACTGCCGCAATGCGTTGCGCATGGCTTCGCTGATGAAGATCGGCGTGATCCTGGTGTTCACGCACGATTCGATCGGGCTGGGCGAGGATGGGCCGACGCACCAGCCGATCGAGCACGCGGCGACGCTGCGGATGATCCCCGGCATGGACGTCTGGCGACCCTGCGACACCAAGGAATCGGTCGTCGCCTGGGCGATGGCGATCGAGCGCCGCGATGGTCCGTCGTGCCTGCTGTTCAGCCGACAGAACCTGCCGTTCCAGCTGCGACCCGCCGAGGAGGTCGCGAACATCCGGCGCGGCGCGTACGTGCTGGTCGAGCCCGATGCCAAACCGCGCGCGGTGATCGTCGCCACCGGCTCGGAAGTGCCGCTCGCGGTCGATGCGGCAAAGCTGCTTGCAGGCGAAGGCGTGCCGGTGCGCGTCGTCTCGATGCCCTCGACGACGGTGTTCGATCGGCAGGACGAGGCGTACCGCGATCGCGTGCTGCCGCCCGACCTGCCCTGCGTCGCCGTGGAGGCGGGCGTGACCGATTTCTGGCGCAAGTACGTCGGGCGCTCGGGCGCGGTGATCGGCATCGACCGCTTCGGCGAGTCGGCGCCCGCGGGCGAGCTCTTCCGCCACTTCGGGTTCACCACGGAGCGCGTCGCCGACGCCGCACGGGCGGTGCTCGCGCGCAGCGGCCGCGGCTGATCCAGTCGATAATCGAAACGGAGGAAATCATGGCAATGGTGTCGTTGCGGCAGTTGCTCGACCACGCGGCAGAGCACGGCTACGGGGTCCCGGCGTTCAACGTCAACAACATGGAGCAGATCCACGCGATCATGCAGGCGGCCGACGAAGCGGACGCGCCGGTGATCCTGCAGGCCTCGGCGGGCGCGCGCAAATACGCGGGCGAGGCCTTCCTGCGGCACCTGGTGCAGGCCGCGGTCGAGACCTGGCCGCATCTCCCGCTGGTCATGCATCAGGACCACGGCGCGAGCCCCGCGGTGTGCCAGGCATCGATACGCTCGGGGTTCACCAGCGTGATGATGGATGGATCGCTGCGGGAGGACATGAAGACCCCAGCCTCCTACGACTACAACGTCGACGCGACCCGCAGGGTCGTCGAGATGGCGCACGCGGTCGGCGTATCGGTCGAAGGCGAGCTCGGCTGCCTCGGCTCGCTGGAATCGGGAATGGCCGGCGAGGAGGACGGCGTCGGCGCCGAAGGCAAGCTGTCGCACGACCAGATGCTGACCGACCCCGAGCAGGCGGCCGATTTCGTGCGCAGGACCGGCGTCGATGCGCTGGCGATCGCGATCGGCACGTCGCACGGCGCTTACAAGTTCTCGCGGCAGCCGACAGGCGACGTGCTGGCGATCGACCGCATCAAGGACATCCACCGGCGCATCCCCGACACGCACCTGGTGATGCACGGCTCGTCGTCGGTGCCGCAGGAGTGGCTCGCCATCATCCGCGAATACGGCGGCGAGCTGAAGGAGACCTACGGCGTTCCGCTCGAGGAGATCCGCG
>DATIQL010000014.1:0-4480 GCA_035470905.1 Casimicrobiaceae bacterium
CGCTGGCCTTGCCGCTGCACGGTCCGGCAACCTGCATCAGGCGATTGTGCTGCTCGCACTGCAGCCGCGCTTCGCCGGCGAGCGTGGCGCAGTTCTCCGTCGCCCCGACATAGTCGATGTGGCGCTGCATGCAATGCTTCCGGGCTTCCCCCTGCAGACCGACGCAGGCGGCGTTCGCCTTCATGCCCTGCTCGCAGGTCGCGCGGTATTGCTCGGGGACGCGGCTGCAATTGTCCTCCGCGAATGCGCTTCCGGCCAGCAGCAGCGCAGAGAACGCGAGCGTCAGCGTCGCCATGGTCGGGCGTCGCGTGGCAGTTTGGGTCATCGGGGCTCCTGGGGCTTGGGGGATTTGCGTGGACGCTGCCAGTTGGTGACCACGACCTGGCGCGCACGCGCGACGGTCAGCTCACCGGCAGGCGCTTCGCCGACGATGGTGCTGCCGCCGCCGATGGTCGCGCCCGCACCGATGCTGATCGGCGCGATAAGCACGCAATTCGAGCCCACGTGCACGTCGTCGCCGATGATCGACTGATGCTTGTTCGCCCCATCGTAGTTGGCGGTGATCGATCCGGCGCCGTAGTTGACGCGGCTGCCCACGGTCGCGTCGCCGATGTACGCGAGATGGTTCGCCTTCGACGCGGCGCCGAGGGTGCTTGCCTTGACCTCGACGAAATTGCCGATGTGGACATCTTCAGCGAGCCTGGTGCCGGGTCGCAGGCGCGCATACGGACCGATCCGGCAGTTGCGCCCGACCGAGGCTGAATCGAGATGCGAGAACGCCTCGATCCGCGTGCCCGGACCGACGGTGATGTCGCGCAGCACGCAGTACGGGCCGACGCTGGCGCCGTCGTCCAGGTGCACATCGCCTTCGAACACGCAGCCGACGTCGATGGTGACGTCGCGGCCGCAGGTCAGCCGGCCGCGGACGTCAATGCGCTCGGGGTCGGCGATCGACGTCCCCGTGGTCATCAGCGCATGCGCATGGCGCCGCTGGACGATGCGCTCGAGGGCGGCGAGCTGCGCCCGGTCGTTGACGCCGGCCACCGATGCCTCGTCGGTGACCGTGTGCGCGGCGACCGGCACGCCTTCGGCGACCGCCATCGCGACGATGTCGGTCAGGTAATACTCGCCCTGCGCGTTGTGCGGCGCCAGCCGCGCCACCCACTGCGCGAGCCGCGCGGTCGGCGCGGCGATGAAGCCGGTGTTGATCTCGTCGACGCGGCGCTCGTCGTCGGTGGCATCGCGTTCCTCGACGATCGCCCGCACGTTGCCATCGGTTCCGCGCAGGACGCGTCCGAGGCCGAAGGGCTCGCGCACCCGCGCCGTCAGCAGCGCGAGGCGCTCGCCGCCCGCAAGATCGACCAGGTGCGCGAGGGCCTCCGGGGGCACCAGCGGGACGTCGCCCAGGCCGACGAGCGTGATGCCGTCGCGGGGAAGCACGCCCAGCGCGATGCGCGTCGCGTCCCCGGTGCCGCGCGGCGGCTCCTGGCGCACGAAGCGGATGTCGGGTGCGGCGAGTGCGGTCTCGACGGCCTGGGCCCCGTGCCCGGTGACCATCGCGATCGCGCGGGGGCCGAGGTTGCGTACGGCGGCCAGGACGTGGGCGGCGAGGGGACGGCCGGCAAGCGGGTGGAGGACCTTGGGCAGCGCAGAGCGCATGCGCTTGCCCTGGCCGGCGGCGAGGATTGCGACGTTGGGGGCTGCGGCCATCAAACGGTGGAAACCTGGGTGGAAAACGATGATACGCCAGCGCCCTGCGCGCCCGGGCCGGCGGGAAGCGAAGCCGCCGGCGGCGCCCGGCGCGGGGGATGCCCGCCGCAGGCCGCGGCGCGCCTCAGTTCTGGATGATCGTGGGCGGGCTGGTCGCGAACAGGTCGATCACGTTGGCCATGCTCATCGCGGCCAGGTTCCTGGGGATCGCCACTTCCCGGCGCTCCAGGATCTCGCAATGCAGGTACATCTGGCGCAGCCGGCGCTCGGCGTCCTTCGGCGAGCCGGCGATGATCGAGACGCTCTCGATGCGCTGGCCCGTGCGCGTGCGAATGGTGAAACCGTAGCGGATCATGATCGTTCCTCCTGCGCATACCATCGTATGCACCCGACCTCCGACTGCGGACCCGCACCCCGGATCCGCGAAAGGGACAACCGAATCAGCAAGTTGCATACCGCGCGCAGCGGGGCGCTGGAGCGCCCCGACGAAAGGTCGGGGCGACGCGTGACCGACGCGCCGGGTGGGTGACACCGGCGACTATTCCGCGGGCCTTTCGCAGAGAGTGAGCGCACACACAGTGGATTGCGACCAAAGCCGTGGAACGAGGCTGCGAACAGCCTCGGCACGGCTCCGGTGCGAAATCCGCCGCAGGTCGAGGCTGCCCCTGACCGACCGCGCAGGCCGGTGAGGGGCACTCAGCGCCGGTGCCAATGCCGGGCCCGGCGCTGCCGGGACGCCGTCGCGCCTCAGTCGCCGGCGACCGGCGCCGGGCCGGCCGGCTGCCTGACCGGCCGCGCGAGCCACACGACGCCGATCAGCACCAGGAACACCAGCGCCGACAGATAGAAGATGTCGTCGACCGACATCATGTACGCCTGCTGGTCGATCAGGCGGTTGATCACCGCGCGCCCCTGCTCCAGCGTCATGCCGCGCGCCTGCAGGTCGGCCAGCGTCTGCACCGACGTCGGGTCGTAGGCGCTGATGCGCTCGGCGAGATGCGCGTGGTGCAGGCTCGCCCAGCGGTCCCACCATGTCGTCGCGATCGACGTCCCGAACGAGCCGGCCGTGATGCGCGCGAAATTGAACAGGCCCGACGCCGCCGGAATCCGCTCGGGGGGAAGTCCCGAGAGGCTCAGCGTGACCAGCGGGATGAAGAACAGCGCCATCGCCACGCCCTGGATGACCGTCGGCACCAGCAGCGTCTCCAGGTCGGCCTGGGTATTGAAGTGCGAGCGCATCAACAGCACGACGGCGAAGACCGAGAACGCCCCGGTGGCGAAGATGCGCGGGTCGACGCGGTGCAGCGTCCTGCCGACCACCGGCGTCAGCAGGATCGCCAGGAAGCCGACCGGCGCGAGCACGACGCCGGCCATCGTCGCCGTATAGCCCATGTATTGCTGCAGCCACAGCGGCAGCAGGACCAGGTTTCCGAAGAACGTCCCGTAGGCCAGCGACATCGCGAGCGAGCTCGTCCAGAAGTTGCGCCGCGCGAACAACCGCAGGTCGACCACCGGATGCTCGTCGGTCAGCTCCCAGACGACGAAGAGCGCGAAGCCCACGGCGACGACGATCGCCAGCGCGACGATGGCGGTCGAGCTGAACCAGTCGAGGTCCTTGCCCTTGTCGAGCATGATCTGCAGTGCGCCGACCCACAGGATGAGCAATCCCAGCCCGACGCCGTCGACCGGCAGCCGGGCCGTCGGCGTCTCGCGCGTGCGGTAGATCAGCCACGTCACCGCCACCGCGATCAGCCCGACCGGGATGTTGATGTAGAAGATCCAGGGCCACGAGAGGTTGTCGGTGATCCATCCGCCGAGCAGGGGGCCCGCCACCGGCGCGACCAGCGTCGTGATCGCCCATACCGCGAGGGCGCTGCCCGCACGCTCCTTCGGATACGAGGCGAGCAGCAGGGACTGCGACAGCGGAATCATCGGTCCTGCGACGGCGCCCTGCACCACGCGGAACAGGATCAGCGTGGAAAGCGACGGCGCGAGACCGCAGAGGAACGACGCGATGACGAACAGCAGCACCGACGCGGTGAACAGCCGCACCTGACCGAAGCGCCGCGTGAGCCAGCCGGTGAGGGGCAGCGAGATCGCGTTGGCGACGCCGAACGAGGTGATCACCCACGTCCCCTGGTCGGGGGAGACGGCGAGATCGCCGGAGATCGCGGGGATCGACACGTTCGCGATCGAGGTGTCGAGCACGTTCATGAACGTCGCGAGCGACAGGGCGATGGTGCCCAGCGCGAGCGCGGTCCCTGTGAGAGGTGCAGGGGTTCCGGATGGCGTGGTCATGGCCGCGTTGGGGGACGCCGAGGGACGCCGAGGGACGTCGAGGGATGCCGGGGGGCGCTGGGGACGGCCGGGATTACAGCGGTCCGCCGCGCAGCGCCGCGACGCGCCTGACCGCGTGCACGCGGGCGACATGGCCGGCACGCGGGTGCTTCACGCTCGCCGCAGCGCCCGCGGTCGACGGACCCGATTGGTTCGCGGCGATGATCTCCCGCACGCGTTGGTCGGCCAGCGCCGCCTGGGCATCGAAGACCCCGGTCGCGTAGGGAGCGCCGGCCTGCGCCACCTGCGGCAGGCGAACGCCGCTGCGGTCATGGGTGTCGACGTCGACCTGCATCGACAAGCCGACCTGCAACGGATGCGCGGCCAGGTCCTTGGGATCGAGCGCGATGCGCACCGGAACGCGCTGGACGATCTTGATCCAGTTGCCGGTCGCGTTCTGCGCAGGCAGCAATGCGAACGCGGAGCCGGTGCC
>DATIQL010000015.1:0-5093 GCA_035470905.1 Casimicrobiaceae bacterium
CTTCGGCGGGATCATTCCATCGAGCGCAGCCGGCCCTCGATGCCCTTTTCCTCGCCCGGGGAGAAGAACAGCGGATAGAGCAGCCGGGTATCGCCGACGCGCTCGCGGTGCCCCCCCCAGATGCCGATCTGTTCCTCGGCAAAGGCGAGCTTGAGGCGAAGCAGGACCGCCGGCGCGCTGACGCGCGGATCCATGCGCTCGGCGCCGATGATGTCGAAGCCGAGCATCGCCTGGTAGAACTTGACGTGGCGGGGGTTGACCTCGATCAGCAGGTCCGTGCCGCCGCGCAGGCGCCTTGCGTGGATGTAGGCGATGTGGAATATCGCCGCGAGCACGGCCTTGGAGCGGATCATGTTGTCCACCGCGAGCTTCGTGAACTCGCACAGGCGGACCGCCTTGTTGCGGAGCGAACGGACCTCCTCCGGGTACAGCTTCTCGACGATCAGTCCGCTGGGGGAGTCCATGCCGACGGTGATGGTCGCGATCGGCACATCCCTGTCGAATGCGGCGATCGTGACCAGGTTCGCGGCGCCCGCAGCGACCGGGGACACCTGGTAGCCGCGCCAGGCGTAGCGGCGCTCGATCAGGTAGCTTGCGGTGCTCCGCCGACCCTCGGTATTGGCGAGACGAATCTTGAAGCGGGATTCGGCGAGTCTTTCGCCTTCCTCGAGGTCGAGGGGGTCGTGCAGCAGCGGCTGGAGTCGGGACGACCGCGGAATCGAGATGATGGTGTCGCCCGGACTGCCCCTATGGGAATTGCTCGACATGGCACCCGCGTCAACACGGACTCTGGAGGTACGGCCTCCATGGAAGTGCCTAGTCTAGCGCACGCAGGCGATGCACGATCCCGGTTTCTTCCCGCGCGGAGAAAAAATAGGGATAGAGCGAGCGCTTGGTCGCCGCGAATTCGGGGCGGCCGCCCATCGCCGCAATTTCCCGCTCGGCGAACGCGAGATCGAGCCGCAGGAGTACCGCCTCGGCGTCGACGCGCTTGTCGTAGCGGGTATCGCCCCACTGATCGAAACCGAGCATCCGCCGGTAGAAAGTCACGTGCCGCGGATTCACCTCGACGAACAGGTCGGAGCAGCGCTTCAGCAGCCGCGCGTAGATGTACGCGATGTGGAACAGCGCGGCAAGCACCGGCTTGGATTGCACCGAAGCGTCGATGGCGAGTTTGGTGAATTCGCAGACGCGGGCGCCCGAGGCACGCAGTCGGTCGACGTCGTCCCGGTAGAGCGCGTCGACGAACAGGCCTGCCCCGGAGTCGAGTCCGACCGAAATCGTCGCGACCGTCGTCTCCTCGTGATCGCAGGCCGACAGGGTGATGCGGTTGGGATGCCGCTCGTCGACGCCATCGACTTCGTAACCGCGCCAGGCGTACCTGCGCTTCACGAGGAAGCTGGCGGCGGCACGGTGTCCGCTGGAGTCGGCCAGGCGGATCTTGAACAGCTTCTGGGTCGTTCCGAGCAGCGCCGGAAGGGTGTCGCCCTCCTGGACACAGATGGAACTGAGCGCCCGTTGGTGGGGAACGGCGGCAATCGTCCGCGGGCCGCCTGATGAAATGTCGGTGTCCTGCCTGAAATTGCGGGCGCGGACGGCGCTGCTGGCCCTGCCTGTCATCGTCCGATGCCTCCCTTGTCGAAACGCTCGCAGCACGCGGCATCCGCGGATGGCATCGAGGCGCGCATGCCTCTCCACCAAGACCGCGATTCCAAGGCTGCGATGCAGTTTGCCGTGTCCATCATCTCTGCGGTCGACGTCGTTTCCTGAATGCTGCGGGCCGAGTCTAACTCAGATGAAAGCGCAAATGTTGGTTGATTCGACCCGAAATCGGGGGTTGCCGGAAAATCTTCTTCCCGGCGATGTTTTGCTGTCGTTGAGCGACGACAGCGCGCCCGCGAAATTGCAATCGATTCAATGCGGCGCCGACCTCGCAGTCCAAGCGGGATTCGAGGTGACTGTTTCCGGGAGTGCACTGTCGCGATCCGGAATCGCGCCGCATCACACCCATTGGCGCAGCGCATCGACGATCGGCACCGAGCGCGCCCGCAGCGCGGGAAACAGTCCGGCCAGCACCGTCGCAGCCACACCGAACGCGAATGCCGTGGCGCACAGCAATTGCGACAGTTCGATGCGCGCGGTGAAGCCGATGTTCGAATTCGGCGGCGGCGGCATCGGAATGCCGATCCACGAAACGAGCATCGAGAGCGAAACGCCGAGGGCCACGCCCGCAGCCGCGCCGAGCACCCCCAGCAGAGCGCACTCGGCGACGATCAGGCGGAACACCCGGGCCTTGCGGTCGCCCAAGGCGCGCATCGTTCCGAACTCGCCCAGTCGCTCGAAGATCGCCATGTTGATCGCGTTGGCCACGCCGAGCGCCACCATGAACAGGATGATCAGACGCAATACGCCGAACTGGCGATCGTAGAGACGTACGGTATTCGCGTAGAAATCGTTCAACTCATCCCAGCGCTTCACGTCCAGCCCCCGGGCGCGCATCAGGGGTCGGGCCGCGGCCTGCACGGACTCGGAGTCGGCGGTGTCGGCGAGCAGCACCACGGCGGTATTGGCGTCCCGGGTACCGAGCAGGTCCTGCGCAGCATCGAGAGGGATCTTCACGGCGCGCGCGTCGTAGTCGCGGGAGAAGCTGCGGAAGACCCCGGTGACCTCGAGGTCGGCGGTGTTCATCGCCCCGTCCACGGTCGTCGCGAGCAAGGTCACCGGGTCGCCGGGGTGCAGGTCGAGTGCCTTGGCAAGGCCTTCGCCGACCAGCATGCCGTGGCGGTCCTTCGAGGTGAGCGTGCGGCCGGCGAGGATCGCGATCGATGTCGCGAGCTTGGCTTCCTTGTCGGGCTCGATGCCTTCACCCAGAATCGGGCGGTCGGTGCGGGTGTTGTTCAGCAATCCGGCGAAGCCGAGGCGCGCGCTGACCTGGACGACCCCGGGCAGGGCGCCGAGCTCGCGCTCGACGGCGGCCGGATCGCTGATCCGGTACTTCTCGGGCGAGCGCGACCCGCCGCCGAACAACTCCGGCTTCGCGACCTGCAGGTGCCCGGTCTGCGAGTGGATGATCGCTTCGCCGAGCTGGCGATAGAGATCCTCGACGAAACCGCCGCTGACGATCAGCGCGGCGACCCCGGTGGCGATCACCACCAGCGTCATCGCACTCCGCACGCGATGCCGGAAGACGTTGCGCAGGGCGAATGCGGCAAGCATGGTCGCTCGACGGCGCTGCCTCAGCGATTGTGGCGCAAGGCGTCCACGATCCGCGTCTGCGATGCCTTCCAGGCCGGATAGAGGGCCGCTGCCAGTGCCGTCGCTGCCGCGATCGCGATCGCGATCATGACCGAAGGGCTGGTGACGATCATCTGCGCGCGATAGGCCCGTGCCTGTCCGGGGGGCGGCGGCATCGGAATGCCGATCGCCGAGATCGCGTGGGCCAGCAGCACCCCGATCGTCGCCCCCAGCAGGCCGCCGATGATGCCCAGCAGCGTGCCCTCGATCAGGAACTGGAGCATGACCCCGCGCGATCGCGTCCCGAGGGCCAGGGCGGTCCCGATCTCGCTCGTCCTTTCCATGACCCCCATCATCATCGAATTGGTGATCGTCAGGACGATGATCAATCCGATGATCACCCTGACCACGGTCATCTGCTTGGAGAGCAGGCTTACCGTCTTGTTGTAGAAGTCCGCGAGCTCGTACCAGGGTACGAACTCGAGCCCGCGCCCCTTGAATCGCTCGCGCAATCCGTCCAGCACGGCCCGGGTGTCGTCGGTGTGGCGCAGGACGACGACCCATTCGTGCGCACCCGAGGTCCGCAGCAGGCTGTGCGCGAGCGGCAGCGGGACGCGCAGGGCGCTGTCGTCGTAGGCCTTGCTGATCGTCGCGAACAGGCCACGCACGCGGGCTTCGACGGCATTGATGCCGCCTCCCGGGGTGTTCACGAGCAGCGCCACCGTGTCGCCGATCCGGACGCCGAGATTGGCGGCCAGACCCTCGCCCATCGTGATTTCGTGCTCGTGCCCGGGGGCGAGGTTCTCTCCGCTGACGATGATGTTGATGTCGCCGAACCGGTTTTCGCTGGCCGGATCGACGCCCTCGGCGAGGAAGGACAGCGTCGTGTCGCCGTGGCTCGCCAATCCGCTGAAATACAGCCTGGGCGCCACCGTGACCACGCCGGGCGTCTTCTGCAGCTCGGCGAGGATAGGCGAATCGCCGGGCAGAACGAATCGGCCGAGGTCGGCGCTGCCGTGGGCCTGGAAGCCCTGGCGCGAGACGTGGATGTGCCCGAGTCCGCCCTGAATGGTCCCCTCACGCGTCGCCCAGAAGATCCATTCGATGAATCCCTGGGTGAGGATGAGCGCTGCCGCGCCGAAGGCGACGGCGGCGATGGCGACGAGCGTCCGGCGCCGGTGCCGGACGACGCTCCAGACGGCAAGGCTCGCGCTTTGCCTGAGAATCCGCACCGCTATTCGCGCCGGGGCCGTGCAGCAGGGAAGCTGCGCTTGAGCATTGAATGGCGGATTGTCGCACAGGGGTCGGGCGGTCACGGCGGTTCGCCGTGCGACAATTCCCGCACACCGGGTCGATCGTCGCACCGCAAGCTCAACTCCACCCGATCCCGTTCCGAGGGCGCCACGCGTGACCGAACCCGCCGAGATCCTCGATCAGCAGTGGGATGCGATCGTCATCGGGACGGGCATCGGCGGCGCGACCCTCGGACACGCACTCGCCTGCCACGGCTGGCGCGTGCTGTTCTGCGAAAAAGGCAAGTCGCCCGCAGGCACCCGCGAGGGGCGCGGAGGCTACCCGGAAAGTTCGTTCCCGGGAGCGAATCCCTCCGCCGACGAGCGGCGCACGCGCCTCGCCGGTGCGGGCCGTTGGTCCGATGCGATCGAGGACAGCTCGCGCGCCGACGGCAAACCTTTCGTGCCGTTCATCGGCGCCGGGGCCGGGGGGTCGAGCGCGGTCTACGGCATGGCGATGGAGCGCCTGTTCCCGGCAGACTTCAGCCCCCGCCGCAATTTCCCCGATGCCGCCGCCGCCACGCTGCCGGAGGCCTGGCCCGTGTCCTGCGACGAGCTCGCCCCGCA
>DATIQL010000016.1:0-3219 GCA_035470905.1 Casimicrobiaceae bacterium
ACCATCGGAACCTTCCACCGGCTCCCGGCAAGGCGGCGCTCTTCGTCTAGCCGCATCCGGTGAACGGCAAGCGCACTCCGGGTAACTTGCGGAAGATCAATTGTCCGACGGCCTTTTTTCGTCTTCGGCTCGACTAGGTGAATCTCTGCTGGCGTCTTCGGCTCTGCCGTGAGTTTGCTGTCTTCTTTGGCTGAGGTGCCCACGGCGACGAAACCTCCGGGCGGGTCCTTGGTTCAAGGCAATGTAGGGAGGTGCGGCGAGTACCGCGATGGAAAGTTAACTGTAAGACCGTGTTCTCAGGTATCTCTAAACCCCAGCGACTGGCTCGAAAAGGGCTCCACCCTCGCACCTACCGAATCTGCGCCGCGCAGGCTGGACTCCCCCAACGGCTCGAACGCAGGCGATTTTCCGGCCTTGCGGCTTGCCGCCTGGGCCGCGAGCTCGCGCGCCGACACGACATGCGGAGGCTTCGGCGGGGGAGCCCCGCTCGATGCCTTCGCAGCCGGCGACTTCCTGGCCGACGTCTTTCCGAAAATTGCCATCCGAGGCAGTATGCCGTTGGAATAAGGACGATGATTATGGCCTTGCGTCACCCGGGGGACAAGCGAGCGGGCGCTTCAGGCCGGTATTGCCAGGATTCCGTTGCCCAGATGGCAACGGCCGGAAAACCGGCCGTTGCATACGCCAGGGGAGCGCGAAGCGCCCGATCAGGCGCGCCCGAGGTTCTCGGAAGCGAAATCCCAGTTGAGCAACTTGTCGATTACAGCATTGACGTAATCGGCGCGGCGGTTCTGGTAATCGAGGTAATAGGCGTGTTCCCAGACATCGATGGTGAGCAGCGGCGTCTGCCCCTTGGTCAGAGGCACCTCCGCGTTGCCGGTCTTGACGATCTTGAGCTTGCCGCCCTCGGCCACCAGCCAGCCCCAGCCCGATCCGAACTGGGAAACAGCGTTGGCCGCGAAATCCTTGCGGAAATTGTCGTAACCGCCAAGATCCGAGTCGATCATCGCCGCCAGCCGACCTGCCGGCTTGCCGCCGCCGCCACGCTTGAGGCTGTTCCAGTAGAACGTGTGGTTCCAGATCTGCGCCGCGTTGTTGAACAGGCCCGCCTTGTCGGCCTTGCCTGCCGTGTCCGCGATCACCTTCTCGAGCGCCGCAGTTTCGTAGTCGGTGCCCTTGACCAGGTTGTTCAGATTGTCGACGTAGGTCTTGTGGTGCTTGCCGTAATGGAACGACAGCGTGTTCGCGGTGATCACCGGGTCGAGCGCGTTGTCGGCATAGGGCAGCGGCGGCAGCGTGAACATATCGGCGGGCTCCTTCGATCAATGAATTGGAAAGGCAGGGCGGCTTCGACGGCGAATCGCTTGCGGAGCCACGGGCAGCACCGCAAGCGCACCGCGAGCCCGGTCGCTTCCGGGGATCAGTCGCCGTAGAGCTTCTGGACCCGCTCGCGGCGTTCCTGGGCCTCGATCGACAGCGTCGTCATCGGGCGCGCGATCAGCCGCGGAACGCCGATCGGCTCGCCGGTTTCCTCGCAGTAACCGTAGGAGCCGTCGTCGATCATCCGCAACGACTTTTCGACCTTCTTGAGCAGCTTGCGTTCCCGGTCGCGGGTGCGCAGTTCGAGCGTGTATTCCTCCTCGAGCGTCGCCCGGTCGGAAGGATCCGTCGTGATCTCGTTCTCGCGCAGGTGCTCGCCCGTGTCGTCGGCGTTACGCAGGATCTGGTCGCGAATGTCAATCAGCCGCTTCTTGAAGAACGCGAGCTGGGCTTCGTTCATGTAGTCCTTCTCCGGAGCCTTGAGGATTTCCTCCTCGGTCAGCTCGCGGGGCTGCTTCTTGACGGCGGTTGCGGTTTTGGCTGCCATGCTTCGATCCATCCGTAACGTCGTTGCGACGCGGCTCCAGGTCTTTCGATCGCAGGCCGCGCGTTGCCCGCGGGAAATTGGACATTATAACCCGTCAGCCGCCTTCGAGCGACCACGGGAAAACCCGGGCGCCAAACCACCCGATCGTCGGGCCCGCACCCTATAATCTCGACAAAACAAGGAGTTCCGGTGCCCCCTTCGACCCTCGATCTGACCCGTCCCGACGACTGGCATGTCCACCTGCGCGATGGCGCGGCATTGCGCGCCGTCGCGCGGGCCACTGCACGAGTGTTCCGGCGAGCAATCGTCATGCCCAACCTCAAGCCTGCGGTGACGACCGTGCAGGCGGCCGCAGCTTACCGCGACCGGATCCTCGCCGCGCTTCCGGCGGCGGGCGACTTCGAGCCCCTGATGACGCTGTACCTGACCGATGCGACGTCGGCAGATGAAATCGCCCGCGCCAAGGCGAGCGGATTCGTGCACGCCGTCAAGTATTACCCGGCGGGCGCGACCACGAATTCGGAATCGGGCGTGACCGCGCTCGAGCGCGCGTATCCGGCACTCGCCGCCATGGAGCGGCATGACCTCGTGCTCGCGATCCACGGCGAGGTGACCGACCCGGAGGTCGACGTGTTCGACCGCGAGCGCGTGTTCATCGACCGCGAGCTCACCGCAATCCTGCGCGATTTTCCCGGACTTCGCATCGTCCTCGAGCACATCACGACCCGCGAGGCTGCGGAGTTCGTCGGGGAGGCGCCCGACAACATCGCGGCGACGATCACGCCGCAGCACCTCCTCTATTCGCGCAACGCGCTGTTCGCGGGCGGCTTGCGGCCGCACCTCTACTGCCTGCCGGTGCTCAAGCGCGAGGCGCACCGGCAGGCGCTGGTCGCGGCGGCGACCTCGGGCAGCCCGAAATATTTCCTCGGAACGGACTCCGCGCCGCACGCGAGGGACACCAAGGAGAACGCCTGCGGCTGCGCGGGCTGCTACAGCGCGCCTGTCGCCCTGGCGCTCTACGCCGAGGCATTCGAGGACGCCGGCGCACTCCACCGGCTCGAGGGCTTCGCGAGCGCGCACGGACCCGCGTTCTACGGACTCCCGCGCAACCGGGAATCGATCACGCTGCACCGCGAGCCGTGGCGCGTCCCGGAATCCCTCCCGTTCGGCGATGCGACGATCGTCCCCCTGCGCGCCGGGGAGGAGCTCCGCTGGCGTGTCGCCGACGTCGCGCCGGCGTAGCCGCACGGGCGCTTCGGCCTCCGATGCACGGGGGCAGGCTCCCGCGCGTGGGTGCGCGGGGGCAGGCTCTCCCCCGAGGCGCCTGCGGCGCAGTCGTCGCAAAGCGGGTG
>DATIQL010000017.1:0-41236 GCA_035470905.1 Casimicrobiaceae bacterium
CCGATCCCGTGCACCTCGAGGCGGGCGCGGCCGACGTCGTGCTGAGCCAGCGCATCGACGATCTCGACCGCGACGAGGCCGACGCGCTGATCGCGACGCTCGCCGCCCATTTCGCGGTCGATGGCCTGCGTTTCAGTGCGCCGCGGGCCGGCGCATGGTTCGTCCTTGCGGCGCAAACGCCCGATGTCACGACCACGCCGATCGACGCTGTCGTCGGACGGAGCCTGATCGCGCACATGCCCCGGGGCCCCGACGCACGGACGTGGAAGCGCTGGCAGAACGAAATCGGCATGCTGCTGCACGACCACCCGGTGAATGTCGCGCGCGAGGCAAGGGGTCGCGCGAGCGCCAATGGCATCTGGTTCTGGGGCGGTGGGCGGCTGGCAGGCGACGGCTCGCGGGCACCGGTCCGCGCATCGGCCGCCACCGGGAATGCGGGCGACCTCGCGCGCGGAATCGCGCTCGCGAGCCGCGGCAGCGTGACCGCGTGGCCGCCGGCTCGCGGTTGGCTCGATGAGGCGCTGCCTGATCGCCGCCCGCGCGAAAGCGGCAGCGGAGACGACCCGACGACCCTCGTCGTCGCCGATGCGATCGCCGATGCGGGCGGGGATGGCGGGGCCGCTGCGTTCGCACGCGACTGGCTCGCGCCGGCGCTCGCCGCGCTCGTCGAGCGGCGCGTCGACGCACTGCACCTCGTCGCCGACGGCAACGGCATGGCGGCGACGTGGACGGCAGGGCCCTCGGGGTTCCTCGCACGCCTGCGCGCGCGCTGGCGTGCGCAGGCATTCCGGATCCCGGCCGCACCCAGCGCATGAACATCGCGCGCCGGATCGTCCCCGACGCAGCGAAGTCGCTGGTCGCGGCGGGCATCGCGCCGGTGCTCGCACGAATCTATGCCTCGCGCGGGATCGCGTCGGTCGCGGAGCTCGATCATTCGCTCGCGGCGCTCCCCGGTTACGCGTCGCTGCGCAACATCGACCAGGCTGCCGAGCGCCTCACGACCGCGATCGCCCGCCGCGATCGCATCCTGATCGTCGCCGATTACGACGCCGATGGCGCCACGGCATGCGCGGTCGGCGTTCGCGGCCTGCGGGCGATGGGCGCCGATGTCGGATTCCTGGTTCCCAACCGCTTCGAGTTCGGCTATGGCCTGACGCCCGAGATCGTCGCAGTTGCGGCAGCGCACGAACCGCGGCTCATCGTGACCGTCGACAACGGCATCGCAAGCGTGGACGGCGTGGAGGCAGCCGCGGCGCGGGGAATCGACGTCCTGATCACCGATCACCACCTGCCGGGATCGGTGCTGCCGGCACCGGCGACCATCGTCAATCCCAACCAGCCCGGCTGCACGTTCCCGTCGAAGAACATCGCCGGCGTCGGCGTCATGTTCTATGTGCTGTGTGCAGTGCGGGCCCGGCTGCGCGACACGGGCGCCTTTCCCGGGGACACCGGACCGAATCTCGCCGCCCTGCTCGATCTCGTCGCACTCGGCACGGTCGCCGATGTCGTCCGCCTCGATCAGGTCAACCGGATCCTGGTCGAGCAGGGACTTGCACGCATCCGCGCCGGACGGGCGCAGCCGGGCCTTGCAGCGCTTTTCGCCGCCGCCGGACGCGACCCGCGGCTGGCGACCGCCGGCGACCTGGGCTTCGTCGCGGGCCCACGGCTCAACGCCGCCGGCCGGCTGGCCGACATGTCGATCGGCATACGCTGCCTGCTCGCGGAGAGCCCGACCGAGGCCCTGCCGCTTGCCGGCGAACTCGACCGCCTCAACCGCGAGCGCCGCGACATCGAGGCTTCGATGCAGGAAGAAGCGCTGGCCGAAGTCGAGACCGGACAGGCGCTTGCGAACGACGACACCTGCACGCTGTGCGTGCACCGCCCGCAGTGGCACCAGGGCGTCGTCGGCATCGTGGCGTCGCGGCTCAAGGATCGCTATCACCGCCCGGTCATCGTGTTCGCGAAAAGCGGCGACGCCGAGCTCCGGGGCTCGGGGCGCTCGATCACCGGATTTCACCTGCGCGATGCGCTCGATCTGGTCGCCAAGCGCGCGCCGGGCACGGTGACCCGCTTCGGCGGCCATGCCTTTGCCGCGGGGCTGTCGATTCCGGCCGCCGCCCTTGCCCGTTTCGCGGAGACCTTCGAGGCGGTCGCGCGCGAGTGGCTGCCGGAGGCGGCGCTGCGCCGCACCCACGAAAGCGATGGCGAGCTCGGGCGCGGCGAGCTGACGGTCGAGCTCTGTTCGGCGCTGCGCCGCCAGGTGTGGGGACAGGGTTTTCCGCCCCCGACCTTCGACGGCACGTTCGACGTCGTCGCCCAGCGCAGCGTCGGCGACGGGCACGCGAAACTGACGCTCGAGCGCGGCGGCGAGCGCTACGCTGCGATCGCTTTCCGCACGCCCGAGACCCTCCCGCCGCGTATCCGGGCCCTCTACCGCCCCGAGCTCAAGCTGTGGAACGGCCGGCAGTCGGTCGAGCTGGTCATCGAAGCGTACGCGGCGCCCTGACCCTGGTCCGGACCGCTGCCGCACAGCAGTAGAGCGGCCGGTCAGTTCGCGTCGATTCGGGTGCCGGAGCGGGGAAACATGGACCGGGCAGGGTCAGGGTTTCCGTTCCAGTGCATTGTTGCAGAAGACATTTTCGCATTCGCTGCGGTGGTGACTGCAATGCAACATCCTGCCTCGGCCGACTGCATATTCCTTGTGCAATGCAGCATATTCCGCTAGATTAGACAGTCTATCGGGGGCCATTCCGGCCTCGCTCAGCGTCCGGACCCCCGGAAACTGCACAAGGATTCGCCCATGCGTCTTTGCGACAAGGTCTCGATCATCACGGGCGCCGGCCAGGGCATTGGCCGGGCGACGGCGCTCAAGTTCGCGTCCGAGGGCGCCAAGGTCGCCGTTTGCGACATCAACCCGGCCGCGGTCGACGACACCGTCAATGCGATCGTCGACGCAGGCGGCGAAGCCGCCGGGTTCAAGGTCGACGTGACCGACAAGGAAAGCATCGCCAGGATGGTCACCGGCGTGATGGCCAAGTGGGGCAGGATCGACACGCTGGTCAACAACGCCGGCATCGTGCAGGACGCGCAGTTCAAGAAGATGACCGACGAGCAGTTCGAGCGCGTCATCGACGTCAACCTCAAGGGCGTCTACCACTGCACCAAGGCGGTCGTCGACATCATGCTGGAGCAGAACTCGGGCGTGATCCTCAACGCATCGTCGATCGTCGGCCTCTACGGCAACTTCGGGCAGACCAACTACGCGGCCACCAAGTTCGGCGTCATCGGGATGGTGAAGACCTGGGCCCGCGAGCTCGGACGCAAGGGCATCCGCGCCAACGCGATCTGTCCGGGATTCATCGAGACCCCGATCCTGTCGTCGATCCCGGACAAGGTGATCAAGATGATGGAGGACAAGGTCCCGATGGGGCGGCTCGGAAAGCCCGAGGAGATCGCCAACACCTACGCCTGGCTCGCCTCCGACGAAGCCTCGTACATCAACGGTGCGGTGATCGAAGTCTCCGGCGGCTGCACGATCTGACCGCCGGCGCGTCGCCGCCGCACTGCCGCAACGGCCGAACGGCGCCTATCGTCCGAAAGGCGGGTTGAGCCGGGTGCACAATCGGCGGTAGCATTCGCGCCGATACCTCCATTTCGCCCGCCTGCCATGTTTCGTCCGCTTCTCCTGGCTGTCGCATTCGCCTTCGCCGCGCTGGCCGGCGCGCCCGCCGCCGCAGCAACGATCGGGGGCAATCCCGGTCCCGCGCACAACTACGTCTGCCCGCACGCGGACCGGGGACCGGCCCTCGACTGCTATTTCGACGCCGTCCAGCACCTGTATACGATGTGCCGCGACGTCAAGGCGATCGAGATCCTCGAATTCGGCTACGACAAGTCGACCGAGGGGACCAATGGCGCGAAGACCGAGTACTGCCTCGACAAACAGAAGGAGAACATCAAGCACCCGTATCTCGCCGCGCTGAAGCAGGCCTCGCTCTCGCAGGAGGCGGTCACGGCGATCAAGAACCTGCAGCAGGTGTGGCTGTCGGCCCTGTCGAACCTGCAATGGCGCAAAGGCGAGTCCGACGCCCAGTACAAGCTGCGCGTCAGCGAGCCCTATGAGGAATTCAAGGATCGCATCACGCTCATCCGCACGGCCTACACCGAAGAAGAGGCGCATCGCTCGACGGTCGCGACCATGCAACGCGGAAAGCCGGCCCCGGCCGCGCGCATCAAGCCGATGACGCTCGGCGAGGCGAAGCAGCACTGAACGCGCCGCAACCACCGGGATTGCCCGAGAACGCCGTCGAATCCGAGCTCGCGGCGATCTTCCAGGAAGGCGGCACGCTCGCCCGCAAGCTGCCCGGCTTCCGGTTCAGACCGCAGCAACTCGAGATGGCGCAGGCGATCGCGCGCGCGATCCTGCATCGCGAGCCGCTGGTCGCCGAAGCCGGAACCGGCACCGGCAAGACCTTCGCCTATCTGGTGCCGGCACTGCTCTACGGCGGCAAGGTCATCGTCTCCACGGGGACCAAGACGCTGCAGGACCAGCTCTTCGAGCGCGACCTTCCCCTGATCCGCGACGCGCTCGCGGTCCCCGCGACCGTCGCGCTGCTCAAGGGCCGCGCCAACTACGTCTGTCACCACCACCTCGAACGCACGGCGCGCGAAGGCCGCCTGCCGACCCGGCAGGATGTGCGCTACCTGCCGAAGATCGTCGCGTTCGCGCGGGCGAGTTCACGCGGTGATCGCGCGGAGCTCGCCGACGTGCCCGAGGGCGCGGCCATCTGGCCGCTGGTTACCTCGACGCGCGACAACTGCCTGGGATCGAAGTGCGCGTTCCACGGCGACTGCTTTGTCATCAAGGCGCGCCGGGAAGCCCAGGACGCCGATGTCGTCGTCGTCAATCATCACCTGTTCTTCGCCGACGTGACGCTGCGCGACGAGGGTCTCGCCGAGCTGCTGCCCGCATGCAACACGGTGATTCTCGACGAGGCGCACCAGCTCCCCGACACGGCGACGCTGTTCTTCGGGGAGCAGACTGCCGCGGGCGCGCTGGCGGACCTGGCGCGCGAAGCCGAGATCGTCGCCCGCACCGAGGCACGCGACGTGCCCGACCTTCCGGATGCCGCGGCCGACATCGGCCCGTCGATCCGCAGGCTGCGGCTCGCCCTCGGCGAGGCGCCGGGGAAGTTTCCCGAGCGCTCGCTGGCCGGCCGCGCCGATTTCACCGAGGCGCTTGCGTCGCTGTCGGCTGCGCTCGATCGCGTTGCCACCGAGCTCGCGATGTTCGCCGAACGCAGCGAGGAAATCGCGGCCGTCGCGCGCCGCGCCGACGAAGCCGCGCAACGCCTGGCGCGCTGGAGGAACGGCGTCGCCGACGGTGACGGCCGGGGCGACGAATGGATCCGCTGGGCCGACGTCGGTGCGCAGGGATTCCAGCTTCACGCGTCGCCATTGTCGGTCGCCGATGTGTTCCGGCGGCAGGTCGACGCCACGGGTCGCGCCTGGATCTTCACGTCGGCGACCCTGTCCGTGGGCGGCGACTTTTCGCACTACGCGTCGCAGCTCGGTCTGGGGGACGCCACCACCGGATGCTGGGAGAGTCCGTTCGACTATGCCGCGCAGGGACTGCTCTACGTTCCCCGCGGCCTCCCGCCGCCCAACACGCCGGAGCACACGCGCGCCGTCGTCGACGCAGCCCTGCCCGTGCTGAAGGCCAGTGGCGGGCGCGCGTTCATGCTGTTCACGACACTGCGCGCTCTCTCCGCCGCGCGCGAGTGCCTCGCCGACGCGCTCGCCCGTGAGGGCCTCGATTTCCCGCTTCTCGTCCAGGGCGACGGATCGAAGACCGATCTGCTGCTGCGCTTCCGGGCGCTCGGCAACGCTGTGCTGCTCGGCAGCGCGAGCTTCTGGGAAGGCGTCGACGTGCCGGGGGGCGCACTGTCGGTCGTGGTGATCGACAAGCTGCCGTTCGCGCCGCCGGACGATCCGCTGCTCGCTGCGAGACTCGCCAAACTGGCGGACGACGGCGGCAACGCATTCATGGACTGGCAGCTGCCCCAGGCGGCAATCGCCCTCAAGCAGGGTGCCGGTCGCCTGATCCGGACCGAGACCGACCGCGGCGTCCTGATGATCTGCGACCCGAGGCTGATCGACAAGCCTTACGGCCGCAGGATCTGGCAGAGCCTGCCTCCGATGCGGCGGACGCGCGAGCTGGCGGAGGTCGAGGCATTCTTCGCGGAAGTCGTGTCCGCCGTCGGCGCGGACCCGACCTGACCTCTGGGCTGCGGGCGCCCGGAACCGCCTGCATCGCCGCTACCGGACGGCGGCTACCAGAGTTTCCACCAGGGTTTCGACGGCCCGCCGGCGAGGTAGACGCTCTTGGGGAACGTGGTTTCCAGGATGCGCTTCGCATCGTCGGAGAGCTGGGTCAGGCCGAGCTTCGCGTATCCGCGCACCATGACGTCGAGCGCATCCTCGTTGGACGGCGTACGCGGATAGTCGAGCAGCGATCGCTGCGCGCGATTGACCGCCGCGACGTATGCGCCGCGCGCGTAGTAATAGCGCGCGACATGGACCTCGGACATGCCCAGGGCGTTGGAGAGGTAGCGCATGCGCGCTTCCGCATCCTCCGTGTAGCGGCTGCGCGGAAACTTCTGCACGAGATTCTTGAACGCCTGGAACGACTCGCGCATCTGCTTGGGATCGCGCTCCGACAGATCGAGCTCGTAGACGTAGCCGAAGACGCCCTGGTCCTCGCGGAAATAGACGAGGCCCTTCAGGTAGTACGCATAGTCGACGTTCGGATGGTTCGGATAGGTCTGGATGAAGCGATCGCAGGCCGCCGCCGCCGCCGTCGATTCTCCCGAGCGCCAGTTCGAGTACGCGCCTTCGAGCATCGCCTGCTGCGCATAATGACCGTAGGGGTAGCGCGCCTCGAGCGAGTCTAAGAGCTTGACGGCCCGCGTATAATTGCCCTCGCTCATCGCATCGTGCGCGGTTGTGTAGATCTTCTCGGCCGACCAGCCCGCCGTCTCGTCCTTGACGGCCGGCAGCAGGCTGCATCCCGCAGCCGTCAGCGCGATCAGCGCCCCGAGCACCCACACCCGCCATTTCTGCGACCGCAACATCGTCATCGGCATCCTTCGTGAACGCTGCGAATTATAGCCGACCGGGGACGCATTCCCGCCGGTCCCGGCCGGGAGGCGTCGACGCCGGCAGCCCGCACCACGAGGCGACGGCTGTCGACGCCGCAGCGTGGACGCTCGTGGTCCCGCCCGAGCATGCAGGAATGCGGTTCGACCAGGCGCTCGCACGGATGCTCCCCGAGCACTCGCGCAGCCGGCTCAAGGCATGGATCGACGCCGGTCACGTCGCCGTCGACGGCCGCGCGTGGGACGGCAAGCGACGCGTCGCCGGAGGCGAGCGCGTGGAGATCCGGCCGCTGCGCGACCTGACTGCGGGCACGGCCGTCGCCCAGGACATCGCCCTCGCCATCGTCTACGAGGACGAATCGATCATCGTGCTCGACAAGCCGGCCGGCCTCGTCGTGCATCCGGGCAGCGGCAACCGCGACGGAACGCTGCAGAACGCCCTGCTCCATCACGACCCGGCGCTCGCCGCGATTCCACGCGCGGGAATCGTCCATCGCCTCGACAAGGAAACCAGCGGCCTGTTGGTCGTCGCGAGGACCGAAGCCGCGCACACGAGCCTCGTGCGCCAGCTCGCGGCGCGCACGATGCACCGCGAATACCTGGCGCTCGCGCGCGGGGATCTGGCGCAGCCGATGATCATCGAAGCGCCGATCGGCCGCCACCCGACCCAGCGCACGACGATGGCCGTGGTGGCCAAAGGCAAGCCCGCGCGCACCCACGTCGAGATCGTCGAGCGTTTCGGCATCGCGACCCTGGTTCGCTGCCGGCTGGAGACGGGCCGTACCCACCAGATACGCGTGCACCTCGCGGCGATCGATCATCCGCTCGTCGGCGATCCCGCCTATGGCGGTCGCCGTCCGGCGCCCGGCGTTCCGGCATTCGCCCGCCAGGCACTGCATGCGACGCGCCTCGAGCTCGTCCATCCGGCCGATGGCCGCGCGATGCGCTTCGACTCCCCGCCGCCTGCCGACTTCTCCGGACTGCTCGAGAGCCTGCGGACCTCGCGCGGCGGTCTCGCGCGATGACGACGCCGGATGCAACGTCCCTCGCCGCGCGTTTCGAGGCCGCGGGACTCGACTGGATCGTCCCGCGATGGCCTGCGCATCCGGCGGTCCGCGCCTTTGTCACGACCCGAAACGGCGGGGTGAGCGAGGGCTCCTGCGCGTCGCTCGATGCCGGCGGACACCCGCTGCGTGGCGACGCCGCGCACATCGCGGCAGTCCTGGAGAATCGCCGCCGCATCCGGGCTTGGCTGCCCTCGGCGCCTCACTGGCTGGAGCAGGTTCACGGAACGCGCGCCGTCCGCGTCGACGCCACCGATCCGGCGCAGCCCGCGGGCGGGATCCAGGCCGACGCTGCGGTCACCCGCGAGCGCGGTGTCGTGCTCGCGATCCGCGCGGCCGATTGCCTGCCGGTGCTGCTTTGCGATCGCCAGGGCGAGGTGATCGGCGCCGCGCATGCCGGATGGCGCGGACTCGCGGCGGGTGTGCTGGAGAATGCAGTCGCGGCCATGGGCTGCCCGCCGGCGCGCGTCGTCGCCTGGCTCGGACCCGCGATCGGCCACCGGGCATTCGAGGTCGGCGACGAGGTCCGCGACGCGTTCGCCGCCGCCGATCCCCGTGCGACGACTGCGTTCGAACCTGCCGCAGCCGGCAAGTGGCTGGCCGACCTCGAGGCGCTCGCCCGGCAGCGGCTTGCGCGCGCCGGTGTCGGCGACGTTCATGGCGGAGGCATGTGCACGATGTCCGATCCATCACGCTACTTTTCATTCCGCCGCGACCGGACCACCGCCCGGATGGCCGCGCTGATCTGGCTCGACGCGACCGCCGGCCGATCCGGAGTTGCCGGGCCCGGGACCCCATGACACTCCTGCACATCGTCGTCGCCGCGCTGGCAGGCGGCGTCCTGTCGACGGCCGCGGCCGCAGCGACGCTCGGCCTGCGATCCACGTGGATTCCGCGCTTTGTCTCGTTCGCCGTCGGCGCGCTGCTCGGCGCGGTGTTCCTCGAACTGCTCCCCGATGCGCTGGAACGCGGCAAGGCGCCATCGGTGATGCTGACCGTCCTCGTCGGGCTGCTCGCGTTCTTCCTGCTCGAGAAGCTCGTGCTGTGGCGCCATGCGCACGGCCACGACGAGCATTCGGACCTGCGCGAGGAGACCGAGCACGACCACGCGCTGCACTCGGACGGCCATGCGCGTCCCGACGGCGGGCGCTCCGGGCTGATGATCCTCATCGGCAACAGCGTGCACAGCTTCTGCGACGGCATCGTCATCGCCGCGGCGTTCATCGCCGACCCGGCGATCGGCATCGCGACCACGCTGGCGATCGTCGCGCACGCGGTCCCGCAGCAGGTCGGCGACTTCGCCGTGCTCCTGCATTCGGGATTCGCGCGCGCGAAGGCCTTCGCCTACAACATCACCACCGGCGCCATGACCCTCGTCGGCGCGCTTGCGGCATACCTGGCGCTGGCCGACATGCAGCAGGTGCTCGCCTACGTGCTGGCGCTCGCTGCTGCAAGCCTCCTCTACGTCGCCGTCGCCGACCTGATTCCGAGCCTGCACCGGCGCTCCGAGCCGGTCGAGACCGCCAAGCAGATGCTCTGGATCGGGCTCGGAATTGCGATCATCGCGACCACGCATTTCCTTCTCGAACCCTGACCTGCGAGCGCAGACGTCCCGATGTCGACACCCGACCCCTATTCGATGGAGCCGTGGACCGAGCTTGCCATCCAATGGCAGCACCTGATCGGGGCCTGGACACAGTGGTGGATGCAGGGCTTCGGAGAGGCGAAGCCGGCCCGGGGCCGGCGAGCGGGTCCCGCGGCCAAGGCGCCATTCGACGCCGACGCCGTGGCAAGGCTGCAGGAGGCTTATGCGCCCCGCTTCGCGAACCTCTGGGTGTCGATTGCGGATGCGCTCGCGCAGCCCGGAAGCGCGCTGCGCGAGGTCGTCCCCAGTGCCCTGGGCGACCGGCGCTTCGGCTCCGCGGCGTGGCGGGACCAGCCGTATTTCGCGTGGCTTCGCCAGGCGTACCTGCTCTGCTCGGACTACCTGACCGATCTCGCCGCGCTCGCGCAGCTTCCGCCCGCCGAGAAACAAAGGCTCGAGTTCTCGACGCGCCAGTTCATCAATGCCATGGCGCCGACCAACTTCCCGGGCACCAACCCCGACGTCATCGCCCGCGCATTGTCGACCGAAGGCGCGAGCCTCGTGCAGGGCCTGCACAACCTGGCCGGCGACGTCGGGAAAGGTCGCATCACGATGAGCGACCAAGCGGGCTTCGAGGTGGGTCGCAACCTCGCGGTGACGCCCGGCAGCGTCGTGTTCCGCAACGACCTGATCGAGCTGATCCAGTACGATGCAACGGCGCCGCGCGTGGCGGCAAGGCCGCTGCTCGTCGTGCCGCCCTGCATCAACAAGTACTACATCCTCGACCTGCGGCCCGAGAACTCGTTCGCGCGCCACGCGGTCGCGCAGGGGCATACGGTCTTCATGATCTCCTGGCGCAACATTCCAGCCGAGCTCGGACGGCTCACCTGGGACGACTATCTCGAGCAGGGCGTGCTGGTCGCGCTTTCGGTCGCCAAGGCGGTCTCGGGCGCCAAGCGCGTCAACACGCTCGGCTTCTGCGTCGGCGGCACGCTCCTCGCGGCCGCGCTGGCCGTGCTGGCCGCCCGCCGCGACGACTCGGCGGCGAGCGTCACGCTCCTGACGTCGATGCTCGATTTCGCAGACCCGGGCGAGATCGGCGTCTACATCTCGCGCGAGGGAGTGGCGGCGCGCGAACCCGCGCTGCTCTCCGGACAGCGCGTCCACGGCAGCGAGCTCGCAGGGGCGTTCGCGAGCCTGCGGGCCAACGACCTCGTCTGGAATTACGTCGTCAGCAATTACCTCGAAGGTCGCACGCCGCCCGCGTTCGACCTGCTGCACTGGAACGGCGATTCGTCGAACCTCGCGGGGCCGATGTACGCGTACTACCTGAAGAACATGTATGTCGAGAACCGGCTGAAGGAGCCCGGTGCATTGACGATGCTCGGGCAGCCGGTCGACCTCCGACGCATCGACGTGCCCGCCTATGTGTATGCATCGCGCGAGGACCACATCGTGCCGTGGCGCTCGGCCTACAGGACACTGGACCTGATCGGGGGAAAGGCGGTATTCGTGCTGGGCGCGTCCGGTCACATTGCCGGCGTCGTCAATCCGCCGGAGCCGGTGAAGCGCAGCCACTGGACGAATCCTTCACCCGCGCGGACGGCCGACGAATGGCTCGCAGCCGCCACCGCTCACCCCGGCAGCTGGTGGCCGCACTGGTACCGCTGGCTCGCGCGGCACCGGGGCGGCGAGCGCGCAGCGCCCGCGCGGGTCGGCAGCGCCGACTATCCGCCGCTCGACGCCGCGCCGGGCAGGTACGTCCGCGAGGCGATCAAGTAGCTCGCAGTCACTCGCCCGGAATCCGGCCGACCTTGACCTCGATGGCCGCGAAGTACGCGGCGAGGTTGTCGATATCGCTGTCCGAGAGCGTCGAGACGACGACGGTCATCGACTCGTTCCTGCGCGCGCCCGATTTGAACGCCCGCAGTTGCGTGACCAGGTAGCCCTCGACCTGACCGGCGAGATTCGGCGCGTCCGGGACCCTGGACACGCCATCGAGACCGTGGCAGGTCTGGCACATCAGCGCTTTTGCGCGCCCGGCCTTTACGTCGCCCGCAGCGTGGGCCGCATTGCCCGCGATCGCGACCAGCAGCGCGGTGAGTGCGCAGCCGGCAAGCCGTGCCAGCCTTCGATGTGCTGCGTTCATCGCGGACCCGGAAATCATCGGGAACGAATCATGACCTGCCGACCCCGGCAGATGCCGGGGCCTGCAGGGACTTGGCGGACAGCGGTGCGTCGCGGCCGCAACCGCGACGACCCGCCTACTTGCCGTCGTACGTGATCCGATAGAGCGCGCCGACGAGATCGTCCGAAACCAGGAGCGAGCCGTCATGCAGCTGCGCGACGTCGACCGGCCGACCGAGGTAATAGCCGTTGTCGTTCCAGCCCTCGGCGAAAGGCTCGGACTTGCCCGCGACGTGCCCATCCGGCTTCAGGAACGTGACCATCACTCTCGCGCCGACGGGCACCGTCCTGTTCCACGACCCGTGCTGCGTCGAGAAGATGGCGCCGTGGTACTTGGCCGGGAACATGCTGCCGGTGTAGAACATCAGGCCGAGGTCGGCCGCGTGGGCGACCTGCTCGACCTCCGGGAACACGACGCCCGCGGGCGGCGTCTCGTTCTTGTACTCGTCGGTGCGCGTATGGCCGCCCCCGTACCACGGGAAGCCGAAGTTCAGCCCCTCCTTCGCGACACGGTTCATCTCGCCCGGGGGCTGGTCGTCACCCATGCCGTCGACCTGGTTGTCGTTGCTCCACAACACCTTGTCGGCGGGGTTGAAATCCATGCCGACTGGATTGCGCAGGCCGGTCGCGTAGACCTCGCGGTTCTTGCCGTTGCGATCCATCCGGATGATCCCGCCGATGCCCCACTTCTTGTAGAGCTCGAGCTTCTCCTTCGGCGGCACGTTGTACGGCTCGCCGAGCTGTACATAGAGCTTGTTGTCGGGCCCGATGCGGCACGGACGCGCCGTGTGGTTGTAGCTCTCCTCGGACTTCGGGATCAGCTCGCCCTCGGGGACGATCGCGTTGGCGACGACGTCCGGGCTCTCGTAGAAGAACTCCGCCGCCGGATATTCGACCACCCGGTTCTGCTCGACGATGTAGAGAAATCCATCCTTGGAGAAGCACGGGCCGTTGGGGATCCTCTTCGGCAGCGTCGGCGCGAACTCCTTCACTTCGTCGGCAACGCCGCCGCGCGAGCGGTCGGTCACCGCCCAGACCTTCGTCTTGCGCGTGCCGACGATGGTGACCACCCCCTGCGGACCGACGGCGATATGGCGGGCGTCCGGCACGAGCGCGTACAGGGCGATATGGAAGCCTGCAGGCAGCTTGATCTTCTCGAGGTTCTGCCTGATCTGGTCCGCCTTCGGACCGGTCTGCGGAATCGGCTGCCAGTCGACCGGGATGTTCGTCTGATGCATGGCGCCGAGCGTCTGGAGCTCGTCTGCCTGCGCGACGACCGGCGAAACGGCCAGCGCCACTACCGCGGCCAACCCCTTCAACTGAAGTTTCATGTGTTCCTCCCGTTGAGTGCGGGGCCGCGATGCCGCGCATGGTCAGCCCGTCCATTCCCCGTTCGTGGACGGCCGTGCCGGTGCAGCCCCCTCCGCGTGCACTCTATTCCCAGGGGCGCGGGGCCGCAACTCGACGGGGCGCGGGGCCGCAACTCGACGGGGCGCCGGAACGCCTCCGGCCACGCCGTCATTTCATCGGCGAGAACGAAACCGGATTCAGGAACACGCTTTCCTGGTGCACGAGATAGGGCAGGATCTTCGGCACGAAGGCCTGCCATTCCCCGTCTTCGGCGAGCTTCGCCCGCTGTGCGCTGCGGTGCGCGAAATCGTCGTAGCTCCACAGGAACACCACCGAGTTCAGCACGCCGGATTCCTTGGTCCAGCATCCGGCCAGGGTCGCGTAGCGCGTGATGATGTGCAGTCCGAACTCGCGGTAGACCTGCAGGAACTCGCCCGCCTTGCCTGCCTGGACCTGATAGCTGCGCATTTCGAAGATCATCCCATTCTCCCGGTCGACCGGCTGCGCCGGCAATCGACGCCCAAATCGTGGCGCCAAAGTCGTCAAGCGACGATATAATGCCATGGTCGGGGGAGGTGACGAGGATGCAGGCCAAATCGGATCGACTCGCGGCAGTGCGCCGCGATGGCGTCAAGCCGTCGCGGCGGCCCGGCGCAGGTACGCGCCTGCCCCACGCGACGCGACGCGCGCAAATCCTCGCCAAGGCCAGCGAATTCTTCGCCGAGTACGGACTCACCGCGCAGACGCGTGCGCTGGCCGAGGTCTGCGGGGTATCGCAGCGCCTGCTCTACAGCTTCTTCCCGAGCAAGGCGGCGCTGATCGAGGAGGTCTATCGCAGCGAGATCGCCGGACCGTTCAAGGCGGTCTGGATCGCCCAGCTCGAGGACCGGACCCGACCCGTCGCAGATCGGCTGGTCACCTTCTACCGCGACTATTACGAGGGGGTGCTGACACGCCGCTGGCTGCGGCTGTTCCTCTACGCGTCGCTGGCGGATGTCGCGATGGCGCCGACCTACATCACGGCGATTCTTTCGAACATGCTCGAGACCATCGTCACCGAGGCAGCGGCCGAGCGCGGTCTCGCCTTGCCGCGCGACAAGGCGCGGCTGCAGGAGATCGGCTGGGTGCTGCACGGGGCCGTGTCCCACCTCGCGATCCGACGACTGATCTACGGCAACACCAATCCCATTGCTCCCGAGGAAGTGATCGCAATGCAGGTGCGAAGCTTCCTCGCCGGCCTGCCTTCGCTGCTTCCGCAGGCCCGCGCCGCCTGATCCGGCGCTGCCGGACGGGAAGGCCGGGCGCCCACCGCTGCGGCCGCCCCAAACGGCCGCAGCCGCGCCGCTTCCGGCGCCACAAGTCGTCACTTGACGATAAATCGCGGGCGATGCTAGTCTGGCCGCTTCGGCACTCCGATTCCGAAGGCAATGCGCATCGACGCCTTGCCGGCGCGCGGAGCGGGGCGCTGGATCGAAGCGCGGGATCCCCTTCCCGGCGTCGGGTCGGCACCGGAGCATCGTCGCTGCGGCAGGCGCACCGCAGCCTTCGTCGAGGGACATACCTATGAGCAGGATCTGGACACATCCGTCGAGCCGCCGCGGCTTCCTACGCGCTTCCGCAGCGATGGGCCTCGCGGGAACGGGATTGCTGGGACTCGCCAATCGTGCGCAGGCGGCGGACGCGCTCAACTACTACACGTGGTCGGCCGCCGTGGACACGGTGAAGGCCCACGTGGCGGCGTTCGAGAAGAAGTACGGCATCCCGGTCAACTACAACAATGCACCCTGGGCGCAGTTCCGCGACACCATGGTGACCAAGTTCGTCGGCGGCGCCCCCGTCGACGTCGCGTGGGTTTCGGACAGCTGGCTCCCCGAGTGGGCCGATGCGGGCTGGCTCGCGCCGGTCGACGGGTATCCCGAGATCACCAAGTACAACGCCGACGTCGACGATTTCTGCAACCAGTCGATGAAGTACAAGGGCCACCAGTACGGGCTGACCTATTACTCGGACTACATGGCGTTCTTCTACGACGAGGAAAAGCTCAAGAAGGCGGGATTCACCAAGCCCCCGGAAACCTGGGAAGAGGTCGTCGCGCAGTCGACGAAGATGAAGCAGGCCGGCATCTCCGAGTACCCGCTGATGCTGTCGATGGCGCGCGAAACCTGGCTGATCGAGTTCCTGTCGGCGCTGGTCTTCTCGCATGGCGGGCGCCTGGTCGACGACGCAGGCAACGCGGTGATGGCCGATCCTGCACACGGCGCGCAGGCGGCGATGCAGTGGGTCGTCGATGCCGTCAACAAGCACAAGATCGTTTCACCGGCCTGCGTCGAGACCGGTGAGCTGAACGGCCTGAAGGCGTTCTCCTCGGGCAACCATGCTTTCGCGCTGATCGGGCGCTACCGGATCCGTTCGCTCAACGACCCGGCGCAATCGCAGATCGCCGGTCGCGTCCGGCAGGCCCTGATGCCCGCCGGGCCGAAAGGCTCACACGCGACCGTCGGATGGATGCGTTTCCACGGCATGACGGCGCAGGCCGCAAAGGACAAGACCCGCGGCGCCAATGCGGCGAAGCTGGTCGAATGGTTCGGCGGCAAGGCCGACGGCAAGTACCAGTTCCAGAAGATGCTGTTCCTCGACATCGGCAGCGGCTTCGGCGTGAAATCGCTGTTCCAGGACCCCGAGGTCCGTGCGGCCTACCAGAAGTACTCGGACATCGACATGGCCGAGAAGCAGCAGAAATTCGCGCGCAAGAAGGACGTCATCGCGCCGTGGTTCGGTGAGTGGGACGAGGTCAACGGCACGGCATGGCAGTCCGCGATCCTCGGCAAGTCGACGGTCGCGGAAGCGCTGAAGACCTCGGCCCAGTCCTGGACCAAGCTGCGCAAGCAGGGCTGACACCGATGCGGGGGCGCGGTGGCGCATCCGGCGGGTGCGCGCCGCTGCCCTGCACGGCACTCCCCCGATGAACACGCCCCGAACCCGCCGCATGGGCGGCGCATGGCGCCAGCACGTGAGCGACTACGACCAGAAGAGCGCGATGCTGTTCCTCGCGCCGATGCTGGCCGTGCTGTCGGTCGTGGCGGTGTTCCCGGTCGTCTATTCGTTCTGGATCAGCCTGTTCGACCTGAGGCTCACCCGGCCGCGCAGCGTTCCTTTCGTCTGGTTCGACAACTACGCCCACGTCTTCGCCGACCCGCTGTTCTGGACGTCGGTGGCGCGGACCGCGACGTTCACGGTGATGGCCGTGTCGGCGATCATGGTGATCGCGACGCTGATGGCGCTGCTGCTCAACGAGGAGTTCCGGGGCCGGCGCATCCTGTCGGCGGTGCTGCTCGTGCCCTGGGCGATTCCCTACGTCGCCGACGGCCTGATGTGGAAGTGGATCTACGACTCGGGATACGGCGCGCTCAACGGCCTCCTCTACCAGCTCGATTTCATCGACAAGTACATGGTCTGGCTGGGCGACACGCGCAAGACGCTGCCCCTGATCGCCAACGCCTTCGTCTGGAAGGAGGTTCCGCTGGCGACGATCCTGCTGCTGGTGACGATGAAGTCGATACCCGCCGACCTCTACGGCGCGGCCAAGGTCGACGGCGCGAATGTCTGGCAGCGCTTCCTGCACGTGACGCTGCCCGCGCTGCGTCCGGGCTTCATGCTGGTGATGATCTACGAGACGATGATGGCGGTCCGCCATTTCGATCTCTTCTTCATCCTGACCGAAGGCGGGCCGGCCAACGCCTCGCACGTCCTCGCCTGGGACGTCTACGTCGAGACCTTCCGCAAGCTGTCCTTCGGCACCGGCGCGGCGCTCGCCTACCTGATCGCGCTGATCACCTTCGTGCTCGCGTTCTCGATCATCCGCACCATGGGGAAGAAGCTGTGACGCCCCGCGGCGCGCGGATCGGCCGCAGCCTGCTGCTGCTCGCGGCGTCGCTGCTGTTCCTGGGCTACGTGCTGGCTCCCGTCGCCTGGCTCGTCTCGTCTTCGTTCCAGTCCGAATCCGAGATCACGTCCAAGCCGCCGCACTGGATACCGCATCGGCCCACGCTCAAGAATTTCGAGGCGATCTTCGGCGCCGGCGAGCGCGACGTCACCTACGAGACGCGCCGCCGCGCCGACCCCTCGTCCGGCGGCTTCATTCCGTCGACCGCGAAGAACCTGCTGCCCTCGATGTGGAACAGCTTCATCGTCGCGATTTCCGTGGTCGTCCTCAACCTGCTGGTCAGCGTGCCCGCGGCCTATGCGATGGCCAAGATCCGCTTCATCGGGCGCCAGACCTCGATCTACGCAATGCTGGTCACCCGGGTGATCCCCGACATCGCGCTGGTGGTCCCGTTCTTCCTGTTCATCCGGAAGCTGGGACTGCTCGATCACGTCGGGTCGCTGATCATCACCTATCTGGCGATCACCGTTCCGTTCAGCGTGTTCATCCTGGTCAGCTATTTCGAGTCGCTGCCCGACGAGCTCGACAAGGCTGCCCGGGTCGACGGCTGCTCGCGGCTGCAGGCGCTGCTGCGGGTATTCCTGCCGCTGGCGCTTCCCTCGCTGGTCGCGATGATCCTGTTCGCATTCCTGACGAGCTGGAACGAGTTCCTGCTCGCGCTGATGTTCACCCAGACGCCTGCGTCGCAGACGATGCCCATCGTCGTCGCGTCGTTCACGTCCGACTTCACGATCAGCTTCTCGTTCATCAACGCCGCGGGGGTGCTCGCGGTCGTCCCGCCGGTCATCCTGGCGATCGTGTTCGAGCGCTACATCGTTTCCGGACTGACCGCGGGCGCGGTCAAGGGCTAGGAGGGCACACGTGGCACGCATCCGCTTCGAAGGCGTCGGCAAGCGCTATCCCAACGGCTTCGTCGCGCTCGAGGGGCTCGACCTCGACATCCGCGATCGCGAGTTCCTGGTGCTGCTGGGGCCCTCCGGCTGCGGCAAGTCGACGACCCTCAACATGATCGCCGGCCTCGAGGAGGTGAGCGAGGGCAGCCTGTACTTCGACGACGCGCTGATGAATCCGGTGCCGCCGCACCGGCGCGACGTCGCGATGGTGTTCCAGAGCTACGCGCTGTACCCGCACAAGTCGGTGTACGAGAACATCGCCTTCGGCCTGCGGATGCGCAACCACCCGGCGCCCGAGATCGACCGGCGCGTGCGCGATGCGGCGCGCAAGCTCGAGATCGAGCCGCTGCTCGAGCGACGCCCCAACCAGCTGTCGGGCGGCCAGCGCCAGCGTGTCGCGCTCGGGCGCGCGATGGTGCGCCAGCCCGCGGTGTTCCTGATGGACGAGCCGCTGTCGAACCTCGACGCGGCGCTGCGGATCTCGATGCGGGCGGAGATCAAGCAGCTGCATCACACGATGGCGACGACATTCGTCTACGTCACCCACGACCAGGCCGAGGCGCTCACGCTGGCCGACCGGATCGTCGTGATGAAGGACGGCGTGGTCCAGCAGACGGGTACGCCGGACGAGATCTACGAGCAGCCGCGCAACACCTTCGTCGCGTCGTTCCTCGGCAATCCGCCGATCAACTATCTCGACGGAACCCTCGAGATCGAAGGCAGGGAGGTGTCCTTCCGCCGCGGCGGATTGCGGCTCGCCCTGCCGCCGCATGCCGCGCAGCGCGTCGCGAGCCAGTCCGGACGCGAGGTGACGCTGGGCGTGCGCGCCGAAGACGTCGACGAGCACAGCACGCCTCGCGAGAACGAGACCGTGCACGGACGGGTGACGTCGGTGCTGCCGGTCGGCTCGGACCAGTTCCTCGGCGTCGAGGTCGAGGGCAGGCCGCAGTTCTTCCGCGTCGGCAAGGAGATGCACCACCGCGAAGGCGACAACGTCGCACTGGTCGTCAACGTGAACCGCCTGCACCTGTTCGACCGGGAGAGCGGGCGATCGCTGGTCTGGTGAGGCGCCGGGAATCGCGATGAAACCCGCCGCCTTCCGCTATCACCGGCCGCCGACGCTCGCCGCCGCGCTCGCGCTGCTGGCCGAGCACGGCGATCAGGCCAAGGTCCTCGCCGGGGGCCAGAGCCTGGTGCCGATGATGAACATGCGCCTGGCGCAGCCGGCCGAGCTCATCGACATCAACGACATCGCCGATCTCGCGCGCATCGGCCTCGCGCAGGATGCGATCGAGGTCGGGGCGCTGGCACGCCACCGCGACGTCGCAGGCTCCGCGCTGGTGCAGGAACGCTGCCCGCTGCTGGCCGAAGCCGCCGCCTCGATCGGCCACGACGCCATCCGCAACCGCGGCACGCTGGGCGGCTCGCTCGCGCACGCGGATCCCGTCGCGCAGTTGCCGCTGGTCTCGGTGACGCTGGACGCGCAGATCGACATCGCCGGCGCACGCGGCAGGCGCAGCCTGCCGGCGCGCGCGATGTTCGTATCGGTCATGACCACCGCGCTCGAGCCCGAAGAGGTCATCGTGGCCGCGCGCTTCCCGGTGCGCGCGTCCGGCGAGGGCCAGGCATTCCGCGCCTTCGAGCGGCGCCGCGGCGACTTCGCGATCGTGTCGGTCGCCGTGTCCGTCACGCTGGCCGGCGACCGTGTCGGCACGCTGAAGCTCGGCATCGGCGGCGTCGGGCCGGTGCCACTCGCGCTCGACGCGCTGGCCCGGGACGCGCGCGGCGCCATCGCCGACGATGCCTGGGCGCGCGAGCTGGGCGCAGCCGCGGGCAGCGCGGTCGCACCCGACGATGATCCGCGCATACCCGCGGAATTCCGCCGCGAGCTCGTTGCGGTGCTGGTCGGGCGCGCGACCACCGACGCCGTCCGACGCGCCCGGGAGAACCGCTGATGGAGAGACTGCGAATCACGCTTGACGTCAACGGCGTCCGCTATCCGGTCGAGGTCGAGCCGCGCAAGCTGCTGTCGGACGCGCTGCGCGAGGACTGCCGCCTCACCGGCACGCACGTCGGCTGCGAGCACGGCGTGTGCGGCGCCTGCACGGTGTGGATCGACGGGCACCCGGCGCGCGCCTGCCTGACCTTCGCCGCGCAGATGGAAGGCCACGCGATCACGACCATCGAAGGCATCGGAGCCGGCGACCGTCTGACGCCGCTGCAGCAGGCGCTGCACGAGCATCACGGACTGAAATGCGGCTTCTGCACGCCGGGCATCGTGATGACCCTCGGGAACTTCCTCGATGCGCATCCGGATCCGTCGGACGACGAGATCCGCGAGGCGCTGTCGGGGCACCTGTGCCGCTGCACCGGATATCACAACATCGTCGCGGCGGTCCGCGACGCGGCAGCACGGATGCGCGGAAATCACCTGGATGGCGGCGATGCCGCTGCCTGATTTCCGCTACATCGGCACGCAGGTTCCGCGCCGCGAGGACGCCCGCCTGCTGACCGGGCACGGCCGCTATATCGACGACATCGAGATCCCCGGCGCGCTGCACGCCTGCTTCGTGCGCTCGCCGCACGCGCATGCCCGCATCCTGTCCATCGACGCGTCGGCAGCGCGCGCAATGCCGGGGGTCGTGACCATCGTCACCGGGCGCGAGCTCGCGAAGTGGACGACCCGTCACCGGATGGCCCCGCCGATCGAGGGCCTGCATCCGGTCGAGATGGACACCTTGCCTATCGACCGCGTGCGCTTCCAGGGCGATCTCGTTGCGTGCGTGGTCGCGACCGATCGCTACGTCGCCGAGGACGCCTGCGAGCAGGTCCAGGTCGACTACGAGATGCTGGCGCCGGTCACCGACATGCACCAGGCGCTGGACCGGGCGGCGCCCAGGGTCGACGAGACGCTGCCCTCGAACCTGATCTCGCACCAGCACTTCGACCACGGCGATGTCGCCGCGCGCAAGAGCTCCGCGCATCGCGTCGTCGAGACGAGCTTCTCCCAGCACCGGCAAACGCACCTGCCGATCGAGACCCGCGGCTGCGCCGCGGTGTGGGACGAGGGACGAGCACACCTGACGATGCACATCGGCTGCCAGGTGCCCCATCCGATGCGCACGCAGCTCGCCGCCCGCCTGCGCCTGGACGAAACGCAGGTGACGGTGGTCTCGCCCGATGTCGGTGGCGCGTTCGGCCAGAAGATCGCGCTCTACCGCGAGGAGCTGACGGTCGCCGCGCTCGCGCGCGAACTGCGGCGCCCGGTGCGCTGGCGCGAGGATCGCCTCGAGAACCTGCTCGCGGCCAGCCACTCGCGCGAGCAGCTCTGTCGCACCCGCGCCGCAGTCGCCGCCGACGGAAAGCTGCTCGCGCTCGAGCTCGACGTCCTCGAGGATTTCGGCGCCTACTGCTTCTATCCGGCCAACTATCTGGCGCGGGTCGTCGCGATGATCCTGACCGGGCCCTACAAGGTCCAGGACTACGCGTTCGACGTCAAGGTCGTGCTGACCAACAAGTGCGGCAACGGCCCGATGCGCGCGCCGATGGCGATCACCAGCTGGGTGATCGAGGGGACGATGGACGCGATCGCCCGCGAGCTTCGCCTCGATCCGGTCGAGGTCCGGCGGCGCAACATGCTCGACACCGCCGACCTGCCTTACACGATGCCGACCGGCGAGGTGCTGTCCGATGTGACCCCGCGCGCGACGCTCGAAGGCGCGCTGCAGGCGATCGGCTACGACGCGTTCCGCGCCCGCCAGCTCGAGGCGCGCACCCAGGGTCGCTGGCTGGGACTCGGGATCTGCACGGTCGTCGAGTCGACCACCTACGGCTCGGCGTTCTACAAGGCGGCGGGGATCCCGGGCTCCGGGCACGAGTCCGCGTGGATCCGCGTCGAGCCCTCGGGCGTCGTCACTGCGTCGACGGGTCTGGGTGCGACCGGACAGGGCTACGAGACCGCGCTCGCCCACGCGGTGGCCGAGGGTCTCGGCGTCGACACCGCGCGCATCCGGATCCTCCTCGGCAACACCGACATCGCGCCCTACGGCATGGGCAGCCGGGGTGCGCGCGGCGGCACTGCCGGCGGCGGCACGCTTTACCTCTGCGCGCTCGATGCGCGCGCCAAGGTGCTGGCGATCGCCGCGAAATCGCTGGGCCTTCCCGACGCCGGCGCGCTGCGGATGGTCGACGGCCGGGTCGAGTGCCACGATGCTGCCGGATGGATCGACACCGGCATCACCCTCGCCTCGGTCGCACGCACCGCCTATCTCGATCCGCTCGCGCTGCCCGACGGCATGGCGCCGGGCCTCGATTTCAGCCGCAGCTACGATCCGCCGCCGATGACGTATTCCAACGCGACCCATGCCTGCGAGGTCGAGGTCGACGTGCAGACGGGCGGCGTGCGGATCCTGCGCTACCTGGCGGCCGAGGACTGCGGCACCGTGCTCTCGCCGGTGGTCGTCGAAGGGCAGCAGCACGGTGCGATCGCCATGGGCTTGTCCAATGCGCTGCTCGAGCACGTCGTCTACGACGAGACCGGACAGAACCTCTCGGGATCGCTCGCCGATTACCTGGTCGCGACTGCATGCGAGATCCCGCCGATCGAGCTCCTGCCTATGCACACGCCGAGCACGCGGACCCCGGCCGGGCTCAAAGGCATGGCGGAAGGCGGCGTCATGGGTGCGATCGGTGCGATCATGAACGCGGTCAGCGATGCGCTGGCGCCGTTCGGCGTCACCGTCGACCGCCAGCCGCTGACCCCGATGTACCTGCGCGGCCTGCTGCGCGGGAAATCCCCCTTCCCTGCGGAGACCCGATGAATTCCTCCAATGAACGCGCCCCGGTCGGCTTCATCGGCCTGGGCATCATGGGCGCGAGCATGGCCGGCCACGTGCTGCGCGGCGGCCACCCGCTGCACGTCTACAACCGCTCGCCGGCACGCGCCGAACCGCTGCTCGCCGCAGGCGCGCAATGGCACGACTCGCCGGGGGCGGTCGCCGCCGCCGCGGACGTCGTCATCACGATGGTCGGCACGCCCGACGACGTCGAGGCGATCTATCTCGGGCCCGACGGCATCGTCGCCAGGGCGCGCGCAGGGGCGACGCTGATCGACATGACGACCTCGAGCCCCGCGCTCGCGGAGAAGATCGCGGCGGCAGCAGCCGCCCGCGGGGTGCATGCGCTCGATGCCCCGGTGTCGGGCGGAGACGTGGGCGCGCGCGAGGCGAAGCTGTCGATCATGGTCGGCGGCGACGAGGAAGCCTTCCGCCGCGCGCAGCCGATCCTCGCGCTGATGGGAACGAAGATCGTGCGCCAGGGCGGCCCCGGCGCCGGGCAGCACACCAAGCTGTGCAACCAGATCGTCATCGCCTCGACCATGCTGGGCGTCTGCGAGGGCCTCGCCTATGCGCAACGCTCCGGACTCGACGCGCCGACGGTGCTCGAGTCGATCGGCGGCGGCGCAGCAGGCAGCTTCCTGCTGAACAACCTCGGCCCGCGCATCCTGCGCGGCGATTTCGCGCCGGGATTCATGATCGACCACCTGGTCAAGGATCTGCGCATCGCCCACGGGGAGGGCGAGCGCCTGGCCCTGGACCTCCCCGGCCTGACGCTGGCGCTGCGGCAGTACGAAGCGCTGGCCGAGTCCGGCGAAGGCCGCAGCGGAACGCAGGCACTCTACAAGCGCTACGCGCGCTGACGACGGAGCGGCGATGGACATCTCAGGCGAATACCGGATCCCGGCGCCGCGCGAGCGCGTCTACGCAGCGCTCAACGATCCGGAGGTGCTGCGCGCCTGCATTCCGGGCTGCCGCAGCCTCGACAAGGTTTCGGATACCGAATTCACGTCGACGGTCGCCGCCAAGGTCGGCCCCGTCTCCGCGACCTTCCGCGGCAACGTCGTGCTCTCGGACCTCGATCCGCCGCGCGGTTACACGATCTCGGGCCAGGGTCAGGGCGGCGCGGCGGGTTTCGCGCGGATGAGCGCCAAGGTGACGCTGGACGAGGACAGCGGCGAAACCCTGCTGCGCTACGAGGCACGCGCCGATGTCGGCGGCAAGCTCGCGAGCGTCGGCAGCCGCCTGGTGCAGGGTGTCGCGAAGAAGAACGCCGACGATTTCTTTTCCGCTTTCGCGCGCACGCTGGGCGGCGTGGCCGAAGCCGCCGCTGCGCCTGCGCCGGAAAGCGCGACGCCTGCTGCGCCAGGTCCCGGACCGGCACCAGCGATGCCCGCGGCCATCGGGGCGCAGGCCGCGCCTGCGCAAGCGGCACCGGGCGGACCGTCGCCGTGGATCGTCGCCCTCGTCTCGGCGCTCTGCGGCGTCGTTCTCGGCTTCGTGCTCGGTCGCTGGTAGCGCCGGGGCCACCCCGGCACCACGCCGTCACCGGCGCGCCTCGCGCCGACCCGATGCGCTACCATGGCGGCACCGCACGGGTACCGTACCCGCGCATCCGCATCGGAGAATCCCGTGTCCGACATCGTCATCGCCGGCGCGTTGCGCACCGCGATCGGCAAGTTCGGCGGCGCGATCGCGCTCGGCCACCCGATCGGCGCATCGGGCGCGCGCGTGCTGGTCACGCTGCTGCACGAGATGGCCCGCCGCCACGCCAGGCGCGGGCTCGCATCCCTTTGCATCGGCGGCGGCATGGGGTTGCGCTCGCCGTCGAGCGCTGAACGAACGTTGTCCGACAAACCACGAACCGGAGGAACTCGATCATGGCGATGACAAAGCGTGTTGCGCTGGTGACTGGCGGCATGGGAGGACTGGGCGAGGCGATCTGCATCAAGCTCGCGGCGCTCGGGTACACGGTCGTGACCACGTATTCACCGGGAAACACCAAGTCGGCCGAGTGGCTCGACGCCATGAAGAAGCAGGGCTACGAGTTCCACGCCTATCCCTGCGACGTCGCCAGCTTCGATTCCGCTGCCGCGTGCGTGAAGCAGGTCGCGGCCGAGCTCGGGCCCGTCGACGTGCTGGTCAACAACGCCGGCATCACGCGCGACATGACATTCAAGAAAATGGACAAGGCGAACTGGGATGCGGTCATGAAGACCAATCTCGACTCCTGCTTCAACATGACCAAGCAGGTGGCCGACGGCATGGTCGACCGCGGCTGGGGGCGCATCATCAACATCTCGTCGGTCAATGGCCAGAAAGGCGCGTTCGGGCAGACCAACTACTCGGCAGCCAAGGCCGGCATGCACGGCTTCACCAAGGCGCTGGCGCTGGAGGTTGCGCGCAAGGGCGTGACCGTGAACACCATCTCGCCCGGCTACATCGGCACCAAGATGGTGATGGCGATCCCGAAGGACGTGCTCGACAGCAAGATCATTCCGCAAATCCCGATGGGCCGCCTCGGCAAGCCCGAGGAGATCGCGGGACTGGTCGCCTATCTGTCGAGCGAGGAAGCGGCCTTCGTCACCGGCGCCAACATCGCGATCAACGGCGGCCAGCACATGTTCTGACGCGCGGAACCAAAAGAAAGGGCCCTGCGGGAAGACCCGCAGGGCCACAAGGCTGTATCAATCAGGAGGAGAGTATTGATACAGTGGAGACACCACAAAGCCAATCTTGGGTTGGCTGCCTGAGCTTTCAAGCGTCAGGCGCCAGCCCGTCATCGCGCCAATCGGGCGACCCGCGCATTGCGAATCGCTTGCGGCCGATGCGAATTACGCGCGCTTGCCCTTGCCGACAGCCTTGGTCGCCGTCGCGGCCGCGGCGCGCACGCTCGCGTCAGCCAGCTCGACGACCTGCTTGGTCGCCTTCTGGAACTGGTCGAACGCAGCCGTCGAAGCGGCGAAGGTCGACTTGAACGCGTTGACGGCGGCGTCCGAGCCGGCCGGTGCCGACTTGCTCGCCTTCTCGACCCACGACGCCAGCCCTTGCTGGTACGAGGCCCACGATTCCTCGGCAAGCTTCGACAATCCGGCTTGCGCTTCGGACGACAGCTCGTACAGGGTGCGCGAGTAGCCGGTCGCGTTTTCGACGCCCGCCTCGGCGAGCTTGGCGCGCAGCGCGAAGAGCTCCTGCACGTCCTTGACCGACGCGGCCGCTTGCGCGCCTTCGACGGCTTGCGCGATCGCGCGCTTGGCGACATTCAGGTTGAGCTGGACGAGCTTCTCGGTGTTCGCGATCGACAGCGACGCCAGCTTGACGGCGTTGGAACGCCGGCCTGATTCAGTGCTGCAAATTGTTCAGTAGCGTTGTACATGTCGTGTCCTTTGACGGGTCGGGCTCGTTGCCCGACGTTGCCGATTGGCAGGACCCGGTACGTTTCGCCGCCCCCGCCCCGTTTGGTGACCCTGCATCACGTCCGCCGGCATCTCCGGCAACCGTTTTGCTGCACCGCACAAAAGCAATTGTAGGGACGGGCCAACCCGAAGTCAAGGCTTTTTTGTGCATCGCATCATAACCGGATCGGAATTTCCAAACATCCTAAAAATCAGAGGGTTATAATCCGAGCAATCCATGGTGGAGCCTGCAATGACCTCCGACATCCGCATGATCAAGAAGTACCCGAACCGCCGGCTCTACGACACCGCCAACAGCGGCTACATCACCCTCGCCGACGTCAAGCAGATGGTCATGGACGGCGTGGAGTTCCACGTCGTCGACGCCAAGACCAACGACGACCTGACGCGCTCGATCCTGCTGCAGATCATCCTCGACGAGGAATCGGGCGGCGTGCCGATGTTCAGCTCCGAGATGCTGGTCCAGATGATCCGCTTCTACGGCAGTGCGCAGCAGACGATCATCGGCCAGTACATCGAGCAGAACGTCCAGGCGTTCCTCGCGATCCAGAAGAAGCTGCAGGAGCAGGCCAAGCAGGTCTACGGCGACAAGATGATGCTGACGCCGGAACTGTGGAAGCAGTTCATGCAGATGCAGGCGCCGGCGATGCAGGGGATGCTCGGCAACTATCTGGAGCAGAGCGCGAAGCTGTTCATGGACATGCAGCAGCGGATGCAGGACCAGACGCGGGGCATGTTCTCGGCGTTCCAGTTCCCCACGTTCGGCACTCCGCCGTCCCCGCCTCCCGACGAAAGCAAGCGCTGAACCCTTGCGGCGCGGCCCTTGCGCCGCAACATCTGACAATCGACTGATTCTTGCTGCACTGCGGCCAGGAGTGCCGCCGTGCGCTGCCGACGAACGCCTGACGGATCCGCATGCCCGCGCCCCGCAAACGCCCTGTAGCCGACGCCCCACGCGTGGGTTTCGTCTCGCTCGGGTGCCCGAAGGCACTCGTCGATTCCGAGCAGATCCTGACCCAGTTGCGCGCCGAGGGATACGCGATCGCGCCGTCGTACGCGGGCGCCGATCTCGTCGTGGTCAACACCTGCGGCTTCATCGACGCGGCGGTCGCCGAATCCCTCGATGCGATCGGCGAGGCCCTCGACGAGAACGGCAAGGTGATCGTCACCGGCTGCCTGGGCGCGAAGGACGGTGGCGGATTCGTGCGCGAAGCGCACCCGAGGGTCCTCGCCGTCACCGGCCCGCATGCCGCCCGGGAAGTGATGGCGGCCGTGCACGCCCATCTGCCGAAACCCCACGATCCCTTCGTCGACCTCGTCCCGCCCCAGGGGATCAAGCTCACGCCGGGACATTACGCCTACCTGAAGATCAGCGAAGGCTGCAACCACCGCTGCACGTTCTGCATCATTCCGTCGATGCGCGGCGACCTCGTGTCGCGCCCGATCGGCGAGGTCCTCGGCGAGGCCGAGCGCCTGCTGCGCGCGGGGGTCAGGGAGCTGCTGGTCGTATCGCAGGACACCAGCGCCTACGGCGTGGACGTCCGCTATCGCACCGGCTTCTGGCAGGGGCGCCCGTTGAAGACCCGGATGCTCGAGCTCGCACGCGAGGTCGACGCGCTGGCCCGCGCGCACGACGCCTGGGTGCGCCTGCACTACGTCTATCCGTACCCGCACGTCGACGACGTCGTTCCGCTGATGGCTGCGACGCCCCTCGAGCGGGGGCTGCTGGCCTACCTCGACGTGCCTTTCCAGCATGCGAGTCCGCGGATCCTGCGCCTGATGAAGCGGCCGGCGGCGCCGGAAAAGGTCCTCGATCGCGTCCGCGCATGGCGCAAGGCGCGCCCCGCGATCACGCTGCGCAGCACGTTCATCGTGGGGTTTCCCGGCGAGACCGAGAGCGAGTTCGAGGAGCTCCTCGCGTTCCTGCGCGAAGCGCAGCTCGACCGCGTCGGCTGCTTCGCCTATTCCCCGGTCGATGGCGCGGCGGCCAACGCCCTGCCCGACCCGGTGCCCGAGGAAGTGAAGGAAGAGCGTCGCGCGCGCTTCATGGCGGTGCAGGCAGCGATCAGCGCGGCACGGCTGCGCGCCAGGGTTGGCCAGACATTCGACGTGCTGGTCGATGCCGTCGACGATGACGTCGCGATCGCCCGCTCCGCCGCGGATGCCCCCGAGATCGACGGCATCGTGCGCATCCATCGCTCGGGGGGCGTGACGCCGGGCGAGTTCGTTCGCGTGACCGTCACCGCCTCCGACGCGCACGATCTCGACGCAGAACTCAGCCTCACCCTCACCCCAACCCTCTCCCACCCCGTGGGAGAGGGAGGCGAGCGAGAGCGAGGCGGATGAGGGCGCTTGCGCCTGTGACTGCACCCTCACCCCAACCCTCTCCCACCTCGTGGGAGAGGGAGACGAGCGAGAGCGAGGCGGGTGAGGGCGCTTGCGCCGGTCAGTGCGCCGGCAGCGCCGCAGCCGCGAGATCCCGGGCGAGATCCGCGACGATGTCACCGAAGGCGCCGTTGAGCGCGTCGGCATAGGCGCCGGGCGTCGCGTCGCGCATCGCGACGCGCTGATGGTATTCCCGGGTCCAGACCGGCGTCTGCGCGATCCCGTCGGCGCGCATCAGGTAGTAGGTGACCGCGATCTCGGCGTAGGTTTTCGACGGATCGCGAGCGTCTGCATAGAGCGCCGATGCGAAACCATCGAGCCGCCAGTCGGCGTCGGCCCCCGAGCCGGGATCGGCGACACGTTCGAACACCCGGGCATGATCGAGCGCTCGCGCCGTCTGCTCGGTCAGCATCGCCTCGGGCGAGACCAGGAATTCGACGTAGTAGTCGGTCTGGAACCTGAGATCGCCCATCCGGTAGACGAAAGCCTTGCCGCGAAACGGCGCCGCGACCTTGACGATGCCCATGCGCAGCGCGCCGGGTAGCGCGTGGGTTGCGGCGGGCGGTGGCGCCGGGTCGAGCAGAAACGTCTGGCGCACCGGCGCCGGGCGCGTCAGCGCGGAACAGCCGCCGAGCGCAAGCGCCAGCAGTGCGGCCGCGGCAAGCGCGACGCCGCGGGAGCGCGGCGCAGCCCTGCGCCGCCACGCCGGACGCGAAGCGACACGCGGTTCACAGATCGGGACGATGTTCATCGTGCGGGCTCCGTGGACGAAGGCGCCGCGCCGAAGGGCAAGGCCGGCGGCGGCGCCCCGAACAGCAGGTTCGACGGGTAGTGCTTGGCGTCCTCGGTGAGGTCGCGCAGGTTTTCGGTGATCTGGCGCAGGTTCTCGAACGTCGATCCGAGGTCGGCCTCGCCACCGCCGAATATCCGGTCGAGGCGACTCAACGTGCGCTCCATGTGGGCAATCGACTGGGCGAGCTTCGGGTCACCGACCAGCGCCCGGACGCTCGCGAGGGTCGCCGACGTGTCCTGCGGCAGCTTGCGCAGGGCTTCGCTGTCGAGGAAGGTCCTGAGCTCACCGTTGGTCTGGCGCAGCTCGGCGAGCAGCCCCACCGCTTCGTCGGAGATCTTCTTGCTGGCGATGCCGTCGAGCGTCGCATCGAGCTTCCCGAGCGTGCGGTCGGCATGCTTCGACAGCTCCCCGGTGTCGACGCTCGCAATGCGGTCATTGGCAGTGGCGAGCAGCTTGTTGAGGTTGGCGACCGTTCCCTCGATGTCGAGGCGATGCAGGCGATCGATGATCTCGGTGGCAGCGGCGACGAACGTCTGGACGGTCGAAGGCGTGCTCGGGATGTAGATGTTCTGCGGCTGCCAGTCGATCGGCAGCACCGGCGCCGGCAGCGTGTCGACGTAGTCGAGCTCGAGGTAGTTGGTGCCGGTGATGCCCTGCGGCGCAAGGTGGATGCGCAGCCCCCGCGCGACCTCGATCGCCGTCGATTCGGGACTCGCGATGTCGTTCGCAACCTTGCCGCCGACCAGTCGCGGCTCGATCTGGGCCTCGACGAGCACGTAGCGCTTGCGCTGGCTCATCGGCTTGTCCTGCTCGTACTTGACGTAGGTGAAGCTGATGTTCGTCACTGCGCCGATGACGACGCCGCGGTATTTCATCTTCGACCCGATATCGAGCCCCTGCACCGATTCGTTGAAATAGGTCTCGATGGTCGTGCGCGACTTGAACCATGCACCCGTCCCGACGATCAGCAGCACGGCCACACCGGCCGCGACCGCACCGATGACGAACAGTCCCAGCTTGAAATAATTGGCTTTCTGGCTCATCGTGGGCCTCAGGCCGGCTGCATCTCGGGTTCGCGCCGGAAGAACCGGCGCACCCACGGATCGTCGCTGTGGTCACGCAGCTGCCGCGGGTCCCCTTCGGCGACGATGCCACGCTTGTTCCGGTCGACCATGATGACGCGGTCGGCGATTGCAAAGATGCTGGGCAGTTCGTGCGTGACGACGACGAAGGTGACGCCGAGGTTCGCCGCCAGGCGCTTGATCAGGGCATCGAGGTCGGCGGAGGTGATCGGATCGAGTCCGGCCGACGGCTCGTCGAGGAACAGGATCATCGGGTCGAGCGCCATCGCGCGCGCGATCGCCGCCCGCTTCTGCATTCCGCCGGAGACCTCGGCGGGCAGGTGCCCGGTGAATTGCGCAAGGCCGACGAGCTCGAGCTTCATCCGTGCGATCAGCTCGATCTCGCCGCTTTCGAGATCGGTGTACTCCTCGAGCGGCAGGCGGACGTTCTCGATCAGCGTCATCGAGCCGAACAGCGCGCCCGACTGGTACATGACGCCGATCTTGCGCAGGATCGCGTGGCGCGCTTCCCCTTCCGAGGTCACGATGTCGTCGCCGTCGATGACGACGCTGCCCCCCTGCGGCTCCTCGAGCCCGATCATGTGCTTCAGCAGCGTGCTCTTGCCGCTCCCGGACCCGCCGAGGACGACGAAAACCTCGCCGCGGCGGACGTCGAAGCTGACGTGCTCGAGGATCACGACGTCGTCGTAGCCCGCGGTCAGGTCGCTGACCTTGATGATCGGTTCGTCGTCGCCGGCCATGACGCCGTTCAGATGTCCAGGAAGAAGTAGATGACGGCGAAGATGCCGTCGATGATGACCAGCATGATGATGCCCGAGACGACGGCGCGTGTCGCGGCATCGCCGACGGACGAGGCACCTGCCCGGGTCTGCAGGCCCCGCAGGCAGCCGATGCCCGCGATCAGCAGCGCGAAGACGAACGACTTGACGAATCCCGCCATGAAGTCGGAGAAAGTCACGATCGCATCGACCTCGTGGACGAACGTGACGAACGGGATCGAGAACGTCCGCAGCGTCAGCGCCCCTCCCAGCAGCCCGATCAGGTCGGCAAAGATCGTCAACAGCGGCGTCATCAGGAGTGCGGCGATGATCCGGGGTGTCACGAGGAAACGGACGGGATCGAGACCCATCGTCGTCAGGGCGTCGACTTCCTGGTTGACCTTCATCGTGCCGATCTCGGCGGCGAACGCAGCGCCGGAGCGCCCGGCGAGCAGGATCGCGGTCATCAGGCCGCCCAGCTCGCGCAGCATCGAGATGCCGATCAGGTCGGCGACGAAGATCTCGGCGCCGAACCGGCGCATGGGAATCGCCGACTCGAATGCCAGGATCACTCCCAGCAGGAACGAGATCAAGGCGACGATCGGCAGCGCGTCGGCGCCAACGCGCTCGCAGATCGCCCAGACGTCCTTCCACCGGACCGTCGACGGGTGCCGCATTGCGTAGACCAGCGCGGCCGCCGTTTCGCCGATGAACGCGACCTGGGTGCGCATGTCCTGCCAGATGCCCGCCGCGATGATGCCGATGTCCTCGATCGCGGAACGCCGCGGTGCCGGGGGATCAACGTCGCGGGCGAGGCGTTCGGGGTCGAACTGCTGCAGCAGCGCCTCGAATGCCGGCTTGAGGTTGGCAACCTGGACGGTCCCGGGCCCGGCCTGCTGCATCAGGTTGACGAGCATCGCAACGCCCGCGCCGTCGCAGTAGTCGACGTTCGCCGCGTCGACGACGACCCGCCTGCCGGTCGCCTCGGCAATCGCCTTCCGGCCTTCGGCCCACACGCCGCGGACCGTCGATGCCTCGAGGCGCCCGGACAGCGCCAGCACGCGACGCCCATCGGCGGCCTCGGAGATCGCGAGCGCAGGCAGGGGCGCCAGCACAGGCGATGCGTGACCAGATCGCATGCGGGAAAGCTTAGCATGCACGCCGCCCGGAGAACGCTCGGCCGGGGTCGCGCGCCCGGACCCCTGTGCTATCGTGACGCGAGCATACCGCCCTCCGGGGCTCCGAGGAGCATGAGCGAGCCGGCCGCATCCACCGCACCGGGAACACAGGCAGCGTCCGCGACGCCACGCCTGTCGCTTCGCGGAATCACCAAGGCGTACCCCGGCGTCGTCGCCAACGACCACGTCGACCTCGATGTCCTGCCCGGCGAGATCCACGCCGTCCTCGGCGAGAACGGCGCCGGGAAATCGACGCTGATGAAGGTCATCTACGGCATCGTGAAGCCGGATGCCGGGACCATGCACTGGGAGGGGAAACCGGTCCACATCGCGAGTCCCCGGGAGGCGCGCAGGCTCGGGATCGGCATGGTCTTCCAGCATTTCTCGCTGTTCGAGACCCTGAGCGTCGTCGAGAACGTCGCACTGGCGCTGGATGCAGGCCAGGCCGGCCCCGACCTCGCTTCCCGCATCCGCAGCGTCTCGGAACGCTACGGCCTGGCGCTGGATCCTGCCCGACCGGTGCACACGATGTCGGTCGGCGAGCGCCAGCGGGTCGAGATCGTGCGCAGCCTTCTGCAGGCGCCGCGCATCCTGATCATGGACGAGCCGACGTCCGTGCTGACGCCGCAGGCGATCCTGCGCCTGTTCGATACGCTGCGCCTGCTCGCCGACGAGGGCTGCAGCATCGTCTACATCAGCCACAAGCTCGACGAGATCCGCGCGCTGTGCCATCGCGCAACCGTACTGCGCGATGGCCGGGTGACCGGGGAATGCAATCCACGTCGCGAGACGGCGACATCGCTCGCGCGGATGATGATCGGCGGCGAGCTGCCGCACCCGCGGCATCGGCAATCTGCCGCCGGCGCACCGGCGCTCGTCATCGACGCGCTCGACCTCGCTTCCGACGATCCGTTCGGAACGACCTTGCGCTCGGTCTCGCTCACCGTGCACGCCGGCGAGATCGTCGGCATCGCCGGCGTATCGGGCAATGGCCAGAAGGAGCTGCTCGCGGCCCTCTCGGGCGAGCGCAGGCTCGCGCGGCGTGACGCGGTCACGCTGTGCGGCACGGCAGCGGGAAGCCTGGGCGTGGCGCAGCGCCGGTCGCTCGGGCTCGCGTTCGTGCCCGAGGAGCGCCTTGGGCGCGGAGCGGTGCCCGAGATGTCGCTTGCCGAGAATGCACTGCTGACCGCCCGCCACCTGGGCCTCGTGTCGCATGGATTCATCCGCACCGACGCGGCGCGATCCTGGGCGGCGGAGACGATTGCCGCCTATGGGGTCAGGGCGCAGGGGCCGGAAACCGTGGCGCGCAGCCTCTCGGGCGGAAATCTGCAGAAATTCATCGTCGGTCGCGAAATCCGCCAGGGACCCAGGGTCCTGATCGCGGCGCAGCCGACCTGGGGTGTCGACGTCGGCGCCAGCGCGCAGATCCGCCAGGCGTTGATCGACCTGCGCGATGCGGGTGTCGCCGTGCTGGTCGTCTCGGATGAGCTGGACGAACTGATGGAGACCTGCGACAGGCTCGCCGTCATCGCGCAGGGTCGTCTTTCGCCGGCGCGCCCCATAGGGGAAACGAGCGCCGAGGAGATCGGCCTGCTGATGGCGGGGGCCACGGCCGGGGCCACGGCCGGGCCCGCAGCACGGCCCGGTCACGACGCCGCCGCGGCTTCGCGATGAGAGTCTGTCTCGAAGCGCGCCCCGAACCTTCGCGCGCGGCGGTGCTGCTTGCGCCGCTGCTGGCGACGCTGGCCACGCTCGTCGTCGGCTTCGTCGTCTTCGAGGCCCTGGGCAAGAATCCCGTTGCCGCATTCCGCGCCTTCTTCTTTCTACCCGTCGCGACCCGCTACGGCATCGGGGAATTGCTGCTCAAGGCGAGTCCGCTGATGCTGATCGCGACCGGGCTGGCCGTCGGCTATCGCGCCAACGTATGGAACATCGGCGCCGAGGGCCAGTTGACCCTGGGTGCCATCGCCGGCGGGGGCCTGGCGCTCGCCGCGGGCGACAGCGCCGTCCCCGCGGCGCTGCTGCTGCCGGCGATGATCGTGGCGGGTGCGCTATGCGGCATGGCCTGGGCCGCGATCGCGGCGTGGCTGCGCACGCACTTCAACGCCAACGAGATCCTCACCTCGCTGATGCTCGTCTACGTCGCGCAATTCCTGCTGTCGTGGCTCGTCCACGGCCCCTGGCGCGATCCCGAAGGCTACAACTTCCCGCAGTCGAAGCTGTTCGCCGATGCGGCGCTGCTTCCCGATCTGCTCACCGGGACACGGCTGAACGCGGGCTTCCCGATTGCGCTGGCAGCGGTCGCGCTCGCCTGGCTGTTCGTGCGCAGGAGCGTCTGGGGATTCGAGATGCGCGTCGCGGGACTGGCGCCGGCCGCGGCGGCCTATGCCGGGATCTCCTCGAAACGCAACGTCTGGCTCGGCATGCTCGCCGGCGGGGCCTGCGCCGGCATCGCCGGGGTCAACGAAGCGGCGGGCCCGATCGGGCAGCTGCTGCCGTCGATGTCGCCCGGCTACGGCTTCGCCGCGATCATCGTCGCGTTCGTCGGGCGGCTGCATCCGGTCGGCATCCTGTTGGCGAGCCTCCTGATGTCGCTGCTCTACCTCGGCGGCGAATCCGCGCAGGTGAATCTCGCGCTGCCCTCCGCCGTCACCGGCCTCTTCCAGGGCACGCTGCTGTTCTTCCTGCTCGCCGCCGACGTGCTCGTCAACTACCGGCTGCGCGTCGTGCGCGCGCTGCCCGACGCTGCCTGACCCCGCCGCCCTCGATGGAAGCGTTCGCCCAGCTCGTCATCCTGACACTTGCCGCCGGCACGCCGCTGGTCTTCGCCGCGCTGGGGGAGCTCGTCGTCGAGAAATCGGGCGTACTGAACCTCGGCGTCGAGGGGATGATGCTGACCGGCGCCGTCGCATCGTTCATCGTCACCGCCAGGACGCATTCGCCGTGGCTCGGCGTCGGCGCGGGTGCGCTGGCGGGGGCTGTGCTGTCGCTGGTGTTCGGGCTGATCGCACTGACGCTGCTCGCCAACCAGGTCGCGACCGGGCTCGCGCTGTCGCTGTTCGGCGTGGGCCTGTCGGCGTTCGTCGGGCGCGGCTACGTCAGCGTCGTCATCGATGGCATCAAGCCGCTGGCGATCCCGGGCCTGAGCGACACGGCGATCATCGGGCGGCTGCTGTTCGGCCACAACCCGATGGTCTACCTGTCGCTCGGCCTGTTCGCGGCCGTCCACTGGTTCCTGCATCGCACGCGCGCGGGGCTCATCCTGCGCGCGATCGGGGAATCGCCCGATTCCGCGCACGCGATCGGCCACCCCGTCGTCGCGCTGCGTTACGCCGCCGTGATCTTCGGCGGCGCCTGCGCCGGCGTCGGCGGCGCGTACCTGGCCGTCGCGTACACGCCGTCGTGGGCCGAAGGCATGACGGCGGGGCGCGGCTGGATCGCACTGGCGCTGGTGGTATTCGCCACCTGGAAACCATGGCGGGTGCTGGCCGGCGCCTATCTGTTCGGCGGCGTCACCCTCGCGCAATTCCAGGCACAGGCCGCGGGGGTCGCGATTCCCTCGCAGCTTCTGGCGATGCTGCCCTATGTCGCGACGATCGTGGTGCTCGCGATCATTTCGCGCGATGCGACGGCGATCCGCCTGAATGCGCCGGCCTCGCTGGGCAAGCCATTCCATCCGGAGTGACTCCCCTCACCCCTGCCCTCTCCCGCACGCGGGGAGCACACAAGGGCGGGCGGCCCCTCACCCCTGCCCTCTCCCGCACGCGGGGAGCACACAAGGGCGGGCGGCCCCTCACCCCGGCCCTCTCCCGCACGCGGGAGAGGGGGCGAGGCGCGTAAGCGCCGAGCGGGTGAGGGTGCGAAGTGCATCAGCGCCGAGCCGGTGAGGGCACCGAGCGCGGGCGAGGCGGGCGGGGGGCTGGCGTAAAATGCCGCCGATCCCATTCCCGCCCTCCCAGGAGACCCCGATGTCCCGCACGACCCGCAGGATGACGCTCGCGGCAGTGACCGCGTGTGCGCTCGCTCTCGCGCTCCCCGCCGCCGCGCAGTCCAGGGAGCCGCTGAAGATCGGCTTCGTCTACGTGAGCCCGATCGGAGATGCGGGGTGGACGCACCAGCACGACATCGCGAGGATCGCGATGGAGAAGAACCTCGCGGGCAAGGTGACGACCAAGTATGTCGAGAACGTTCCCGAAGGCGCCGATGCGGAGCGGGTGATCCGCGACCTCGCGCAATCCGGCTACAAGCTGATCTTCACGACCTCGTTCGGCTACATGAACCCGACGCTCAAGGTCGCGCAGCAGTTCCCGAACGTCGATTTCGAGCATGCGACCGGCTACAAGACTGCGAAGAACGTCGGCACCTACAATGCGCGCTTCTACGAAGGGCGCTATCTCGCCGGCATCGTCGCGGGCAGGATGACCAAGACCAACGTCGCCGGCTACGTCGCGGCCTTCCCCATCCCGGAAGTCGTCATGGGCATCAACGCGTTCACGCGCGGCATGCGCAGCGTCAACCCCAAGGCGGTCGTGAAGGTGGTGTGGGTCAACTCCTGGTTCGATCCGGGACGAGAGAGCGAAGCCGCGAGCACGCTGGTCGCGCAGGGCGCGGACGTGCTGACGCACCACACCGATTCGACGGCGGTCGTGCAGGCGGCAGAAGCCAAGCACGTCTATGCGGTCGCCTATCATTCCGACATGTCGAAATACGGCCCCGACGCGCAGATCACCGCCGTCACCCACGTCTGGGACGAGTACTACACGCGCGTCGCGAAGTCGGTGCTCGACGGCACCTGGAAACCCGACCACGTCTGGGGCGGGATCAAGGACGGCATGATCAGGATGGGTCCGTTCGGCAAGATGGTGCCGCAGGACGTGCGCGACCTCGAGAAGAGGGCCGAGGCCGCGATCGCCGCGGGCAAGCTCAATCCCTTCACCGGGCCCATGAATGACAACCAGGGCAAGCTGCGGCTTGCCGCGGGACAGACGCTCGGCGATGACGCGCTGTCGAAGATGGACTACTACGTCGAAGGCGTCGAGGGAACACTGCCCTCGTCCAGGTGATGCGCGACGGAAACGGCTACGACGCAACGGCCAAGTGGCTGCACTGGCTGGTCTTCGTCATTGTCCTTGCCCAGTTCGCGGTCTCGATCGCCATGCCCCCGATGCGGCGCGGCACCGTCCCCGGGACCCTGATCAACCTGCACTTCTCCCTGGGCATGCTGATCCTCGTCGTCGTCGCGCTGCGGTGGCTGAGGCGCCTGCGCCGCCCGGTCGCGTTGTCGATGCCGGAATCCCCGCAGTGGGAACGCTTGAGCGCCGGCGTGACGCACGCGCTGCTCTATGCGCTGCTGCTGGTGGGCCCCGTCCTCGGCTGGGCCGCCGCTTCTGCGCGCGATTTTCCAGTCACGCCTTTCAAGCTGTTTTCGCTGCCCTACCTCGTTCCCGCGGGGACGCGCGCAGGGTTCGCCGCGGGCGACGTCCACGCGTTCCTGATGTGGACGCTACTGGCGCTGATCGGACTGCATTCAGCGGCGGCCCTCTACCACCACTATTTGCGCCGCGACGGCGTGCTGCGGCGGATGCTGCCTGCACGCGGCGATTGACCGGGCGCCTTCCACCGCCGGTGTTCCGCCGGGGCCGGCAGCGCCGCGCGCCGGCTATCCGTTGAGTCGGCGCAGCAAGGCCAGAATGCGCTCGAACGTCCGACCGTACGGCGGATAGAGGAGCCGTGCCGCCGCATGGCGCGACTGGCGGAATACCGGCTTGGCGTTGGAGAACGTCGCGAAGCCGTGCCGCCCGTGATAGGCGCCGACGCCGGACGGCCCGACGCCTCCGAAGGGCAGCCCTTCGTGCGCGAAATGCCACAGCGTGTCGTTGACGGTCACGCCTCCGGCAAGCGTCTCGTGCAGCATGCGCTCGCAGCGCGGGCGATCGCTTCCGAACCAGTACAGCGCGAGAGGATGCGGGCGCGCGTTGATGCGTGCAATCGCGTCGTCAGGCGTCGCATACGTCTCGATCGGCAGCAGCGGGCCGAAGACCTCCTCGCGCATGACGGCCATGTCGTCGGTGACGCCGGTGATGAGCGTGGGCGGCAATCGCCGCGGATGAACCTGCTCGCCTGACGACCCTGCATCGAGTGCCACGATGGCGGCGCCCTTCGCCCTCGCATCCTCGATCAGCGCCTCGAGCCGCGCATGGTGATGCGCGTTGATGATCGACGAATAGTCGGGATTGGTCGCCACCGCCGGATAGAGTTTCGGCAGCGCGTCCCTGACCGCGGCGACGAACTCTTCGAGGCGGGCAGCGGGGACCAGCGCGTAATCCGGCGCGATGCAGGTCTGCCCGGCGTTCAACAGCTTGCCCACGATCAGTCGCGGTATGCCGTGCGCGAAATCGGCGTCCTCGTCGAACACCGCCGGCGACTTGCCGCCAAGCTCCAGCGTCACCGGCGTCAGGTTTGCGGCCGCCGCGAGCGCGACGCGCCGCCCGACCGCCGTCGACCCGGTGAACAACAGATGGTCGAAGGGCAGCGCCGCGAACGCGGCGCCGACGCCGGCGTCGCCCAGGACGACGGCGAACTCGTCCTCGCGGAAATGCGTCGCCACCAGCTCGGCCAGCAGCACCGACGTCGCAGGCGTCATTTCCGAGGGCTTGAGCATCACGCGGTTGCCGGCTGCCAGCGCCGCAACCGCGGGAGCGAGCGCGAGCTGCACCGGATAGTTCCAGGGGCTGATCACGCCGGCCACGCCCAGCGGCTGGTACATGATGCTCGCCGATGCAGGCAGCAGGTGCCACGGCGTCGCGACGCGGCGTGGCCGCATCCAGCGCGGCAGCCGCCGGATCGCATGGCGCAGCTCGGCGGCGACGACGTAGAGCTCGGCGAGCCGAGTCTCGTGCGACGAACGATGGCCGAAATCGCGGGCAATCGCCGCGACCAGCGCATCCTCGTGGCGCGTGACGATCCCGAGCAGCCGCTCGAGCCGGTCGCGGCGCAGACGCAGGTCGGGATAGCGCTCGGCCGCGAACGCCGCGCGCTGAACGTCCAGGAGCCGCGCGAGCTCGTCCGGCGCCTCGGGGCCGTGCACAGCGGGCGTGCGTCCCGTCTGGACGCCCGGAACGTTGCGGATCTGCCCCTGCAGTTGCATTGGCGGATTATCCGCTAATGAATATTCCGGTGCGAGCGGATACATCTGCCGGCTGCGGGTGACGACCCGCTGCAGCCGGCCTCCGAAAAGGCGGCTGATGAGCCCGCGCTTGGCGAGGAGCCCTTCCAGGTGGTCGTGGCCGTGCGTCGCCGTCCTCGCCTGGCGCCACAGTTTGACGATGCCGGACAGCACGAGCAGGTTGAGGACCCCGATCACCCAGAGAAACCTGCCCGACACGGCCGGACCGATGATGCCGCCGAGGCTGCGCAACTGTGGAAGCAGCTGCGAGACAGCAGATGTCGAGACGACGACGCCGATGGCGAGCCCGAGGCCGCGCCCGTGACCGCCGCGCGTGGCGACCCTGTCCGCCGTCATCGCCTCCCCGAGGGCATCGCGCAAGCCATGCGCGAATCCTACGCTGCGACCTCCATGGATTCCGTCCGGCGGTAACGCTCGGCCATCTTCTCCAGCGGCACCGGTCTGATCTTCGATGCCTGGCCGGCGCAGGCGAAAGCCTCGAAACGCGCCGCGCAGATGCCTTTGGCCGCGGCCGTCGCGTCCTTGAACAGCTTGCGTGGATCGAACTCGCTGCGGTCTTTCGCCAGCGCGCGGCGGATTGCGCCGGTCATCGCCAGCCGGATGTCGGTGTCGATGTTCACCTTGCGCACGCCGTGGCGTATGCCCTCGCGGATCTCCTCGACGGGGACACCGTAGGTCTCCTTCAGCTCGCCGCCGTAGTCGCGGATGATCGCCAGCCATTCCTGCGGCACCGACGACGAACCATGCATGACGAGATGCGTGTCCGGGATGCGCTGGTGGATGTCCTTGATGCGATCGATCGCCAGCACGTCGCCGGTCGGCTGGCGCGAGAACTTGTAGGCGCCGTGCGAGGTGCCGATCGCGATTGCCAGCGCATCGACGCCGGTCCTGCGCACGAAATCCGCCGCCTGCCCGGGATCGGTCAGCAACTGGTCGTGCGAGAGCTTGCCTTCGGCGCCGACGCCGTCCTCCTCGCCGGCCATGCCGGTTTCGAGCGAACCGAGGCAGCCGAGTTCGCCCTCGACGGACGCGCCGATCGCATGCGCCATGCGCGTGACAAATTGGGTATTTTCCACATTGTATTCGTAGCTCGCCGGCGTCTTCTGATCCTCGAGCAGCGAGCCGTCCATCATGACCGACGTGAAACCCGAGCGCAGCGACTGCTGGCACACCGCCGGCGACGCGCCGTGATCCTGATGCAGCACGAGCGGAATGTCCGGGTTCGCCTCGACCGCGGCCAGCACCATGTGGCGCAGGTACGGTTCGCCGGCGTATTTGCGCGCACCGGCGGAGGCCTGCAGGATCACCGGGCTGTCGGTCTCCTGCGCAGCCTGCATGATCGCGTGGATCTGCTCGAGATTGTTGACGTTGAACGCCGGCACGCCGTAGCCGTTTTCGGCGGCGTGGTCGAGCAGTTGCCTCAG
>DATIQL010000018.1:0-5972 GCA_035470905.1 Casimicrobiaceae bacterium
GCGGATCCGTGCGAGCCTACGCAGGGGAAGCCGGCCCCGTAAGCAGCTTCGGACGCCGCCGGCGCCGGCGCAGGGTCGACGGCGCCCCGAACCCGCGCAATCGCGTGGCGGCCCGCAGGGTCGCCCGGGCGGGCATCGACCGCCCGCCGGTGCCCGGCCACAATTCTTTCTGCATCAAGCAGTTAAGCTACACTCCCTGTTGTCGCTGGCGGCCGGATCTTGCATTGCAACGGAGGATCGGGGATAATTCTCGATTCGCCAGACCGCCGGGGTCGCCAGCCAGATCCCCCCCACAGCGGCCAGTGGCACCATCGGCAAACCGGCCGGTTGTCCCGCGGATGGCGCTACCGACAGCACCACCCACCGACGACTCGCGAATGCAGCGGGTCGCCCGCACATGAGGCGCGCAATGAAGACCGACATCCATCCGAAGTACAGCGAAATCCAGGTCAGCTGCAGCTGCGGCAGCACCTTCACGACGCGCTCGACGATCGACAAGCCGCTGCACGTGGAAGTCTGTTCGTCCTGCCATCCGTTCTACACCGGCAAGCAGAAGATCATGGACACCGCGGGCCGCGTCGAGAAGTTCCGCCAGCGTTACGGCAGCAAGTCGGCCACGACATCCGCCTGATCGCAGGGTCAGCATCCCCGCAATGGCAAAAAGGCAGCTTCGGCTGCCTTTTTCGTTGCGGCGATGCGCCGTTGCCGCCATTCTCCCGCCATGCGCAGCGCCCCACGCCAAGTCCCGCTTCCGGCCGACCCGGCGCGATTGAGCCCGTCGGAGCCTTACCGCAACTGGAAACAGGCAGGGCTGCTGTTGCTCGCCGTCGCCTGGATCGCGCTTGGCCTTGTCGGCCACGACCCATGGAAGTTCGACGATGCGACGAACTTCGGCATCGCCTGGGAAATGAACCAGAGCGGCGACTATGTCGTGCCCCGTCTCGCAGGCGAGGTCGACCTCGAGCACCCGCCACTCCTGCCGGCCATCGCCGCGGTCTCCCAGCGCCTCCTCTCGCCACCGCTCGAACCCTTCGATGCGGCCCGACTGGTCGCGGGCCTGGCACTGGCGCTGACCCTGCTGTTCAGCGCGCTCGCGGGCGGCGAGCTGGCCGGACCCGAGTTCCGCTGGCTGCCGGTGCTGATGCTGATCGGAACCGTCGGCCTGTGGGACCGCGGGCATGTGCTGTCCGGGGAACTGGGTGCGATGGCGGGCGTCGCGATCGCGCTCTTCGGCCACACGCTGGCCCTGCGCCGCCCCGTCGCCGGGGGTGCGTGGATCGGACTGGGCGCGGCAATCGCGTTCCTGAGTCAGGGGGTGCAGTCGCCGGCCTGGCTCGCACTGACTTCCGCGCTGCTGCCGGTCGTGGGCGCCGCCTGGCGCCGGCGCGAATACGCGATCACGCTCGCCGTTGCGCTGACCGTCGGCGCCGGCCTCGCGGCACCCTGGATCGTGGCGCTCGACCTGCGCGGCAGCGCGCTCCTCGACGCCTGGATCGACGGACAGCGCGCGGCCAATTTCATCGCACTTCCCGGCGGTGCAGAGAGCGCCGAACCGCTGTACTTCCTGCGCAACATCCTCTGGTTCGCATGGCCGTCGCTGCCCCTGATCGCGTGGATGCTGTGGACGCGCGGCCGCGGATTCAACGGCGGAGTCGCGCAACCGGCCGTGCAACTCCCCGGCCTGCTGGCCATCGTGATCTTCGCCAACTTGCTGGTGACGCCCGACCCCAAGCTGAACCAGGCGTTGCCGCTGGTCGTCCCCCTCGCGCTGCTCGCGACGCTCGAGGTCGATTCGCTGAAACGGGGCTACTCGGCCGCGTTGGACTGGTTCGGCATCCTCACCTTCGGCCTGCTCGCGATCGTCGTCTGGGGCCTGTGGATCGATGCGAGGATCCACGGGATGTCGCGGGCCGTCGCGACATTGTTTCGCGACACCGAAACGGGTTTCCGGCCGAGCTTCCACCTGAGCGCAGTCGCCGCCGCACTGTTCCTGACGCTGCTGTGGATCGCCCTGGTGCGTCCCGCCCGGCGCAGCAATCGCCGCGCCCTGCTCAACTGGGCCGCGGGCGTGACGCTCGTCTGGTGCCTCTACTCGACGATCTGGCTGCCCTACCTTGACTCCCGCCGCTCGTATCGCCACCTTGTCGAGACCATCAAGGCACACCTGCCTGCCGAGGGATGCGTCGCGAGCCGCAATCTCGGCGATCCGCAGCGCGCGCTCTTCCAGTATTTTGCCAAGCTCGTCACCGTGCGCGAGGAGACCCACCCGGCCCCCGATTGCCCCGCGCTGATCGTCCAATACGGCTCCCAGCAGGGTTCGCCGCCGCAGATCGCCGGCTGGCATGTCGAATGGGCCGGAAACCGGCGCGGCGACGCGACCGAGCGCTATGTGCTCTATCTGAAGGATGCAACGTGAAGTTCATCGACGAAGCTTTGATCGAAGTGCTGGCAGGCGACGGGGGCAATGGCGCGGCGTCGTTTCGCCGCGAGAAGTACGTTCCCCGCGGCGGACCGGATGGGGGCGACGGCGGCCGCGGCGGCAGCATCTGGGCCGTCGCCGACCGCAACATCAACACGCTGATCGACTATCGCTATGCGCGGATCCACCGCGCGAAACGCGGCGAGAACGGCCGTGGCGCGGACCAGTACGGGCGCGGCGCCGACGACGTGGTCCTGCGCATGCCGGTCGGCACGACGATCAGCGATGCCGACACCGGCGAAACGATCGCCGATCTCGATCACGACGGCGCGCGCGCCCTCGTCGCCAAAGGGGGCAAGGGCGGGCTGGGCAACCTGCATTTCAAGTCGAGCGTGAATCGGGCGCCGCGCCAGACGACGCCCGGTGAGCCCGGAGAAAAGCGCCGCCTGCAGCTGGAGCTCAAGGTCCTCGCCGACATCGGCCTCCTGGGCCTGCCCAATGCCGGCAAGTCGACCCTGATTCGCGCCATTTCCGCGGCGCGGCCCAAGGTCGCCGACTACCCTTTCACCACGCTCGCACCACAGCTCGGCGTCGTTCGGACCGATGAGGGCCGGAGCTTCGTCGTCGCCGACATCCCGGGCCTGATCGAAGGTGCCGCCGAGGGCGCGGGCCTCGGCCACCAGTTCCTGCGCCATCTGCAGCGCACGCGCCTGCTGCTGCACCTGGTGGACGTCGCCCCGCTCGATCCGGATGCGAATCCGGTTGCCGATGCCCATGCGATCGTCGACGAGCTGCGCAAGTACGACACGGCGCTCTACGACAAGCCGCGCTGGCTGGTGCTGAACAAGCTCGACCTCGTCCCCGAGGCCGAGCGCCAGGCCCGCGCCAGGGCCTTCGTGAAGAAATACCGCTGGAAAGGTCCGTGGTTCGCCATCTCCGCCATCGACGGCGGCGGATGCCGGGAGCTGACCTTCGCGATCCAGGACTGGCTCGACCAGCATCCGCCGGTGCCGGTGGAGGCGCCCGCCGAAGCGCAGGCGCCGGCGGAGCTGTCCGCCACGGCGCAGCCGCGGGCGGGCACCGTGGCCGTCACACCGGCGCCCGTGGTCGTCACGCCGGCGCCGGTCGTGGTCAGGCCCGCGCCCGTCGCCAGCCGGCGCCGGCGCAGGGGCGCGGACGCGCCATGAGCGGCGGCGCAGTCGCGCACGCCGGCCGCCTCGTGGTCAAGGTCGGGTCGAGCCTCGTCACCAACGAGGGGCGCGGCCTCGACCACGCGGCGGTGGCGCGCTGGGCCGGCGAGATCGCCCAGCTCTCGCGCGCCGGCAAGTCCGTGATCCTGGTCTCTTCGGGTGCGATCGCCGAAGGCATGCTGCGTCTCGGCTGGTCGACGCGTCCGCATGCGATCCACGAGCTGCAGGCTGCGGCGGCCGTCGGCCAGATGGGCCTCGTCCAGGCCTATGAGCGTGCGTTCGCGGAATACGGATTGCGCACGGCACAGGTGCTGCTGACGCACGAGGACCTCGCCGACCGCAGGCGCTACCTGAATGCGCGCACCACCCTGACGACGCTGCTCGGACTGGGCGTGATTCCGGTGATCAACGAGAACGACACCGTCACGACCGACGAGATCCGCTTTGGCGACAACGACACGCTGGGCGCGCTGGTCACCAATCTCGTCGAAGCCGACGTGCTGGTGCTGCTGACCGACCAGCAGGGTCTCTACACCGCCGATCCCCGCAGCGACCCGGCGGCAACGCTGGTGACGACGGCGCACGCCGGCGACCCCGCGCTCGAGGCCATGGCCGGCGGCGCCGGCAGCACGATCGGGCGCGGCGGCATGCTGACCAAGGTGCTTGCGGCCAAGCGGGCGGCGCGCTCGGGCGCGTCGACGGTCATCGCCTGCGGCCGCGAACCCGACGTGCTGACCCGGCTCGCGGCGGGAGAGGCGATCGGGACGCAGCTTTCGGCGGAGCGCAATTCACTCGCCGCGCGCAAGCAGTGGCTCGCCGATCACGTCCAGCTTGCGGGTCGACTCGAGCTCGACCATGGCGCCGTGCGCGCGCTGACGCGCGAAGGCAAGAGCCTGCTCCCGATCGGCGTCGTCGCCGTCACCGGCAGTTTCGAGCGCGGCGAGGTCGTCGGCTGCTTCGGCTCCGACGGCCGCGAGATCGCGCGCGGCCTCGTCAACTACGGCGCACAGGAAGCCGTGCGCATCCTGCGCAGGCCTTCGTCGGAAATCGAAGCGATCCTCGGATACGTCGACGAGCCCGAGCTCATCCATCGCGACAATCTCGTGCTGCTCGAGTAGCGCAGCCGAGTCGACAGCCGCGGCCCGCTCCCCTAAACTGCGGCGCAAGAATTCCAACTCGCCAGGGGGCCACGCATGAGCATCGTCGACCGCGTCAAGGGAATCCTCCTCGATCCGCGCAGCGAATGGCCCAGGATCGCGGCCGAGCCCTCGACCGTTCAATCGATCTACACCGGCTGGGTGATGATCCTCGCCGCGATCGGACCGGTGGCACTGCTGCTGTCGACGCATTCGCTGCAGTGGGCGGTCGCGCAGTACGTGCTGTCGCTGATCATCACCTTCGTCCTGGCGTTGATCGTCGACAGTCTCGCGCCCTCCTTCGGCGGCACGAAGGATTTCATCGCGTCGCTGAAGCTGACCGCGTACAGCTACACGGCGGCCTGGCTCGCCGGCATCTTCAACCTGCTGGGAATGCTGGGCGGACTGTTGGGACTGATCGCGACGATCTACGCGTTCTACACGTTCTTCCTCGGCGCGCCGGTGCTGAAGAAGGCCGCTCCGGAGAAAGCCGTTCCCTTCACGCTGGTCATCGTGCTCTTCGGCATCGTGCTCGGCATCCTCGCCGGCTACGTGTTCAGCGGAATGATGATGACGCCGCATGTCGGCGGCGGCCTCGGCATGATGCGCTGAGAGCGCAAGCTAGTTCTCGGGCTGCGCCTCGGGATCGACGTAGGACGCCGGCATCTCGGGCCGCGCCCAGCCGTACAGGCGCTCGCGGCGCGTCTGCGGACGCACATGCAGGTAGCGCTCGAGCTCGCGCAGCGCGCGCCGATAGACGTCGCGCTTGAACTCGATCACCGTTTCGAGCGGGATCCAGTAGTCGTGCCAGCGCCAGGCGTCGAATTCCGGATGATCGGTCGCGCGCAGGCTGACATCACTGTCGCGACCGGTGAGCCGCAGCAGATACCAGATCTGCTTCTGCCCCCGGTAGCTGCCGCGCCATTCGCGCTTGATCCAGTGTTGAGGGACGTCGTAACGCAGCCAGTCGCGCGTACGGCCGAGAATCCTGACGTGCTGCGGCTGGAGCCCCACTTCCTCGCGCAGTTCCCGGTACATCGCCTGCTCTGGCGCCTCGCCGGGATTGATGCCACCTTGCGGAAACTGCCAGGAATGCTCGCGGATCCTCTTGCCCCAGAAAACCAGGTTTCTGCCGTTGGCGACGACAATGGCGACGTTCGGGCGATAGCCGTCACGGTCCAGCATCGCGGTCACCCTGATGCAAATAGTTGCAGACATTGTTGCACA
>DATIQL010000019.1:0-8707 GCA_035470905.1 Casimicrobiaceae bacterium
ATGCCGGAATCAAAATCCGGTGCCTTAACCAACTTGGCGACTCCCCAGCGGAAACCTGCGCAATCCGTCCGTTCCGCGCTCCGCCACGGACCGATCCGAAAATCACGTTACGACGCGAATGATGCGAGCGGGTGACGCGCAACCGTGCGCAGGACCTGCCCGGAAATGCCGGCCGGCAACAGCGCCAGCGCGGCCCGCGCTTCGGCCGCGGTGGCGAACACCGCGAACACGCACGCGCCCGAACCCGTCATCCGCGCATCCGGCGATGCTCGCCGCAATGCATGAAGCGCTTCGGCGACCTGCGGAAACCGGGCCGCCGCCACGCTCTCCAGATCGTTCCGACCGTAACCTTCGGAAAAGACGTCTATTTTCGCCGACGCTGTCGATCGTGTCAATTCCGGCGCAGCGAAGATCGACGCCGTCGCGATGTGCACCGGCGGCACGGCGAGCGCGAGCCACGACTGCGGCACGGACATCGGTGTCAGGCGCTCGCCGATGCCTCGCGCGAGCGCTGCGGTCTCGCCGAGAAAAAAGGGAATGTCGGCGCCCAGCGTGACGCCGACGGCGGCGAGGTCCTGCCGCGACATCGACAGCGACCACAGGCGGTTCAGCGCAAGCAGCACGCTCGCGGCATCCGAGCTTCCTCCCCCCAGTCCGGCACCCCGCGGAATTCGCTTGTCCAGCGTGATTGCGGCGCCGCGGCGCGTGCCGGCGGCCTTGCGCAGCACCCGCGCCGCCCGCAGCGTCAGGTCCTCGCTTTCGGGAACGCCGGGAACCTCGGCCGCGCGCAGGATCCGGCCGTCGTCCCGGTCCTCGATCGTCAAGGTATCGGCGAGGTCGATCAGGGAGAACAGCGATTCGAGCGTGTGATAGCCGTCGTCGCGCCGGCCGGTGACGTGCAGGAACAGGTTGACCTTCGCCGGCGCGGGCACCACCAGCACCTGCGTTCGTCCGGTCATTGCCAGTGGTCGACGATGACGCGGACGTCGATTGGCGGGGTGTCGGCGTAACGCAGCGTCACGCGCGCGGGCCGTGTCGCCGAATCGTCGGCGTACGCGTAGTCGATTTCCCAGCCGTCCTGCCGCAGCGCGACGACGCGGCCCCGGTTGTCGCGCTCGATGCGCGCCAGCGCACCCGCACGCGGTTCGCCGCGGACCCAGAACGCGAGGCCCTCGACCGGAATCACGACGCCGAATGCACGCTCGGTCAGCGTTCCCCAGTCGGGAGCCGTGTCGGTCCTGCCGTCGGGCAGGCGCAGTCGCACACCGTGGGCATCGCCGTCGATCTCCGCGAGCGTCTGGCCCAGCGGACTCGCGAGGTCGATCGCATCGCGCCCCGGCCGGTGAATCCACGTGAACGCGCCCGCGACGCCCTGGTCACCGTGGCGCGCCGAAAGCCTTCCATCGAGCGTGAAGGCGGCATCGCGGCCGGCGGGTGGCGCGACCGACGCCGGCGGAAGCGCCGCGCAGGCGGCGAGCACACCGGCGACGGTTGCGGCCAGGGCGGCGCGACCCTTCGCTATGGCTCGAGCCTCCGGATCGTCTCCTTCAGCACCGCGTTGTCGGGGTGGGAGGCGAGCTGCGCATTCCAGACGGCACGCGCGCGGTCACGGTCGCCCCTGCGCCACAGGACCTCGCCCAGATGCGCGGCGATCTCGGCATCGGGCCGGCCGTCGAGCGCGCGCTGCAGGTATTTCTCGGCCTCGTCGAGACGACCCAGGCGATAGAGCGCCCAGCCCATGCTGTCGAGGATGAACGGGTCCTCGGGAGAAAGCTTGTGCGCGCGCTCGATGAGATCGAAGCCCTCGTTCGTGCGCTGCGTCCGGTCGACCAGCGTATAGCCCAGCGCGTTGAGCGCCTGCGCATCGTCGGGCTTGATCTCGACCAGGCGCTTCAGCCGCGCCTCGGCTTCGTCGACCCGATCGAGCTTCTCGGCCACCATCGCGAGGTCGTACATCAGGTCGGGTGCGTCGGGATGGTCGGCGAGACCCTTTTCGAGCACGCGGTACGCCCCCTCATCGTCGCCGGCCTCGCGCAGGACCTGCGCCTGCATCTGCCGGACCTGGATCTTCTGCTCGGGCGTGACCGCGTCCAGGCCGTCGAGCCAGCGCTGCGCTTCCGCGACCTTGCCTTCCTTGCCGTACATCGCGCCGATCCGCAGCTTCGCGGGCCACGCGCGGTCGCCGTCGGTGATCGCGCGATAGTGCTCGATCGCCTTGTCGTACTGCTTCTGCTCCTCGGCGATCTGCGCCAGATAGAGGTCCATCGCTCCCGGTTCGCCGTAGCCCGCGTGCTTCAGCTCGGTGACCAGCCTCTCGGCCTCCGGGTAATCCTTCATCTGCAGCGCAATCACCGCGACGGCGAACTCGAGCTCGCGCGAGGACGGGTCGCGGTCCCACAGTTTCTGCATCAGCGCGCGCGCATCGGCATAGCGCTTCTGCTCGATGTAGGCCTGGGCCAGCGCGCCGCTGGCCGCCTTGGACGAAGGCTCCCTGGCGACGAACGATTCGAGCCATGCGATCTCGGCCGCCTTCGACTTGCGCTGCAGGATCTCGCCCTTGAGCACCGCGGCGCGGTCCCAATCGGGATTGAGCTCGAGCGCGCGATCGATTTCATTGATCGCCACTGCCTCGGTCCCCTCGTCGCCGGGCGTGACCATGAAGGCGGCGAGTGCGACCGCGAAATGGGCTTCCGCACTCGTCGGATACGGCTGCGCGACATCGCGGACCAGCGCGAGGACGGCTCGCTTGTCCGATTGCTGGGCGAACAGGCCATTGAGCTGCAGGAACACCTGGCCCACGCCCTGACCCGACAGCGCCGCCTGCGACAGCACGCGCTCGAGGCGTGATCGCAGCTCCTCTGCGCCGGCCGAAAGCGGAATGTCGCCCTCGCCGCCGTTGGCAGCGAGCGCTGCGAGCACCTGCTGCGGGCGCTTCGCGGCCGGGTCGAGCTTCGCCCACAGCGTGGCCGCTTCCTGCACCAGCGTGCGCTGGCGGCTGTTGATCGCGATCTCGGTCGCGCGACTCGCCAGACGCGGATCCTTGGTCTCCCGTGCCGCGTCGATGTAGGCGCGTGCAGCGACATCGGGATGGCCCCGCTGCAACGCGACGTCGCCGAGCAGCAATCGGTAGAACAGGTCCGCCGACAGCCCGGGGTCGGCGTCGGCCGCGACCTGCGATGCGATGGGCTTCGCCGCGGCCGCCGTCGACGGTTGCGCAACGGCGAGAGTCGCAACGGCCGCGAGGGCGGCGACGATGGAGGAAGAGAGCAGACGAGGGACGGTCATCGGCGGGCACACCTTCGCGTCCCGGGCTGGATGGGGACAAGGGTTAGATTACTATAGTCGCAGCGGCCTTCAGGTCCGCCGCTGTCGCAGTCGAAGCGCTGGCGGAGGCTGCAATCCAGATCCTCCATGCCCGAGCTCCCGGAAGTCGAAACCACGCGGCGAGGCATCGCGCCGCACGTGACAGGCCGCAGCGTTCTGCGCGTCGATGTGTACGACCGGCGCCTGCGCTGGCCGGTTCCCGACGACCTCGACGCGCGCCTGCGCGGTGCGGTGATCGACCGCGTCGACCGCCGCAGCAAGTACCTGCTGCTGCGCGTCGGGCCGTCGGCCCTGCTCGTCCATCTCGGCATGACCGGTTCGCTGCGCATCTGGCGCGAGCCGCCTCCGCGGATGGCGCACGATCATGTCGACATCGTGTTCGACGACGGAACGACGCTGCGCTACCGCGATCCGCGCCGCTTCGGGGCGATGCTGTGGGTGCCCTCCGCCGTCGAGCGCCATCCGCTGCTCGCCTCCCTCGGACCCGAGCCCTTCGATGCGCCTTTCGACGCCGACTATCTGTGGCGGACGACGCGCTCGCGCAGGGCGGCAATCAAGCTCGCGCTGATGGACAACCACGTCGTCACCGGCGTCGGGAACATCTACGCCAACGAGACGCTGTTCCGCTCGGGCATCCATCCCGCGCTTCCGGCGAACCGCGTTTCCCGGGCCCGGCTTGCGCGGGTGGTCGAGAACGTGCGCGCGGTCCTGACCGAGGCGATCGCCAAGGGCGGAAGCACGCTGCGCGATTACGTCGGCTCGGACGGCTCGTCCGGGTATTTCCAGCTCGAATATTTCGTCTACGGGCGGGCCGGCGAGGCCTGCCGCGTATGCGGGACGACGATCCGCAGCTCGCGCCTCGGGGGCCGCGCGTCGTTCCACTGCCCGCAGTGCCAGCGGCGCTGACCCGCAGGCAGCCGGTGCCCTGCCGGCCGCGCGAACCGCGGTCCCGGCGGCGCTGCGTGCGCCGCGCCGGCAGCATGTGACGCAGGACGCGGGCCGCTCCCGCAGTCTTGCATCGCGCCACGACGCGACCATGCGCCGCCAGGCTGCGGCACGACTTGTGCTTACCTGCCGTTGATTGGTATGCCCACCCGACGCCAGAACCCCGCGCACGACCCTGGAACATTGGCCGCATGACCCCCTCCCGCGACCTTGCCGCCCGATTCGAGGCCTATGCCGACTGGCGGCGCCGGCTGTCGGCCGGGATTTCATCGCTCCATGAGTGGCTGCAGCAGCAGGATCTCGCGGACGCGCAGGTCGACGTAAAGGTTCAGCAGCTGCTCGAGCGGCTGCAGCAGGACAAGCTGGTCGTCGCGTTCGTCGCCGAGTTCTCCCGCGGCAAGTCCGAGCTCATCAATGCGATCTTCTTCGCCGATTTCGGCCAGCGCCTGCTGCCGTCGTCGGCGGGTCGGACCACGATGTGTCCGACCGAGCTGCTCTACGACGCCTCGCTGCCCCCGTCGATCCGCCTGCTGCCGATCGAGACGAGGTTGAAGGACGCGACGGTCACCGAATTCAAGGATTACGCCGACGAGTGGGTCACCTTTCCGCTCGACCTGGGCGCCGCCGATCGCATGGCCGAGGTGCTGGCACGGGTGTCGCAGGTCAAGCGCGTGCCCGTCGCGCTCGCGCGCAAGTACGGGCTCTACAACGACCGGGACGAGGACATCCTCGCCGCGCTGGAACGCGGCGACGAGGGCAGCGTCGACATCCCGGCCTGGCGGCACGCAATCATCAATTTCCCGCATCCGCTGCTGCAGCAGGGGCTGGTGATCCTCGACACCCCCGGCCTCAACGCGATCGGCACCGAGCCCGAGCTCACGCTGTCGCTGCTGCCGACGGCCCACGCGATCCTGTTCCTGCTCGCTGCCGACGCCGGGGTGACCAAGACCGACCTCGACGTCTGGAACGGCCACCTCGCGGGCGAGGACGCCGCGACGCGGGCGACGCGGCTGGTCGTGCTGAACAAGATCGACGGGCTGTGGGACGACCTGAAGGACCAGGTCGAGGTGAACGCCGAGATCGACCGCCAGGTCGACCAGAGCGCGTCGATGCTGGGCATCGCGCCGACGCAGGTGTTCGCCGTATCCGCCCAGAAGGCGCTGCTCGCCAAGGTCAACGGCGACGACGCGCTGCTTGCGAAGAGCCGCCTGCCGGTCCTCGAGCACTCGCTGTCGCGCAAGCTGATCCCGGCCAAGCGCGACTTCGTCGGCGCCGCGACCCAGGGCGAGGTCCGCGCAATGACGGCGCAGATCCGCTCGATCCTCGACGCGCGCGCCAGCGGCATCAACGAGCAGCTCGCCGAGCTCACCGCGCTGCGCGGCAAGAACCAGGACGTGGTCGTGCACATGATGGCGCGCGTTCAGGAGGAAAAGGAGGTCTTCGAGAAGGGCCTCGCGCGCTACACGGCGCTGCGCAACGTGTTCACGCAGCACACCAACGACCTGTTCGACGTGATCGGGCTTTCCGCCCTGCGCCACAACGCCGCGCGCACGCGCACGCGGATCGAGGAGAGCCCGTTCACCAAGGGCGTGCGCGAGGCGATGGGCGAGTTCTTCGCGCGGCTGCGCGCCGATTTCGACAAGGCGGGCCGCCAGGCCGCCGAGATCCACGACCTGATGCGGGCGATGTACGTGCGCTTCGCACACGAGCATGGCCTCGAGACCTTCGTCCCGCCGCAGTTCTCGGTGCTCAAGTACCTGAAGGAAATCGAGCGGATGGAGCGCGCGTACAACACGCACTTCAACACGCTGTGGAACATGGTCAGCAAGGCCAAGTACCCGCTGATGAGGCAGTTCTTCGAGACGATCGCCTCGCGCTCCAAACACATCTACAAGGTCGCGAACCGCGACGTCGAGGCCTGGCTCAAGGCGGTGATGTCACCGCTGGAGACGCAGGTGCGCGAGCACCATATCCAGCTGCGACGCAGGCTCGACAGCATCCGCCGCATCCACCGCGCGAGCGACGAGCTCGAGAACCGCATCATCGAGCTCGAGCAGTCGCGCGAGGCCCTCGAGGCGCAGCTCCAGGGATTGCGGAAGGAGATTGCCGCGGTGGACCTGATCATCGAGGCGCCCGACGCCCTGCCGCTCGCCGCCAACGGCTGAAGGCGGCAGCCGGGGCCGGCGCCTCCCGGTCGCGGCTTTCGGGGCCGCCGCGCAGGGCGGCCGCAGGGTGTCGCCCGCCCGGGCTACGCGACCCGGTCCTTCGCTTCCGCCGTTCCGCCCGACGCGACCTTCTCGCGCATCAGCGCCTCGTACTTGCGCTGCAGCGCTTCGTGCGACTCGACGAAATCCGGATTGACGGGAATGCAGTCGACCGGACACACCTCGCGGCATTGCGGCTTGTCGAAATGCCCGACGCATTCGGTGCACTTCGCGGGATCGATCCGGTAGATCTCGGGACCCTGCGAAATCGCGTCGTTCGGGCACTCGGGCTCGCAGACGTCGCAGTTGATGCATTCGTCGGTGATCATCAGCGCCATGGCGGGCTCGCTTCGTTTCGCGGCTGGCGTTTCGCGCGTCGGGGCCGCGCTAGCGCGACGCGATCTTGCGCTGCAGGCGCTCGGCGACCAGGGGGTGCACGAACTTCGAGACGTCGCCGCCGAAGCGCGCGATCTCGCGCACGATCGTCGCCGAGACGAACATGTATTTCTCGTCGGGGGTCAGGAACAAGGTCTCGATCTCGGGATGCAGGTTGCGGTTCATTCCCGCCATCTGGAACTCGTACTCGAAGTCCGACACCGCGCGCAGGCCCCGCAGGATGACCCGCGCGCCCTGCGCATGGACGAAATCCATCAGCAGCGCCGAGAACCCGAGGACCTCGACGTTCGGATAGGGGCGCAGGACCTCCCGGGTCATCGCGATGCGCTCCTCGGTGCTGAAGAACGGCTTCTTGGCCTCGCTGTCGGCGATCCCGACGACGACGGCATCGAACAGGCGCGACGCGCGACGCACGAGATCCTCGTGCCCGCGGGTGAACGGATCGAACGTGCCGGGGTAGACGACTTTCATCATCGGAGGCTTCGCAGCGGAAGGCGGGCGCCCGTGGACGCGGGGCCGGCGCGATGGTCAGGACGCGGTGGACGGGGCGAGCAGATGATAATGCACCTGCCCCGCCTTCGCATGGCGGACGATCGACAGCCCCGGCGGCGGAGCCAGCATCCTGCCCGCTTCGGCGTAGAGCCGGCCCTGCTCGCCGAGCAGCCTCGCGGCTGCGGGGAACAGCGCCGGCCAGGGGTCCTCGGCGAACGGCGGGTCGGCAAAGATCACGTCGAAAGCGCGCGTCTCCCGCTCGGCCCAGGCAAGCGCATCGCCGACGTGGGTCTCGATCGCGTCGATGTCCATCGCGGCAGCGGCCGTGCGCAACGCGCGGATCAGCGAGGGGTTGCGGTCGACGGCCACCGCCAGGGCGGCCCCGCGGGAGCAGGCTTCGAGGGTCAGTATCCCGGTCCCCGCGTACAGGTCGAGGGTCCGCGCGCCTGCCAGGTCCTGTCCCAGCCAGTTGAACAGCGTCTCGCGCACACGGTCCGGCGTCGGGCGCAGGTCCGGGGCGTCGGGAACACGGATCTGGCGGCCGCGGTGACGGCCGCCGATGATGCGTACACGGTTGGGGGCAGGCACGGGTGGGCGAGCAGGGCGAGGGGCGTCGGCAGGCGCTGCCGACGCCCGCGCGCAGGTCCGCCGGCAACGAGGCCCGCGGCGTGACTTGCACGGCCCGCCGGCAGCGCACCGGTAGAATTCCAGTTTTCCGGCGTGCCGTCCATGCAGGACGGCATCGAAGCGTCGCGCCCGCCACGCCGCCGGCTCCGCAAGCCAGGACACCACGGCAATCCCGATGTTCGACCTGTTCAAGCGCAAGCCCGCCAGGGAATCCCCGCCGCCATCCGAGCCGGCGCCCGCCGAGACGGCTGCGCCTGCAGCCGGCAGTGGCAGCGACGCCGACGCCACGGTGCCGGCCGCCGGCGAGGCACCGCCGCCGAAACGCTCGTGGGGCGAACGCCTCAAGGCAGGCCTGGGGCTGTCCCGCGACAAGCTTTCCGGCGCGCTCGCCGGCGTGTTCCGGCGCCGCATCCTCGACGACGAGGCGCTGGACGAACTCGAATCGGCGCTGCTCGGTGCGGACGTCGGCGTCGACGCGACCACCCACCTTCTGGACGAACTGCGAAGCCGGTACCGACGCGCCGGTCCCGAGGCCGATCCGCGGGAGTTGCTGCGCGATGCCTTGGTCGACCTGATCGGCAAGCTCGAATCCCCGCCGAGCGTCGGGCAGGCGCGCCCCTGCGTGATCATGCTGGCGGGCGTCAACGGTGCGGGCAAGACCACGTCGATCGGCAAGCTGGCCAAGTGGCTGCACCAACAGCAGCTGTCGGTGCTGCTCG
>DATIQL010000020.1:0-4343 GCA_035470905.1 Casimicrobiaceae bacterium
CAGATCCGGGCGAAGCGCTCGGTAGCGCGCTCGCGGTCGGGATCCGGCAACTGGGCAATTATGTTCCGCGAGCCAAGCTCCGCGGTTGCCTCGAGTTGCGGGACGAAGCTCTCCGCATCGAGCGACGGATCCATGCGAAAGAGCTCGACATCGTGCACACCGATTCCGGTGTCATCGAGCCTCGCCTTGGTCTCCTTCATCATCGCACGATCCCGTGCAAGGTCGTACAGGACTTCGTTCGGTGTCACGCGCGTTATCCGCACGCCAACGTAGTCGTACCCCGTTCGCGCGGCGACGTCGACCAGCTGCGGCGGCGTCAGCGATAGCGCCGTCAGGTGCGCCAGCGAATATTCATGCTTCATGGTTTTCGCCTCTCCCGTCCGGTTTGCGATAAGCGATCGTTCAATCGGCGTGGGCAGCAGCCCCGACACTGACGTGGTGCACCTTCTTGCCCGGCGAGTAGATGTCCATGATGTTCCAATGGCCAGCGGTGGGCACCGGCTCGTTCTGCATCATGACGTCGATGACGAACGGTTTTCCCGACTTGATCGCCGTTGCGAGCGCGGGCTTGAATTCGGCGGCCGCGCCGATCTTCACGCCGTCGATGCCGTATGCCTTGGCGATGGCCGCGTAGTCCACCGCGTACGGCTTGCCGTCCTTTTCGAAGACCGTTCCGAACGTCGTGTCGTAGTGCGCCTTCTCCAGGCCCGCGATCGTGCCGTAGGCGCCGTTGTTCATGATCACCCACACGACTGCGACGCCTTGCTCGGCCGCGGTGGCGAGCATTGCCGGGTTCTGGCCGAAACCGCCGTCGCCGACCAGGGCGACGACGACGCGATCCGGGCGCGCAATCTTGGCCCCCAGCGCCGCCGGCGCACCGAAGCCCATCGTCGCGTAGCCGCCTGGCGTGAAGATCGTGCCGGGTTCGAGGATTGCGAACTGCTGGCCCACGCCGTTCTTGTTCCAGCCGACGTCCGTCGTGATGAGCGCGTCCCGTGGAAGCGCTTCGCGCACGTCGGCGAGGATCCGCTCGGGCCGCATCGGATACGCATCGCTGGTTGCATGCACCCGGTTCTGGGCGATGAATGCCTTGCGCGCCGTCGCAATCTGCTCCGCCAGCGCCGCCCGCTTGGTGCCCGCGGGAACGAGCTTGCGGGCAACCCGATTCAGGACCTTCAGCGCTTGCTTGATGTCCGCGACCGCGCCGATCTCCACCGGATAGTTGCGACCGATCTCCGCCGGATCGATGTCGATGTGAATCAGCTTCGTCGGCGGGAAGTTGAAGGTGAATTCCGGCTCCCACGAGCTGCAGTCCGCTTCGGAAAAGCGCGTGCCCAGGCCGAGGATCCAGTCGGCGCCGCGGCACTGCTCGTTGATGAATTGCGTGCCCCAGAAGCCGGTCATGCCGAGCATGAACGGATGATCGTCCGGCAGCGCCCCCTTGCCCATGATCGTGTGGGCCACGGGAATCTGCAGGTGGTCGACGAGCTCGCGCAACTCGGCCGTCGCATCGGCCAGCATGATGCCGCCGCCGACGTAAAGGACCGGCCTCCTGGCCGCCGCGAGCTTCCTGACGATCTCGGTGGCGGTGTCCTCGTCGAGCGAAGGCTTGGTCAGCTTCTTCGTGTTGAGCCGCAATCGGTCGAAGAGCTCGACGTCGACTTCGCTGGAGAAGATGTCCATCGGGACGTCGACCAGCACCGGGCCGGGGCGGCCGCTTTCGGCGAGGGCGAACGCCTTTTCGATGATCTCGGGAAACAGATGCGGTGAGTCCACGCGCCAGGCCCGCTTGACGAATGGCCGGTAGATCTCGTACTGCGAGCCGTCGGCGTGCATGTTCACCTCCTGGTGGGGGTGCTTGCCGAAGTAGTGGCTGGGGACGTCGCCGGCGATGACGACCATCGGCACCGAGTCGAGCGAGGCATTGGCAACACCCGTCGCGGCATTCGTAAGACCCGGTCCGAGGTGGGACAGCACGACCGCGGTCTCCTTTTTCGCGCGTGCATAGCCGTCGGCCGCGTGCGCGGCGATCTGCTCGTGCCGCGTGTTGATGAACTTGATCTTCCTGCTCTTCGACAGCGCCGCGAGCACTGCGATGTTGGTGTGCCCGCAGAGGCCGAAGACGTGTTCGATGCCACGCGCTTCGAGATACTTGACGAGCTGGTTCGAGATCAGATCTTTCATGTGTTGCTCCTTGGGGGCCCGTGTGCGCGGCGGCAGGTCGGCGAACAGCCTGGCTCGGTCACTGGCGCCCGCGTGTCGTGCCGAAGGTCGGAGGAACGGCGCGACGCGCCGGCCCGCTGTAGCGATACGGAATTTCGCGCGGCATCGGCCCCATGATGCGGCGGCCGCGCTGCTTCTGTTCCCACGCGTGGGCGAGAATGCCCACGGCGCGCGAGAGAATGAAGAGCCCGCGCCCCAGCTCCGGCTCGAAACCCAGCTCGCAGAAAATGACCGCGGTAATCCCGTCGATGTTCATCGGAATGTGGCGGGTCTTCAGCGCTTCGAGCGCCTTTTCGACAGCGCGCCCGATCTGCGCATAGCGCCCCGACACGGTGCCGACCGCTTCGGCCTTCGCGACCAGTTCGAACAGTGGCGCAGTGCGCGGATCCACCGGGTGGAACCGGTGACCAAACCCCGGAACGATCTTCTCGCCCGCCTCGCGGTGACGTTCGATCACCTTGGTCGCGGCCTGCACGAGATCGCCGTCCGGACCAGCCTCCGCGTCGATCTCGCGGTACAACTCCATGCACTGCTGGCCCGCGCCGCCATGAATGTCGTCCAGGACATTGATCGCGGACGCCATTGCGCCGTTGACCGGCAGACCGCAGGTGACCGCCATGCGCGCGATTGCGATGGACGGCGCGTGCGGCCCGTGGTCGACCCCGGGGACGAGCGCCGCCTCGAGCAGATCAGCCTGTGCCGCCGACGGCAGCTCTCCGCGCAGCATCAGCCATATCATTTCCGGAAAGCGCGCGCGGCCGATCAAGTCCTCGATCGGATAGCCGCGGATCGCGATCTCCCCCGGATGGACATCGATGATCGCGGTATCCCACCACGCGGACGCATCGGCGAGAAGCTCCTCAGGTCGTTTGGTCGTCATGTTTCCGTTCACAATGAGTGGCCGTCGCGACGCGCGCCTCGCGCGTCTTCATGTCGTAATCGTCTCGACCTCGGCTTCGAGGGCCGGATCGTAGAACGAGCCGAACAGTTCCTCGTCGGATGGCTTGTCCTCCTTGATCGGCACCGACACCCACGTGGTGTTCATGTAGTGCTTGAGGTGCACGTTCTCGGAAACGATGTTGCCGCCCCAGGTGCCGCAGCCCAGGCTCGACGTCATCGGCATTCCGTTGTTGAAAGCGCCTGCATTTGCTTTCGATTGCGGTTGGCGGACCATGATCCTCGAGACCGGCGCGGCAACCGCGAGCCGGTGGATGTGGTCCTGGTCAAACGAGTAGATTCCGCAGGAGTGACCCTTGCCGCCCACGGCGTAGATCCCCCGCATCATCTCGAGTGCCTGCTCGAAGCCCCGGTATCTGTAGACGGCGAGCAGGGTGGTGAGCTTCTCGCTCGAATAGGGGTGCTCCTTGCCTATGCCGTCGCCGTGGACGATGATGAACTTGCAACTGGCTGGAATCGCGAACCCGGCTGCCTTTGCGAGCTGTTGCGGCGCGATCGCGACCGTATCGGGCAGGCGGTGCCCCTCGTCGTCCCACATCACCTTTCGAAGCGCGGCCTTTTCCTGCGCGTTCGCGAGATAGCCCCCCTCGACCTGAAGCTGCGCGAGCAGCTTGTCGAAGATCGACTCCTCGATGACCAGGTTTCCGTCGGCGGAGCATCCGGATCCGAAATCGGAGGTCTTGGACAGGCGCGTGTTGCGCGCGGCCTCCTCGATGTCGGCGGTCTCGTCGATGATCATGGTCGAGTTGCCCGCGCCCACGCCGTAGGCAGGCGTGCCGGAACTGTAGGCGGCGCGGACCATCGGCTGTCCGCCGGTCGCGACAATGAGATCCGCGCGTGCCATCAGCGCCTGCGACATCGGGATGTTGACCTTGGTCAGGCACTGCAGGATGTCGGCCGGCGCGCCTTCGCGCTCGAGCGCCTCGCGCATCAGCCGCACCGTCTCGAACGACGTCTTCTTCGAGCTCGGGTGCGGCGAGAAGATGACGACGTCGCGCGCCTTGATCCCGTAGATCGCGTTGCCGGCCGGGGTGAGATCCGGATTGGTGGTCGGGACGATGCAGGCGATGATCCCCGCCGGCTTGCCGTACTTGACGATGCCCTTCTCCGGCAACTCCTCGATGATGCCGACGCTCCTCTGGCGCAACGCGTCGCGCAGCACG
>DATIQL010000021.1:0-2609 GCA_035470905.1 Casimicrobiaceae bacterium
CTCGACCGGATCAAGCAGGACGTCGTCAAGATCGTGCTCACGGTCCAGGTGCGCACGCAGGAGGACGTGCAGGCGGTCGAGCCCGAGCCTGCGGTCAGCAACGTCCAGTACCAGCATGCCGACTACGATCAGGCGCTGGGAGCGAGCGAAGGCGACGATGCCGACACTGCGGTGGCGATCGCCCCGCCGTTCGTCCGCGCCGGCGAGAAGGTGGGACGCAACGATCCCTGTCCGTGCGGATCCGGCAAGAAGTACAAGCACTGCCACGGTCGTCTCGGCTGACATCTGGCTGCTGTGCGGCCCGCATGCTTCGTTGTGTGCTCGCTCGGCCCTCGCTTTACTCATGTGTACTATCTCGGGCCTCGCTGCGCGCCGCCTCGCCTGCTGGTCGCTCGCGACGCCATCCGCTCAGCCGAGTTCCTCCCGCCTTTCGGAACGTTGCGCGCATCGCCGTCGCTGACCGCGCAGTGATCGAACGGAAGCATTCATAACGGCCATCGCAGATCATGCCGGTCAAATACACGCCGCCCACCGCTGACCAGTTGCTGCCGGTGCCGGGAGTCGCGCTCGGCACCGCCGCCGCGAAGATCAAGAACTGGGAGCGCGACGATCTGCTGCTGATCGTCGCGGAGCCGGGATCGGTCGCGGCCGGCGTGTTCACTCAGAACCGCTTTTGCGCGGCGCCGGTGCTCGCATGCCGCGAGCACCTGGCGCAGCAGCACGCACGGGGCAACGGATTCCGCGCGCTGGTCGTCAATGCCGGCAATGCGAATGCCGGTACCGGAGCGGCGGGCCTCGCGGCCGCGCGCGCGACCTGCGTCGAGGCGGCGAAACTCCTCGACTGCGCGCCCGATCAGATCCTGCCGTTCTCGACCGGCGTGATCATGGAGGCGCTGCCGGTCGACCGCATCGTGGCCGCGCTGCCGGCGGCACGATCGGCGGCGCGTGCCGATGGCTGGTTCGCCGCGGCGCGCGCGATCATGACCACCGACACCGTGCCCAAGGGCGCTTCGCGGCAGGTCGCGATCGACGGCGCGACGATCACCGTCACCGGGGTCGCCAAAGGCGCGGGCATGATCCATCCGGACATGGCGACGATGCTGTCGTTCGTCGCGACCGATGCGCCGGTCGCGCCTGCGCTGCTGCAGGCGCTTGCCCGCGAGATCGCCGACGTGTCGTTCAACTGCGCGACGGTCGACGGCGACACGTCGACCAACGACAGCTTCGTCATCGTTGCGACCGGCAAGGCGCCGATCGCACCCATCCGGGACGGCGGCGACCCGCGGCTGCCCGCACTGCGCTCGGCGCTGGCGGAGGTGGCGACCGTCCTCGCGCAGGCGATCGTGCGCGATGGCGAGGGCGCGACCAAGTTCATCGACATCCGCGTCGAGGGCGGCCGCGATGCGCAGGAATGCCGGCGCGTGGCGTTCGCGATCGCGCATTCGCCGCTGGTCAAGACCGCATTCTTCGCATCCGACCCGAATCTCGGCCGGATCGTGTGCGCGATCGGCAATTCCGGCGCGAGCGATCTCGATCCTGCGACCGTGTCGTTCTGGCTGGACGACGTGCTGGTCGTCGACCGCGGGGGGCGCGCAAGCGCCTACCGCGAAGAGGACGGGCAGCGGGTGATGAAGAACGACGAGATCGTCGTGCGCGTCGACCTCGGTCGCGGCGGAGCGCAGTCCCGCGTCTGGACCTGCGATTTCTCCCACGACTACGTTTCCATCAACGCCGACTACCGAAGCTGACGTGACCGACGAAGTCAAGAAACTGATCGCGCGCGCCGAACAGGTGCTCGCGCGGGTCGAGGCGCTCCTCCCGCCGGCCATTCCCGACCCCGACTGGAAGAAGGTGACCGCAGCGCGCTGGCGCAAGCGCAATGGCCGCGGCTACCTGCAGGGTGTCGCGCATCCGCATTCGATCGCGCTGACCGACCTGGTTGCCGTCGATGCGCAAAGGCAGGCGATCGACCGCAACACGCGCCAGTTCGTCTCCGGCCTGCCGGCCAACAACGTGCTGCTGACCGGCTCGCGCGGGACCGGCAAGAGCTCGCTGGTCAAGGCGATGCTCGCGCGCTATGCATCGCGCGGCTTGCGCCTGGTCGAGGTCGACAAGGCGGATCTGACCGACCTGCCGGACATCGCCGAGCATCTCGAGGAGCAGCCGTACCGCTTCATCGTGTTCTGCGACGACCTGACCTTCGATGCGGGCGAGGCGGGCTACAAGGCGCTGAAGGTCATGCTCGACGGATCGATCGCGGGCGCCGCGACCAACGTCCTGATCTACGCGACGTCGAATCGCCGCCATCTGATGCCCGAGTATTTTTCCGAGAACCTGGAGACGCGGCACGTCGGCGAGGAAGTGCATCCGGGCGAGACCGTCGAGGAGAAGATCTCGCTGTCCGAGCGCTTCGGGCTGTGGATTTCGTTCTACCCGTTCGCGCAGGAGGACTACCTCGCCGCGGTCGAGCGCTGGCTCGCCCATTTCGGCGTCGCCAAGGCGGCATCGGCCCGCGATTCCGACGAGCGCACGCGCGAGGCGCTGCAGTTCGCGCTGCAGCGCGGCTCGCGCAGCGGCCGCGTCGCGTGGCAGTTCGCGCGGCACTGGGC
>DATIQL010000022.1:0-27696 GCA_035470905.1 Casimicrobiaceae bacterium
TCTCCTTCCCTCCCGATGTCGCATGAAATCCTTATCAACGTAACCCCTCAGGAAACGCGCGTCGCGATGCTCGAGCAGGGCGTCGTGCAGGAGCTCCACATCGAGCGAGCCAGCGCGCGTGGTCTCGTCGGCAACATCTGCCTCGGTCGCGTCGCGCGCGTGCTGCCGGGAATGCAGAGCGCGTTCATCGAGATCGGCCTGGAGCGCGCCGCGTTCCTGCACATCGCCGACATCTGGGAGCATCGCCAGAACGGTCACGGCGAGCACAAGCCGATCGAGCGCATCCTCACCGAGGGGCAGACGCTGCTCGTGCAGGTGATCAAGGACCCGATCGGCACCAAGGGGGCCCGGCTGTCGACCCAACTGTCGCTCGCGGGGCGCCTGCTCGTCTACCTGCCCCAGGATTCGCACATCGGCATTTCACAGCGGATCGAGGACGAGCACGAGCGCGAAAGCCTGCGCGGCCGACTGCAGATGCTCCTCCCCGAAGGCCTCTCGGGCGGATTCATCATCCGCACGATGGCCGAGGCGGCGTCGGAGCGCGAGATGCAGACCGACATCGCCTACCTGACCAAGCTGTGGAGCGACCTGACCTAACGCGCGAGCGAGGTCCCGGCGCCGACGGTCCTCTACCAGGACCTGAACCTGTCCCAGCGCGTGCTGCGCGACATGACGACCGACGAGACCGCGCGCGTGCTCGTCGATTCGCGCGAGACCTTCGTCAGGATGCAGGACTTCGCCCGCGAATACACGCCGGCGCTGGTCGAGCGGATCCAGCATTACGCCGGCGAGCGCCCGCTGTTCGACCTGCACGTCGTCGAAGACGAGATCGAGCGCGCTCTGGCGCGCCGGGTGAACCTCAAGTCCGGGGGCTACCTGATCTTCGACCAGACCGAGGCGATGACGACGATCGACGTCAACACCGGCGGCTTCGTCGGCGGGCGCAGCTTCGACGAGACGATCTTCAAGACGAACCTGGAGGCGGCGCAGGTGATCGCGCGCCAGCTGCGGATGCGCAACCTCGGCGGGATCATCATCATCGACTTCATCGACATGGAGAACCCCGACCACCGCAACGCCGTGCTCGCCGAGCTCGGCAAGGCCCTGGAGAAGGACCGCACGCGACTCACCGTCAACGGATTCACCCAGCTCGGCCTGGTCGAGATGACGCGCAAGCGCACGCGCGAGTCTCTGGCGCACGTGCTGTGCGAGCCCTGCCCCACCTGCAGCGGGCGCGGCGAATTCAAGACCGCGCAGACCGTCTGCTACGAGATCCTGCGCGAGATCCTGCGCGAGGCCAAGCAGTTCAATGCGCGCGAGTTTCGCATCCTCGCCTCGCAATCGGTGATCGACATGTTCCTCGACGAGGAGTCGCAGAGCCTCGCGCAGCTCGGGGACTTCATCGGCAAGCCGATCTCGCTGCAGGTCGAGACGCTGTACACGCAGGAGCAGTACGACGTCGTGCTGATCTGAGGAGATTGCGATGCCAGTCACCGCCATGAACCATTTCACGATCCTGACCGACGACATACCGGCGACCGTCGGGTTCTACCGCGAGCTGCTGGGGCTGGTCGACGGACCCCGCCCGCCGTTCACCTTTCCAGGTGCGTGGATGTACGCGGGCGGCGTCCCGGTCCTGCACATCGTCGGCGGACGCCCGGCAGCCGAGCTGCGTCCCGGCGTGATCGACCACATGGCGTTCTCGGCCACGGGCCTCGCCGGCACCGTAGCGCGACTCTCGGCGCGCGGCATCGAGCACAGCTGCCGTCGCTTGCCCGGGCGGGAGATGTGGCAGCTGTTCTTCCACGACCCCAACGGCGCGCGGGTCGAGCTCGATTTCGCAGGCGACGAGCCCGGGCCCGACCAGCGCGCCCCGGCCGGCGATGCCTAGCGCCCACCGCGCTCGTCCCGAGCTCGCGGTCGATCATCTGGTCATCGCGGCGCGATCCCTCTCCGAAGGCGCTGCGTGGCTGCGCGAGCGCGTCGGCGTCGCTGCGCAGCCGGGTGGGGCGCATGTCGCGATGGGGACGCACAACGCCCTGGTGGGCCTGGGCCCGCGGCTCTACCTCGAAGTGATCGCGATCGACCCTGCCGCGCGCGCGCCGGACCGGCCGCGCTGGTTCGATCTCGACGAGCCCCGGATGCGCGCAAGGCTCGCCGAGGGTCCCTCGCTGGTCCATTGGGTCGTGCGCACGCGCGACATCGACACCGACGCAGCGCGTGCCGGCCTCGGCTCGATCCTGACGATGACCCGCGGCGATTTCGAATGGCGGATCACGGTCCCCGACGATGGCCACCTGCCGCAACGCGGGCTGCTGCCGACGCTCATCCAGTGGTCCGGCGCCCGGCACCCGGCCGATCGCCTCGAAAGCTCGGGGCTGTCGCTGATCGCGCTCGCGGGCGAGCATCCCGAGCCCGCATCGGTGCGCAAGCCGCTGCAGGCATTGGGACTTTCCGAGATTCTCAAGGTGTCCTACGGCCGCTCGCCGCGGCTCGCCGCCATGCTGCGCACGCGGCGCGGCGTCGTTACGCTCTGAAGGACGCCGTTCAAGCCAGCGCGCCGCGGGCCTCGATCGGCCATACGCCGGCAACGACCCCTCGGCGCACCGCGACGATGAAATCGTAGAGGTTGATCGTGGGATCGCAATGGCCGGGAACGAGCCAGACGCGCTCGCCCAGGGCGAGCGGTGCCCGTGTCGCAGCGACGCCCAGCACGCCGTGCTCGTCCGAGGCCTTGACGTACTCGACCCCGACGGCGCCTTGGCGGGGATGCACCTGCGGCAGCCCGGAATCGAAGGAAAAGGCCTTGAGGCCGGCATCGACGATCGCCCGATCGGGCACCGGGGTGCTCATCACGGCGGCCAGGACGAACAGGCTCTGCTCGAACCGCAGATCGGACGCATCGGCGACATTGCGCATGTAATCGGCGTCCATGAAAACGTACGACCCCGGCTGCAGCTCGTTGTAGACCCCCGAGTCGCGCTCGTGCCGCCAGGTGCCGGTCCCCGCCCCGGTCACGATGTCGCAGGCGATGCCCGCAGCCACGATCAGCTCGCGCGTGGCCCGCGCATCGTGCGCAGCACCCGCGATCGCAGCGCGCCGTTCCGCAGCTGCGCGCAGGTGCTGTGCCGGACCGTGGTATGCGTGCAGGCCGCGAAAGCGCAGTCCGGGCTGCCGCGCGATTGCCTGGGCGAGCGCCAGCGCGGGCGCCCCGGGCGCAACCCCGCAGCGGCGAGCGCCGACGTCGATCTCGACATACACATCGAGCGCCACCGACGCGCGCGCGGCAGCGGCGGCGAGCAGAGGCACCGAGGACGGTGCGTCCACGAGCACTCCGATCGTCGCTTCCCGGGCGAGCGTCGCCAGCCTCTCGAGCTTGGAGGGCGCGACGACCTCGTTGGTGACCAGCACGTCCCGGATGCCCGCCGCGACGAAAGCCGCCGCCTCGTCGGTCTTCTGGCAGCAGATCCCGACGGCCCCGCGGGCGATCTGCATCCGGGCGATCTCGGCGCACTTGTGCGACTTGGCATGCGGACGCAGCCGGATCCCCTGCGTCGCCTGCGCCATCGCGTCGAGGTTGCGCTCGAAGGGATCGAGATCGACGACCAGCGCCGGCGTCTCGATCGCCGCGACGGAGTCGCCGACGCGCGCCGGAACGCGCTGCGCCATCAGTAGATGAAGATCCAGTACGCGAGGCCGGCGATCAGCGTGTACTTGACCGCGCGGAACGCCGTGCGGTTGCGCCGCTTGAGTCGCGTCAGCAGGTCGCTGCCGCGTCCGAACAGCGCGTAGATGCGGTTGAGCGCTCCCACGGGCTCGGTCTCGGTGTTCTGGGTCGATGCCGCGCGGATCACCGTCCGGCTGATGAACCGGTTGAAAGCCTGCATTGCCCGTGTGTGCAGAGGGCGCTCGACGTCGCAGAACAGGATGATCCGTGTCTTGTCGGTCGCATTCTCGGCCGAGTGGATGAATGTCTCGTCGAACAGCAGATCCTCTCCATCCCTCCACGCATAAGGCTCTCCGTCGACCCATATCCTGCACGCATCGGAGTTGGGCGTGACCAGGCCCAGGTGGTAGCGCAGCGAGCCGGCGAACGGATCGCGGTGGCGGTTGAGCTTGGCGCCGGGCGGCAGCAGCGCGAACATCGCGGCATTGACGGAGGGCAGCGATTCGACCAGCGCCACCGTCTTCGGGCAGGCGGCCTGCGCCGACGGCAGCGGTGCACCGTACCACTTGACGTAGAAGCGCTTCCACCCGTTCTTGAAGAACGAGTTGAAACCGAGGTCGTTGTGGCCGGTTGCGGCGCGGATGTGGCCGTCGTCGAACAGCGAAAGCGCCTCGTCGCGCATCACCTGCCAGTTGGCGCGCAGGACGTCGAGCTCCGGAAGCGAGCGCGGATCCAGGATCGGCTTCGCCGGGACGGCGGAGAACAGGTACATCAGCGAGTTGTACGGCGCCATGATCGTCGAATGATCGGAGAGCTGCTTGGTCAGCGTGTGCCGCACCCGCCCGCGGAAATGCACGAACAGGGCCGACGCCACGAAGACGTACAGGACGATGAACTTGGGCGCGAGGAGGTTCGTGGCGAGCAGGCTGTCGAGCACGATCGGTGGCCGCCGGATGCATCGCCGACGCGGGGGCGTCGGCTCGAAGGCTGGGATTCTACTCCCGGCACCCTTCCCCCATCGCCGCCACCCTCACCCGCCTCGCTTCCGCTCGGCACCCTCACCCGCTCGGCGCTGACGCGCCTCGCACCCTCTCCCGCGCGCGGGAGAGGGGAGAGGGGGGACGGTTGGGGTGAGGGACCGTCCACCCTCTCCCACTGCGTGGGAGAGGGTTGGGGTGAGGGGTGATCGGTCAGCGCCGATCGTCGGCCGTCGCGAGCTGCTGGTAGACCAGGCGCCCGATCGCGAGCAGCTGTGCGCGATCGAGGTTGCCCGCCAGCGCGTAAGCGCAGCGGTCGTCGACCCAGTAATAGACGCCGACGCCGTCCTCGACCGCGTAGCGGAACGCAGTCTCGTCGCTGCCGGCCTGCTTGCGCGCCTGCAGGGTCAGCCGTTGCCGGGCCGGGTTCTCGTACATGAACATCGCCGTCGGCCTCTCGTTGCCGGCGACCAGCCGCCCGCCGACCAGCGCGTAGCCCGCGGCATTGAGATCCGGCGCATGCAGGGGAACATCCAGTCGTCTCGACAGCCAGGCAACCAGCTGTTTCTCCTCCGGAGCCCAGACTTCGACCGGTCGCTTGGCGTCGGACGCATAGAGCACATGCGCGAAGGCCGCTTCGCGCGCGAAGCTCGTCGGCATGCCGGCGCGCTGCAGCGTGGCATCGCGCGCATACCAGCCGAGGCCGAGGCCGATCACGAGCGTGGCGGCGGCGGCGAACAACGGGGCGAACAGACGGTAAGGCCGGCGCGGCGTGCCTCGCGCGGCGTCGATCAGCCGCCGGGGAAGCGGCTCGTCGAGTGCGGTTCCGAGCCCTGCGCGCAGCCACGCGTTCTGGCGCTCGATTTCCGCGACCCTCGCGGCGAGAGCGGGGTCGCGCGCCATCGCATCCTCGAATTCGGCAACACGCTCCGGCGCGAGCTGCCGGTCGGCGTAGGCGTGGACGTCGAGGTCGGTGAAAGGATTGCCCATGGATCAATGCATCGTCGTCAGCGAACCACCTTGAACGGAGCCTGCGCTGCGTCGCGACCCTCCGCCATGGTCCGACGCAACCTCTCCCGGGCCCGGGACAGCCGCGACATCACCGTACCCACCGGAATGTCCAGCACCGCCGCGATCTCCTCGTAGCGCATCTCCTCGACGGCGGCCAGGACCAGCACCTCGCGCTGCTCGGCCGGGAGCCGCTCCAGCTCGCGCAGCACCTCGAGCAGCTCGACCCGGATCTGCTGGGTCGCGCGCACCGGCAGCTGCCAGGCGAAGGCGCCGTCGCCGTCGCCATCGATCGACACGTTCCGCGCGTCCCGCGCTGCGAGTCCGAGCTGGTTCACGAACACGTTGTGCATGATCGTGAACATCCACGCCCGCAGGTCGCTTCCGACGGCCCACAGCCGCCGTTTCTCCCACGCCCGCGCCAGCGTCTCCTGCACGAGATCGTCAGCACGCGTCGGGTCGCCCGTCAGCACCCGCGCATAGCGACGCAGGCGCGGGATCGCGGCCAGCAGGTCGGGCTCGGGGAGCGGAGGAACGGCGAGCATGCGAGCATCACCCCACGAACGATGCGGGGGATCCGCGTCATGCGGCTCCCCCGCCGTCGATATTACCCGGCCGCCGAGCGCGGCGTCGCTCACCTCGCGACGTGCCAGGCTCCGTTCAGGAAGCCGTCGCCGGTCTTGTCGCCCGGCTTCTGATCCTTCGACCACAGGTACAGCGGCTTGCCCTTCCACGCCCACTGCTTCGTACCGTCGTCACGTGCGATGATCGACCATTCGCCTTCCGCCCTCGCGTCGCCGGTGGCCAGCAGCGGGGGCCAGTTGGCGGCGCAGGGGCCGTTGCAGGCGCTCTTGCCGCCCGCGTCCTTGTCGAACGTGTAGAGCGTCATGCCTGCCGCATTGGTCAGCGTTCCGTCGGCCGCCTGCTTGGCCGGCATCGCGTACTCCATCGCGTAAGCCCCGATCGACATGGACGCGGCAAGGACGAAGGCGGCGACCGGTGCGGCCGGACGGGCGAAAATGCGCTTGAAATGCATGGGGACCCCCTCGGTTGTTGTGGCGACGGTCGGGTAAACAGGGTCGGCCGCCGGATTATTCCCCCCGCATCAGACGAGGAGCAACGTCGCGAGTCCCAGGAAGATGAAGAAACCGCCGGAATCGGTGACCGCAGTGATCATCACCGACGAGCCGACGGCGGGATCGCGCCCGAGCTTCAGCATCGTCATCGGGATCAGCACCCCCATCAGGCCGGCCAGCAGGAGGTTCAGCGTCATCGCGAGCACCATGACCAGGCCCAGCGAGATGCGGTCGTACAGGATCGTCGCGACCATCCCCATCACGCCGCCCCAGATCAGGCCGTTGATCAGCGCGACCGTCATCTCCTTCCTGATCAGCTGACGCGACTTCTCGCGCGTCACCTGGCCGAGCGCCGCGGCGCGCACGATCATCGTGATCGTCTGGTTGCCGGAGTTCCCGCCGATTCCCGCGACGATCGGCATCAGCGCGGCGAGCGCGACCAGCCTCTGGATCGACCCCTCGAAGGCCCCGATGACGCGCGATGCGACGAACGCGGTCACGAGATTGATCGCCAGCCACGCCCAGCGGTTCTGGAACGATTTCCACACCGACGCGAACACGTCCTCCTCTTCGCGCAGGCCGCCATGCGCGAGCATCTCCTCCTCGCCGCGCCGGCGAACGAAATCGAGCACCTCGTCCACGGTGACGCGCCCGACGAGCTTGCCGTTGGTATCGACCACCGGCGCGGACACCAGGTCGTAGCGCTCGAATGCGCTGGCTGCGGTCTCGGCCTTCTCGTGCTGCAGCAGCTTGACCGGCGGTGGCTGCATCACGTCGGCGACGAGCATCTCGGGTTCGCTGACGATGATCCGGTTCAGTGGCAGCACACCCAGGAGTGTTTCGTGCCGGTCGACGACGAACAGCTGGTCGGTCTGCGACGGAAGCTCCTCGAAGCGCCGCAGATAGCGCAGCACGACCTCGAGGGTCACGTCGGAACGCACCTGCACGTCGTCGAAATCCATCAACGCGCCGACCATGTCCTCGTCGAAGGACATCGCTGCGCGCAGCTCCTCGCGATCCTCGACCGAAAGGCCGCGGAAGACGTCGTCCATCACCTCCTGCTGCAGGTCCGGCGCCAGCGCCGCGATCTCGTCGGTCGGCAGCGCCTCGGTGGCCGCGACGAGCTCCTCGGTGTCCATCGAGGAGATCAGTGAATCGCGGACCGCGTCGGAGGTCTCGACGAGGATCTCGCCGTCGCGGTCGGCCTTGACCAGATCCCAGATGTAGAGCCGCTCGTCGAGCGGCAGGGCTTCCAGGATCCAGGCGATGTCGGCCGGATGCAGACGCGCGAGCCTGTCTTCCAGCTCGGCCCTGGTCTGTGTCGTGACGGGGCTTTGCGCGGGCGCGCCGCCGCCCCCCCCGCCCAGCCGGTCCTGGATCAGGCCTTCGACGAGCCGGTGCCTGCGCAGGAGCCCCGTGATCTCGGCGAGCGTGTCCTGCACGCGTTCGCGCGGCTCGGAGCGCTCGGGCGCCCGCGCATCGGGGCGATTGGACATCGGAAGGGTCTCGGCAAGCGCGGCAGCGGGTTTTTCGCGAGCCGCGATTCTACGGCAACTCCGCCGACGGCATCCGTGCGAGGATGATGCCGATCTTGCGGTTCAGCCCGGGCGCGCCCTGGTGGTGCTCGTAGAAGCGCGGGTTGGGCGCCATCGCGGCCAGCCGCGCCGCCTGCGCCGCGCCCAGGCGCGACGCCGGGATCCCGAAATAATGCTGCGCCGCCGCCTCGGCGCCGAAGATGCCGTTACCCCACTCGATCACGTTCAGGTAGAGCTCGAAGATCCGTCGCTTGTCGAGGATCGACTCGAGCATCACCGTGATCACCGCCTCCTCGCCCTTGCGCAGCCACGTCCTCGAGCCGGAAAGGAACAGGTTCTTCGCCAGCTGCTGCGAGATCGTCGATCCACCCGCGACGATGTGCCCGCGTCGCTCGTTCTTCTCCAGCGCGAGGGCGATGCCGTCCCAGTCGAAGCCCTCGTGCTCGATGAATTTCGCATCCTCGGCGGCGATCATCGCGCGCTTCAAGGGCGTGGCGATCCGCGCATAGGGGACGAACCTGTACTGCAGCCCCGCCCGCGGATCCTTCGCGCGGATGACAGCGAGCCTTTCGGCCATGAATGCGGTCTCGCGCGGCGGGTGGTCACGCCACCACCAGATCATCGCGGCGAAATACGCGTGCAGCGCGACCAGCGCCGCCAGAACGACCCAGAGCGCGCGGACGGCGAGACGCCGCAGGCCCTTCACGGCCTACTCGCCGTGCAGCTCATCGCCCCGGGCGAAGGTCCACGTGCGCGTGATGTACAGGAGGTCGGTGTCGCGGCGGATGTTCTCGGGGAACGGTGCGTAAGGCGCGGCCATCTCGACGATCTTGACCGCGGCTGCGTCGAGGATGCGCTGCCCGGATGAATGGTTGACCTTGACGCTGTCGATGCTCCCGTCGGCGCGTATCGCGACCGTCAGCACGAGGCTGCCGTAGAGCCTGTTCTCCCGCGCCGCTTCCGGATAGTTGAGGTTGCCGATGCGCTCTACTTTCATCCGCCAGTCCTCGACGTAGCGGGCGAAGCGGTATTCGAGCGCCTGCGACCCGACGTACTTGCGACGCGGTATCTTCTGATACGCGTCCATGTCCTTCGCGATCTGCGCCTCGAGACGCATTGCCTCGAGAGTCTTCTGCATCAGCTCGTTCGCGGTCGGCGACTGGGTGGGTGCGACGGTGTCGACCGGCTTGGGCTCGGGCACGGGCAACGAAACCGTCGACGCGCGCTGCGTCAGCATTTCCTGCGTCGTGTTCTGCGGTGCCGGCGCAGGGACGGCGGCGACCGCGACCTTGCGCTGCGGCTGGTTGCGCGGCAGCACCGGCAGCGGCGACTTGGCGCGGCGCTTCTGCTCGGTGTTGCCGCCACCATCGAGGTTTGCCTGCGCGAGGATGTCGGCCTTGGCCGGGCGGGTCTGCGACTTGGCGTTGACCAGCGCGACCTCGAGCGCGGGCCCCTTGTCCTTGAACCGGTTGAAATCGAAGGGGCTGAAATGGACGGCGAGCACGATCGCGTGGGCTGCGATCGACGTGACGAGAGCGATCGCCGCGACGCGGCCGTAGCGCGGCATCGCCAGCGACTCGGGGGGGATTCGCGCAGGGGGAAGGGCGCCGGCGTAGGCGAGCTGTCCCTTCCTCGCGGGGGCCGCAGCCTGCGGAGCTGCCGGCGTGATCGCCGAAAGGGGCGCCCCCGGGCGCACGACCGCGGGCCTGGGCACGGCCGCAAGGGGCGCTGCCGCGGACGGATCGGGTCGTGGAACGCGACGGGGCAAGTTGGTCAGGGCAGCCGGAGCGCAGGATCCGGGCATTGTAGCGCGCCCATGCCGCCGTCATACCCCCCGCGGATTCCGCCGATCAGGCCGCCGGGCCCGCATAGCGGCACTCGAAGCCCGGCTGCAACAGGTCGATGCGCAGGATCGCCACGCGGACACGCGCCTCCGGCGCGGGCTCCGGCATGTCCGCGAGCCTGACGAACAGCGGAAGCCGGTCGAAGCGGACCAGGGTGTCGCGCACGACCGTGGCCGTGCACTCGGCGACGCCTTCCTGCAGCAGCCAGCGCAGGCACCAGTAGTGCTCCATCCGGTCCTGCATCTCCGCATATTGCGAATACGTCGCTTCGAAGTCGGCGAGTGCGGCATGCAGCTCCGCGTCGTTGTCGGCATACGCAGGCCGGCCGCCCTGCACGACCGCGAGCAGCTGGCGCTGGTTGACGAGGTCGCTGTAGCGCCGCAGTGGCGAGCTGGCCCAAAGGTAATGCGAAAGGCCCAGGCCCTGATGCTCGCCGGGGCGCGTGCTCATCTTCACCTTGCCGCCGGCCTGCACGCGGTACATCCCGGGCGCGCCGGCATCGGCGATGCGCCGGCCCCAGGCGTGGTTGACGTGGATCATCAGCTCGGCGACCAGCCGGTCCAGCGGATTGCCGCGGGTGCGGGGGACGATGGCCACGTGCCCCGGTTCGCCCGCCGACGTCCCGTTCCAGTCGACATCGAAGCTGTAGTCGATTCGCGCGGGATCCGTCTTGCCACGCGCCTGGTAGAGCCGTGTCGCGAATTTCCACAGCGCACGCAACTCACCGGTCCATCGCGGCTCGTCGGGCGCCGCTGCATCGCTCGCGAAAGCCTCGGTCAGTGCGTCGAGGCGCAGATTGGCCCTGATGGGGATGCGCGCGAGCTCGGTGCGCTGCGCAACCGTCTCGCCGCCGGGCGTCGCCTCGACGTACAGCGACAGCGCCGGAGGTGCCGTCCCCTCCGCAAGCGTGAACGCCGCGACGGCGTCGTCGGGAAGCATCGTGAGCTTGCGTCCCGGCATGTAGACGGTCGACAGTCGCGACCGGGCGATCGCGTCGAGCGGCGTCCCGCGCTCTATCGCGAGCGCGGGACAGGCGATGTGGATGCCGATCTCGACATTGCCATTGGCAAGCTCGCGCACCGAGAACGCGTCATCGATCTCGGTCGTCGCGGCGTCGTCGATCGAGAATGCCTCGACCTCGGCGACGGGCAGATCGGGAAGCGCCGGCAGCTCGCCCCATGGCGGAAAGGCAATTCCGCTCGGGAAGGACTCGACCAGGAAGCGCCTGAAGTGGTAGTCGTGGGTCGAGGGAATCGCACCGCAGGCCGCGAGCAGCTGGACCGGATTCGATTTGTGCGCCTCGCAGGCAGCGTTGAGCGCCTTCCATTCGGGTGAATTCCTGTCCGGGCGATACAGCAGCATGTCGAGCCGTGCAGCGAGCGCTTCAGGCAGCCTGCCCTCGCCGAGCTCCGCGGCCCACGCCGCGATGTCGCGCGCCTCCCGCTCCTTGCGGGCAATCGACGCGAGCGCGGCCTTGAGCGCCTCGGGGGGCGCCTTGCGGTAGCGCCCGCGGCCCTTGCGGTAGAAATACATCGGCGCCGCGGAGAGCGCGAGCGCGACAGCCGCCGATTCGGCGGCAGCGGGCGCGCCCCCGAAATACTCGCGCGCAAGCTCGTCGAAGCCGAACTCGCCCTCGACCGACACCTCCCACAGGAAATTGGTGTCGATGCCGGCGACGATCTCGTGGGCGCGCGCCATCGTCTCGGACGGCGAAGGCGCGGCAAAGCGCAGCAGCACGTGCGCCGCCTTGATCTTCTGGCGCTTGCCCGACGCGGCTTCGACCTGCAGGGACGCGTCGTTGTCGGCGAGCAGGGTCCCGGCTTTCAACTGCCCGTCGTCTTCGAACAGCACGTTCATGGAAAGGCGCCGGCGCCGGCGTCACGCGGAGGGGGCGCAATTATAGCCGCGCCCCGTAGAATGCCGGATTCGACGACAGGGAAACGCGCGATGGAATACCGCCGATTGGGGAAGAGCGGCCTCGAGGTCTCGGTCGTATGTGTCGGGACGATGATGTTCGGCGACCGGACCGGCGACGCCGAGGCCGGCGAGATCGTCGCGCAAGCGTTCGATGCGGGCGTCAATTTCATCGACACCGCCGACGTCTACGCCGATGGTGCGTCGGAGACCATCACCGGCGCCGCGATCCGCCCGAACCGCGCCCGCTGGATAGTCGCGACCAAGGTCGCCAACGTGATGGGCGGCGCAGGCAACGAACGGCCTCACACCGGCGGGCTTTCTCGCCGCTGGATTTTCCAGGCCTGCGACGCGAGCCTCGCGCGCCTTCGCACCGACTGGATCGACATCTACTACCTGCACCGCGACGATCTGCGCACGCCGCTCGCCGAGACGGTCGCTGCGATCGGCGACCTGATGCGCGCCGGCAAGATCCGCTACTTCGGCCTGTCCAACTACCGCGGCTGGCGCATCGCGGAGGTCATGCGCCTTTGCGAGCGACTCTCGGTCGCGCCGCCCGTCGTCTGCCAGCCGTACTACAACCTGCTCAACCGGATGCCGGAAGTCGAGATCCTTCCCGCCTGCGACCACTACGGCATCGGCGTCGCATCGTATTCGCCGATCGCCCGCGGCGTGCTGACGGGCAAGTACACGACCGGGGCGCTGCCTGCCGATTCGCGCGCGGCGCGCAAGGATCCCCGGATGCTGCAGACGGAGTTCCGCGAGGAATCATTCGTAATCGCGGACAAGCTCAAGGTGCACGCGGAAAGGACCGGGCGCACGCCGACACAATTCGCCCTCGCGTGGCTGTGGGCGAACCGCGTCGTCACGTCGGTCATCGCCGGACCACGCACGCTCGCGCAATGGAAGGACTACGTCAGCGCCCTCGGCACCCCGTGGAACGACGAGGACGAGGCCCTCGTCGACTCGCTGGTCGTGCCCGGGCATGCATCGACGCCGGGCTACAACGATCCCGCCTATCCGTTCTACGGGCGGCGCCGCGCCTGAGGCTCGGCGCGCGCAGGAGTCGGTCACGGGCCGACGGCTTCCCGCGCCGGGCGCCCGTCAGCCCGAGACCGAATCCGCCGGGAAATCCCCGGGCCGCAGCTCGATCGGCTCGCCGTGGGGCGTGCGATTCGCGGCACGGTCCCAGGCATCCCGGTAGCGGGAAAGCTCCGCGCTGGAGCTCAGCCCTTTCCGGGCGACCAGCGATTCCAGCGCGCGCAGCCAGTGCCGGTAGTACGTGTCCCCGAGATCCGCATCGCCCCGGCGTTGCGCGTCGGCGATCGCGGCGGCAAGAGCGTCGGCCCATTCGGGCCAGGTGAATGCGCCACGCTGATGCAGCGTGACGACGATCGCGAACGCGTGCGCTTCCCAGGGCTCGCGGAACACCGGCGCGTCGCTGGCCCCGGACGAGGCGAAGGGAAACGAAGGACCGGCGCTCACGCGGCGTGGAGGTAGGGTTCCCAGGCGTCGATCGATACGGTGACCCCGCGCGCCCTGGCGTCACCCCAAAGCTCGGCGCCTTCGAACACGACCGTGTAGAGCCACTGCGGCTGCTCGCCCTCGCCTTTCGCGTTCGCATCGGCGAACACATGCATGCCGTGCAGCCTCTCGATCGTTCCACGCTTGCGCCAGGCGTAGCGCGGAAGCCGCGTGTGATGAGGAAACGGGCCGTCGCGCATCACGACCTGCTGGCCCGGGGAAAAGCGCGCCGGCCGTGACGGCGGTCGCAGCGTCGGTGCGCCAGCGGCGAGCACGCGCTCGACGGCGGCGGCCGCAAGCACGCGCGGGATCGGAAGCGGCTTGCGCAGCGAGCGTCCCGCCGCGACTTCGTCGGCCAGCACGAGCCCCCGCGCGGCGAGAAGCTTCTCGAGCGCCGCGATCCATATCCGGTAGTAGCTCAACCGCGCGTAGTCTGGCAGCGTTTCGCGGGCGGCGCGGCTCATGTCGATGTTCCAGGCGCCGGTCGCGCCCATCGCGAGCGTCAGCGCCAGCGCGCGCGGCTCCCAGGCCGCGTGGAACAGCTCGCCTTCGGGCTCGGGGGAAACGGCCCCGCAGCCGGGCCTTCCACCCAGATCGGCATGGCTGACGTAGCTCATCGCGCAGGCGGCGGCAGAGCCAGCCCGGTGCCGATCATCGAATCGCGCGTGACCAGCGCGGCGAGCGCGTCCTCGTCGAGGCCATCGGTCCCCGCGGGACGGCGCGGGATCACCAGATAGCGCAGCTCGGCGGTCGAATCGAAGACGCGGATCTCGGTGTCGTCGCTCAGCGTGACGCCGAAATCGGCGAGGACGCCGCGCGGATCCCTGACCACTCGCGACCGGTATGGCGCGCTCTTGTACCAGGTCGGCGGCAAGCCCAGCACCGGCCACGGGTAGCAGCTGCAAAGCGTGCAGACGACGAGGTTGTGCCGCGAAGGCGTGTTCTCGACGGCGACGATGTGCTCGCCCTGCCGGCCTGCATAGCCGAGCGAGGCGATCGCCGCCGTCGCGTCGCGAAGCAGCCATTCGCGAAACGCCGGGTCCGACCAGGCGCGCGCGACGACGCGCGCACCGTTGCGCGGGCCGACCCTGGTTTCATAGGTGTCGATCAACACGTCGAGGGCCGCCGGATCGATGTACCCCTTTTCCGCGAGCACGGTCTCGAGCGCACGCACGCGCAGGTCCATCTCGCCCAGTTCGCTGTGATCGTGGCTGTCCGTGACCATGGTCGTGGAAATCGCGGGGGCTGCAGCTTCGGGTCGCGGGAGCGCCGGAACGCGATCGCCGCGACCCGCTATCTGCCCGGATTCGGCGCGGTCGTACCGGGGCTGCCGGTATCCGGATTGCCCGGCCCCGGGCTGCCCATGCCCGGCGGCGTCGCCTCCGGCGGGCTCGTACCCGCCGTGCTCGCGTTCAACGCCTTGACCACGTCGTCGGTGATATCGACCGACTTGCCCACCCACAGCGCGTCCTGGAGTATCAGGTCGAAATCGTTCGCCTTGGCGTAGCCCGTCAGAACCTTGTCGAGCTGCCGTTTCAGCTTGTCGAGCTCGTCGAACTGCCGCGCGCGCAGGTCCTCGTTGAACTGCTGGCGCAGGCGCGCGATGTCCCGCGCCTGCAGATCGAGGCTGCTCTCGCGGGACGCGCGAGCGTCCTGGGACAATCCCTGGCGCTGCTTCTCGAACTGCGCCTGCGCGGCGCGCAGCGCATCCTCCTTCTTGGTGATGGCGTCGTCGCGCGGCTTGAACTCGCGCTCGATGCGGTCGTGGGCGGCCTTGGCGGCGGCAGACTGCTGCAGGATGCGTTCGACGTGCAGGATGCCGATCTTGTAGCTGTCTGCAAAAGCCGGCGCGGCAACCGCCAGCATCATCGCGAGGGCGAGCGCCGCAGCGGCGAGTCGTCCGCGCGGGAAGACCGAACGGTATCGCATCGGCTTTCGAGCCTTGTTCCGGATCATTGGTTCGCGACGCCGTGCGGAACATGGCCGGCGGAGACGTGCATCGCCGCCGATGCGACGTGCCGCGCCTGGTCGTCGAAGAAGATGTCGGCACCGAAGGCCCGCAGGAATTCGCCCTTGTCGAGGCCGCCGAGGAACAGCGCCTCGTCGATGCGGATGTTCCACGCGCGCAGCGTCCGGATCACCCGCTCGTGCGCGGGGGCGCTGCGCGCCGTCACGAGCGCGGTGCGAATCGGGCTGCGGTCCTCCGGAAAATCCGCCTGGATCCGGTGCAGCGCCGCGAGGAATTCCTTGAACGGGCCGCCCGACAGGGGCGTCGTGGCCGCATCGCGCTCGCTTCGGGTGAACGCATCGAGCCCGCCGGCCTGGTACACGCGCTCGGCCTCGTCGGAAAACAGCACCGCATCGCCGTCGAAGGCGATGCGCAACTCGTCGGTCTCGTTGCTGAAGACGCTGGGAAAGATCGTCGCCGCCGCGTAGCCATCCTCCAGCGCGCGTCTGACGTCGCCCGTGTCGGCCGAGAGGAACAGATGCGCGCCGAAAGCAGGGACGTAGCGCGACGTGGATTCACCCTTGGTGAATGCGGCGCGGGAGATGTCGAGGCCGTAGTGCTTGATCGAGTTGAACACCCGCAGGCCGGTGTCCGCGCTGTTGCGCGAAAGCAGGATCACCTCGACATACTGCTTCGGCAGGCGATTGAGGCGCAGCAGCTTGGTCACCAGCGCGAACGCCGGGCCGGGGGCGAGGATCTCGTCCTCATGCTCGATCTGGTACTGGTGATAGCTGTCGACACCCTGCTCGGTGTACACACGATGGCTCTCGGCGAGATCGAACAGCGCCCGCGAGCTGATCGCGACGACGAGCTTGCCCTCGAGCGTGGGTGCGGCCATGAAGCGAATACTACCGCCGGCGCACGGTCGGCGTTCGCGCATCCTTCACCCCCACCCCATCCCTCACCCGCTCCCACCCCTGCCCTCTCCCGCCCTCACCCCTGCCCTCTCCCGCAAGCGGGAGAGGGTGCCGAGCGGGAGCGAGGCGGGTGAGGGGGACCGATCAAGCCGCGCGCTTCAGGTCCCGCTCGATCTCGCGGAACGTCGCGCGGATCTGCGCAACCGCCCAGGCGAGATCGTCGCGCGGAATGTTGAGCGGCGGGGCGATGCGGACGACAGTGCCGTGCGTGTCCTTGGACAGAATCCCGCGGGCAAGCAGCCGATCGACGACGGGGCGCGCGCCGATGTACCGCGCATCGACTTCGATGCCGATGAACAGCCCGCGCCCGCGAACGTCGCGGACGATGTGACTGCGCAGGTCCTGCAGCTCCTCCAGAAGCCACGCCCCGACCTCGGCCGAGCGTTCGACCAGCTTCTCGTCCTCCAGAACATCGAGGGCGGCCATCGCGACAGCCGCCGCCAGCGGGTTGCCGCCGAAGGTGCTGCCATGGTCGCCGGGACCGAAGACCTGCATGAGATCGTTGGTCCCGACCAGCGCGGACACCGGCAGCAGACCGCCGCCGAGAGCCTTGCCGAGGATGACGGCGTCGGGCTTTATGCCCTCGTGCTGGGATGCGAGGAAGCGCCCGGTGCGCCCGAGGCCGGTCTGGATCTCGTCGCAGATCAGCAACACGCGGTGCCTGCGGCAGATCTCGGCGCAACGGGCGAGATAGCCGGGCGAAGGCACGACGATGCCGCCCTCCCCCTGAATCGGCTCGACCAGGAATGCGGCGGTGCGCGGGGTGATCGCCCGCTCGAGCGCATCGGCATCGCCATACGGAATCGTCGACAGACCCGGCGGGAACGGGCCGAAACCATCGCGGTACTGAGGTTCCGTCGACAGGCCCACGACCGCGATCGTCCGGCCGTGAAAATTGCCATGGCAACCGATGATCTCGGCGTGGCCGTCGGGAATTCCCTTGACCTTGTGGCCCCATTTGCGCGCCGCCTTCAACGCGGTCTCGACAGCCTCCGCGCCGCCGTTGGCGGGCAGCACGCGGTCCAGCCCCGTCAGGCGCACCAGGCGCTCGAACAGGTGGGGCAACTCGTCGTTGTGGTAGGCGCGCGAGGTGACGCCGAGCTGGCGCGCCTGGGCAACGAGGGCGGCGACGATCCGGGGATGCGCATGGCCGAAGCTCACGGCCGAATATGCGCTCATCAGGTCGAGGTAGCGGCGGCCGTCGATGTCGGCCAGCCAGCTGCCCTCGCCGCGGGCGAGGACCACGGGCAACGGGTCGTAATTGTGCGCGCCGAAGGCCTTTTCGCGGGCGATCAGATCGGTCGCGGCATCGGACAGCGGAGTCGGGGAGGCGGCGGGTTCGTGGCCCGCGCGATTGTGCATTTTCATCGCGTGCTCCTTGTGAAAGCGAGCCGGCCACGACGACGTAGAACCGGTCAGGGGAGTCGCGCGGGCGGCCGGGAGCGCCGCTTGGGCTCGTGGCCGCGGCGCGCTCAAGCGTTTTGGAACGGATTCCGACTTCGCCAAGTCATGCCGGACAGCATAACCCCGGCGCAGGCCGCGCGGCTAGTTGCGGCGCACAAGACAGCGTGCGGCCAACCGCGTGCGACGTCTGAATTCCTTCTTCGGCGAGTCGCGTTCAGTCGCGCTGTAATGCACAAAAGCGGAGGATCGTGGGAATCTGGGCGGCGAAACCGGAAAATGCATGATCCCCGCCGCCCTGCACGCACTGCCACGCGCCGGCATAGGAGTCGATCGCCTGCCGATAATCGAGGACCTCGTCCCCGGTCTGCACGAACAGCAGGTAGCGCGCCGGCCGGGTGATGCGCGCGACCGCGCTCGCGCGCAATTCGGCGAAATGCTCGCCGGTCACCTCGAAGGTCTCGCCGGTGTACATGTTGGTCTGCTTCCCGGCATGCGTGCGCAGGTCCTCCCAGGGCCTCACGGCAGGATTGATCAGCACCGCGGACGCACCGAAGCGCTCGGCGGCGCAGGTCGCATAGAAGCCGCCCAGCGAGCTCCCGACGAAACAGAGCCGTGCCGGATCGACGCTCCCGGCGATCGCCGCTATCGCAGCCAGCGCGTGCGACGGCCGATGCGGGAGCTCCGGGACGCGCAGGGCCGGCCGCAGCTTCGCCGGCAGCGCTGCCACCGCTTGCGCCAGCAACGTCGCTTTGGCGCTACGCGGCGACGAGCGGAAGCCGTGCAGGTAGACGATCGTGGACGTCATGCACTGGCGAGGGCCTCGAGCAGCTTGCCATGCACGCCGCCGAAGCCGCCATTGCTCATCACCAGCACGCGATCCCCCGCGCAGGCGTCGGCGGCGACCGCACGCACCAGCGCGTCGAGATCGTCGAAGACCTGCGCACGGGAACCCAGCGGCGCCAGCGCGGACGCCGGATCCCAGCCAAGGCCAGCCGCATAGCAGTAGACGCGGTCAGCCTGCGCCAGCGCCCCGGGCAGCGCGGCCTTCATCGTGCCGAGCTTCATCGTGTTCGAACGCGGCTCGAGCACGGCCAGGATGCGCCCGTCCGGCTGCGACTTGCGCAGTCCGTCCAGCGTCGTCGCGATCGCCGTCGGATGATGGGCGAAGTCGTCGTACACCTCGATGCCCCTTGCGTTCCCGCGCAATTCCATCCGGCGCTTGACGCCCTGGAACGACGCCAGCGCGGCAAGGCCCGCCGCGACCGGCACGCCGGCGTGCCGCGCGGCGGCCAGTGCCGCCAGCGCGTTCATCCGGTTGTGACGTCCGGAAAGCGCGATCTGCAGCGTCCCGGCGGTTGCGCCGCCGTGCGCGATCGTGCCGTCGCCTGCGACCGTCCAGTCCAGAGCCGGCAACGCGAGGGTCTCCGGCGCCGGCGCGACATCGGCGCCTCCGAAGCGCTCGATTTCGCTCCACAGCCCGCGCGCGAACACGCGAGCGATGCTTGCCTCCTCGCCGTTGGCAATGACGCGGCCGGCGCCCGGCACCGTCCGGACCAGGTGGTGGAACTGCGTCTCGATCGCCGCCAGGTCGGGGAAGATGTCGGCGTGGTCGAACTCCAGGTTGTTCAGGACCGCAGTTCGCGGCCGGTAGTGGACGAACTTCGACCGCTTGTCGAAGAACGCCGTGTCGTACTCGTCGGCTTCGATGACGAAGAACGCGCTGTCGGTAAGCCGCGCCGACACGCCGAAATCCAGCGGTACCCCACCGATCAGGAACCCGGGAGCGAGGCCCGCCTGATCGAGAATGTGGGCAAGCATCGACGAAGTGGTTGTCTTTCCGTGCGTTCCCGCGACAGCGAGCACCCACTTATCAGACAATACATTCTCGTAGAGCCACTGCGGCCCCGAGCTGTAGCGCAGACCCCGGTTCAGGATCGCCTCGATCAACGGATTGCCGCGCGAGACGACATTGCCGACGACGAACGCGTCGGCCCCCCGGGCGACGCCGTCGAGCTGCGCTGCATCGAAACCCTCGGTCAGGTCGATGCCCAAGGCTTCGAGCTGGGTCGACATCGGCGGATAGGGGTTGGCGTCGCAACCGGTGACCGTGTGGCCCGCGCGCTTGGCAATGGCGGCGATGCCGCCCATGAACGTGCCGCAGATGCCGAGGATGTGCAGGCGCATCGGATGGTCGTGCAGTACAGATCGCAAGGGGCGCATTATCGCCGACTGCCCATTGCGGCACCGCCGCAAAGAATCGGAAGCTCGCGAACGGCACGCTCCTTGCAGATGACGGGGTCCCCAATCCGGCTCGAGCGTGGACCCACACTTGAAGGCGACTTCCCAGGATCGCACCCCCACGTTCCGCGCCGGCATCCGGTTGCGGCTGGTGCTGTTCGTCCTGGCGCTGGGCTTGCCGTTCATTGTGTACGTCGGCCTGAGCGCGGTCCGCCAGGCGGCGACCGACCGCGAAGATGCCAGGGAGCGAATGGTCGCGCTGGCACGGCTGGTCGCAGCGCGCGTCGACGACTACGTGAGCGACATGGAGGGCGCGATCGCGCTCTCGAGCCATGGGGTGGTCGCCGACTCCGCGAGTGCCAGGGCCAACGATGCGTTCCTGCAGGACGTGCGCGGCGATCTTCCCGCATCGATGAACGACATCGGCGTGTGGAGCCTCGACGGGCAGGGCGTCGGAACGCTGGATCGCGGGCGCCGCGGTGGCGACGTCAATATCGCCGCCACCCCCTATTTCCGCGCGGCGCTCTCGAATCGCGCGCTGACCATCGCCGGGCCGCTGCGCTCCTCCACCGACGACGCGCCCGTCGCGGTTTTCGCGCGCCCTCTTCTCGATGCCGCCGGGCAACCCCGGGGCGTCATGACGGCGTCGACCCGCCTCACCGGCCTCGCCGGGCTGCTCGACGCCAGAGGCGTCGCGCCGCCGACGACCGTGGTGACGCTCGTCAACGCTGCGGGGATCGTTCTGGCGCGCAACCGGGACGCGGCACACTGGATCGGCCGGAAATTCCCCGGCACGGTCGACCCTGCGGTCGGAGCGCAGCGCGCCGAAGGCGCCGGGGAGGGTCGCGGCCCCGACGGCGCCCTGCGCCTCACCGCCTACGCCACGCCCTCGCGTGCGCCATGGCGCGTGTACGTGGACGTGGCAACGGCGACGGATCCGATGTTCTCCGCCTCGCGCATGGGCGTGGCGGAGACGGTTCTGCTGGGGTTGCTGGCGCTGGTGCTGGGTGTCGCCCTCGCATTCCATTCGGGAACCCGGATCACCCGGCCCCTGCGCCAGCTCGCCGAGGATGCTGCGCGCTTCGGCCAGGGGAACCTGTCGCACCGGTCGGAGGTCGGCGGCGAGGATGAGCTCGGCGTACTCGCGCGAACGCTCAACCGGATGGCGCAGACGCTGCAGGAACGTACCGTCGCGCTGGAGGACAAGTCCGCCGAGCTGCAGCGAAGCGCGACCAACCTGGAGCTGATCACTTCCAATGTTCCGGTGCTGATCACCTATATCGATGCCGGCCACCGCTTCCGGTTCGTCAACGCCTATGCCCGGGAAATCTTCGGCGTGGCGCCCGAGAAATTCATCGGTCGCACGCTCACCGACATGATCGGCCCGGAGGCGTTCGCGCGGATCGAGGGCCGTATCCGCGACGTGCAGTCCGGGCTGCCGCAGAGCTTCGAGACGAGCTTCTCGCCCGCGGACGAAGCGCCGTATTTCATGGTCACCGCATTTCCCGACTATGGCGCGGCGAACGAGGTCCGCGGCGCCTACGTCGTTTGCCAGGACATCACCCGGCGCAGGAAAGTCGAGGACGCGCTGGCCGAATCAGAAACCCGCATGCGCACGATCGCCGACACCGTCCCCGCGCTGATCGCGCAGCTGTCGATCGACGAGGAATTCATCTTCGTCAATGGCCGGTCCCGGGAACTGTACGGGCTGCCGCCGGAGGCCGTCGCCGGCCGGCATGTCGCCGACTTACTGACGCCCGAGGCCTATGCGCAGACGCGCCCCTACATGGAGCGCGTGAAGGCGGGAGAGCGCACGCGATTCCAGCGCGCGATCGTGCGCGAAGGCCGCCAGCACCACGAGCTCGTCGACTACATCCCCGACCGGGATGCCCAGGGCAACGTCGTCGGCATCTATGCGCTGGTGCAGGACGTGACCGATCTGCACGACGCGCAGGCGAAAGTGGAGGAAAGCGAGCGACGCCTGCGGGGAATCACCGACAACATTCCGCTGCTGATCGGCTACATCGACGCCGAGCGCCGCTATCGCTTCAACAGCCGCTATTACGAGACCTGGCTCGGCCGGCCGCTGTCGGAGATCACCGGGCGCACGGTCGCCGAGGTCCTGGGGGCGGAAGCCTGGGCGAGCATGAGCCCCAGGCTCGACCGTGCCTTCGCCGGCGAGCGCGTCGACTACGACCTGGAGTTCACCGACAAGACGGGAACGCGGCACGTGCGGGGCAGCTACGTCCCGGACATCGACGAAGCGGGCCGGGTCGTCGGCGTGTACACGTCGAGCCATGACGTCACCCCGCTCAAGGAGGCCGAGCACGCGCTCGAGCTCCTCGCACAGTACGACACTCTGACTGGACTTCCCAACCGGCGCCGCTTCGACGACGGCATTGCCGCCGCGCTCCAGCGATCGCGGCGAAGCGGCATCCCGGTCGCATTGCTGTTCCTGGACATCGACGGTTTCAAGGGCATCAACGACACGCTCGGCCACGCCGCCGGCGACGAGGTGCTGCGCGAGTTCGCGCGCCGGCTGTCGGCATCGGTGCGCTCGACCGACCTGGTGGCGCGCCTTGCCGGCGACGAGTTCGTCATCGTGCTCGAAGGCATCCACGGTCGCGAGGAATGCCGGTTCGTCGCCCGCAAGATCATCGCGGCGATGCGCGGCGAATTCCATGCGGGCAGTACGCCGCTGCGGGTGACGACGAGCATCGGCATCGCGCTGGGCCAGGGACCCTCGATGAGCGCCGAAGCGCTCCTCAAGCGCGCCGACAGCGCGCTCTACGCCGCCAAGCGCCAGGGCCGCGACCGCTACGAGATTGCGATCTGACGCTCATCCGAGCGGGCGCGATCCGGCGCTCATCCGGGCGGGCGCGATCCGGCGCTGGTCGGAGCCGGCACGATCCGAGCGTTACCTGAACTCGAGCGGGATCCGCACCGAGACGACCACACCGCTGCCATCGGCTCGATTGGCGACGTCGATCGATCCGCCGTGGAATTGCGCGATCATCCGCGCGACGTAGAGTCCCAGTCCCAGGTGTGCGCCACCGCGCTCCGGCCGCACCGACACCATCGAGTCGAACAGCCGCGCCTGCATCCCCGCGGGCAATGGCGGCCCGGCATTGGAGACCGACATCCGCACGGCATCGCCTGCACGCTCCACCGAGATCGCGACCGCTCCGCCACTGCGGAACTCGACGGCGTTGGAGACGAGCTTGTCGAGCATCTGGGCGAGCAGGTCCGGCGCGCCTTCGACGGCCATCGCGCCTTCCGTGACCGAGAGGTCGAAGGGCACGTCCGGGTAGGCGGCGCGGTAGCCGTCGACGCAGGCGGCGACGACCGGCACCACGTCGTAGCGCTCCTGCTCGGCCTCCTGCAGCGCCTGCTCGAGGCGCGCCGCCTCGGTCATCCGGGTCAGGATCGCCGACAGGCGCGAAAGGCCGCCCTGCGCGCGCTCGATGTAGATCCTGGCGTCGGATGCGAGCGGCTGCTGCTGCAGGTTCTCGAGCGACGAGCGCACCACCGCGATCGGCGTGCGCAGCTCGTGCGACAGGCGTCCGGCCATCTTCTCCTGGTACGCAGCGAAATCGGACAGTCGGGCGAGCACGCTTGCAAAGCTGCGCGACAGATCGCCGATCTCGTCGCGAGCATCGACACCTGCGAACGTGCCCCGAACGCGGCCGTTCGGGTCGATCGCCGCCTCGGCGTCGTCGCGCAGGCGCCGGATGCGCGAGGACAACCTCGACGCGAACAGCGTCAGCGCGACCGAGCCGAGCAGGAGGACGGCGAGAACGATGTTGAACAGCCGCTCGAAAGCGAGGTTGCGCTCGGCGAGCACGCGGTTGGTCGTCTGCTCGACGACGACGGCACCCTCGACGTGGTCGCCGATCCAGACCGGATTCGCCGCCGCGACGACGACGGCCTTGCCATCGAGGGTCCTGCGCCGGTCGACGGTCAGGATTCCTGCCAGCGCGCCCTCGATGTCGCGTCCACGCGGGGGACCGCGCACCGCAGCTTCGTCGCGGAAATCCTCGGTCGGCTGGTCCAGGAACAGCGTATAGAGTCGCCCGAGCGTCGCGCGCTCGACCGTCTGCCAGGCCGCAGCCAGCGTCGAGCCCGGCGGGGTCTCGGCCGGCGGATCGCGCGTGAGCGAGCCGGTGTGCGCAAGCACCGTCAGGTCGCGATCGACGACCCAGATCCGCGCATCGATCCGCGACAGGCCGCGGATGATCTGCTCGATCTCCGGCGAGGCCGACGGTGGCAGCGTCACGCCCCCGCTCCCCTCGTCGGCGACGCGCTCGCGCGCGAACGACGCGATCGGGTCGGGCGGCGTGTCGAACAACCGCGGCCGGTCGTTGAGCGCGGTGGCGATCGCCTGGGCGGTCCCGGCGAGCGCACGGTCCTGGGCGCCTTGCAGGAAACGTTCGATCTCGCGCGCGTACTGGAAGCCCAGCCATGGCAACGCCAGGAAGACCGTCAGCACCAGCGCGAGCTGCGCGCGTATGCCCAGCGTCGGCGAGTGACGCCTGATCGCGCTGGCAAGCCCGCCGACCATCGCCCGATTCGCTGCCGGGACGCCGCGCTCAGGACGCCGCGGCGTCCCAGCGATAGCCGAGCCCATACACGGTCACGATGCGGTCGAATGCCGGGTCGAGCGCCTGGAACTTGCGGCGGATCCGCTTGATGTGCGAGGTGATCGTGCTGTCGTCGACGGTGATCCGCGCGTCACGCATCAGGCTGTCGCGATCCTTGACGTGTCCCGGGTGCCGTGCGAGCGCGTGCACCATCCAGAACTCGGTCAGCGTCAGGTCGACGCGCTTGCCGTTCCAGTGCGCGATCAGGCGCTTCAGGTCCAGCGTCAGGGCACCGCGCTGCTGGACGTCCTCGGCGGCAGCGGCCGACTGCGCGAGCTCGCTGCGGCGAAACAGCGCGGCGATGCGCGCGACCAGGTGCGGCAGGCTCGCATCCTTGGTCAGGTAGTCGTCGGCGCCGAGCCTCAGTCCCGCGACGATGTCGAAATCGGAATCGCGCGCCGACAGGAAGATGATCGGTACGCTCGCCGACAGCGCCCGCAATTCCCGGCACAGGTCGAATCCGCCGTCGATGTCGTCGCCGAGGCCCACGTCGATCAGCGCGAGATCGGGAAGGCGCGTGCGGAACGCGTCGAGCGCGCTCGCCCGGTCGCCATAGGTCGCGACCTCGTAGCCGTGCCGGCGCAACGCGTCGGCGACGTTGTCGCGCAATGCAGGCTCATCCTCGACGATGGCGATGCGGCGGCTCACCAGCGCGATTCTGCCACCGCTTTGCCGGCAATCCGGCCATTGGCTTCCCGGCGACCCTGCGATCGATTCTGCCATCCCTTTGCCACATTTGATCCGCGGGCCGCCATGTTCGCGGCGCAGCGCCGCCGGGATCGGCGTGTTCAATGAGCGTCGGCGGATTGGCGCCGGGCAAGCCCGGACGGGCGGCGACGCCACGTGCGCAGCAACCCTGCCAGGATGGAGACATCGTGAAGAACCGGTCACTCGCAAGCAATGGATTGGGCCAGCGTGCATGGCGGGATCTCCTGCGCCTGCTCGTCGAGAGCCTGGCGACGGGCGCGTTCGTGAGCGTCGTGCTGGCGCTCGCCGTATTCATCGTCGCGACCCAGGCCCATGCGGCCGTCGGGCCAGCGGCCGACGCCGTCGCTCCCGTCGGCCTGGTCGACCCGGCGCTCGCCCTCGCCCTGCTTGCGCTCGCCGCGGCGCTGCGACGGCGCCAACGCAGACCGGCGGCGCTGGATTCGATCGAGCAGGCAGCGCGCGCGGCACGGCAGGTCTGCTGATCGGCCGCCGGTACGACGCCGACTCCGATGGGGCTCCGACGGTGCCCCGACGGTGCCCCGAAGCTACCCGATTGCTCCCGCGGCAGCGCTTGCCGCGGCAGCCACCGCCAAAGTATAAGCATCGGATGCAAACACCAAGACCCGGCAATCCCGAGTTCCCCGCATCCCCGGACGCACCGCGCGCGACCGCGCGCGCCACGGTCGGCAGGCTCGACTCGTCGAAGATTCGCGAGATCGCCAATGCCGGCATGGGCGTCGAGGACATCCTTGCCTTCTGGTTCGGCGAGCCCGATCAGGTGACGCCGGCGTTCATACGCGATGCCGCGAGCGCCTCGCTCGCGCGCGGCGAGACGTTCTATACGCAGAACCTGGGCGTTCCCGCGCTGCGGGAGGCGATCGCCGCCTACGTGACGCGGCTGCACGCCCCCACGCCGGCCGCCCGGATCGCGGTGACGGCGTCGGGAATGTCGGCCCTGATGCTCACCGCCCAGGCGCTCGTGGACCCCGGCGACCGCGTCGTCGCGGTGACCCCGCTGTGGCCGAACCTCACCGGCGTGCCACGGATCCTGTCGGCGGGCGTCGAGCGCGTTTCGCTGTCGTTCGGCCCTTCCGGCTGGACTCTCGACGTCGACCGGCTGCTCGAGGCGCTGACACCCGGCACGCGTGCGCTGCTGCTCAACTCGCCGAACAACCCCACCGGGTGGACGATCGACCGTCAGGCGCAACGGGCGGTGTTCGACCATTGCGACCGTCACGGCATCTGGATCGTCGCCGACGACGTCTACGAACGGCTGTATTACGGGGACGATGCCGACTGCGCGCCGTCTTTCCTCGGCTTCGCCCACGACGGCGCCCGCCTCGTCAGCACCAACAGCTTTTCCAAGGCCTGGATGATGACCGGCTTCCGTCTGGGCTGGATCGTCGCGCCGGCGGCGCTCATGGCCGACATCGGCAAGCTGATCGAGTTCAACACCTCCTGCTCTCCGGCATTCGTCCAGAGCGCCGGCGTGGCCGCGCTCACCCTTGGCGAGACGAGCGTCGCGGCGACGCGGGCGCGGTTGCGTCACGCCCGCGACCGGCTGATCGCCGACCTGCAGCGGATCCCCGGCGTGCAGGCGGCGACGCCACAGGGCGCGATGTATGCGCTGTTCCGGGTCGCCGGCGTCGACGACAGCCTCGCGTTCTGCAAGCGCCTGGTCGCCGAAGCGGGACTGGGGCTCGCCCCGGGCAGCGCTTTCGGACCCGACGGCGAGGGCTTCGTCCGCTGGTGCTTCGCCGCAACCGACACCCGGCTGGACGAAGGAGTGGCGCGACTCGGCCGCTTCCTCGAGGCGCGGCAGGATCTCGCAGCGTGAAGCCGCGGCTGCGTGCCGCGCCGTCGATCCGGCACTTCCGGATGCAGCGCCGGTGACCGCGCGCGACGATGCCGTCCAGGCGGCGCTCGCCTGGTTCGACGCCGGTCACTTCCTGACCGAGCTCTCGCGTCGCGTCGCGCTGCGCACCGAAAGCCAGCGCAGCGACTCGCGCGACGAGCTGCTCGCCTATCTGCAGGGCGAGATCGGTCCGACTCTCGCGGGCCTGGGATTCGGCTGGCGCCTGCTCGACAATCCCGCAGGGGGCTTCCCGTTCCTGTACGCCGAGCGTCACGAGGACAGCGATCGCCCGACGATCCTTACCTACGGGCACGGGGACGTCGTGCTGGGCTACGACGCGCAATGGCGCAGCGGCCTCTCCCCGTGGAAGGTCGTGGTCGA
>DATIQL010000023.1:0-11753 GCA_035470905.1 Casimicrobiaceae bacterium
GGCCGGCGGCATCATGGGCCGCGAAGTCGACCTGATAGCCGAGGACTCGGTCAATCCCTCGGTCGCCTCGACCAAGGCGCAGCGCCTGCTCGAGCAGGACAAGGTGGTGCTGCTGCTGGGCGAGATCAACTCGGCCTCCGCGCTGACCATCTCCCAGGTCGCCGGGCGCAACCAGAAGCTGTTCTTCAGCACCGGCGCGCGCTCCGACGCGCTGCGCGGCAAGAGCTGCAACCGCTTCATGTTCCACATGGACACCAGCACGACGGCCAACGTCAAGGGCGTGGGCACCGCGCTCGTCCGCGACAAGATGATCCAGGGCAAGAAGCTCTTCACCCTGACCGCCGACTACGTGTTCGGCCACGACCTCCTGAAGGCGGCCAAGGCGTTCATCGGCGCGCACCTGGGGACGCTGGTGGGCGACGAGCTGATCGCGACCGACGTGACCGACTTCAGCCCGTACCTGCTGAAGATCCGCCAGGCCGCGCCCGACGTCGTCTGCTCGAACCTCGCCGGCAACCAGGTGACGACCTTCCTCAAGCAGTACGCCGAGTACGGCCTCAGGTATCCGATCGTCGGCTTCAACCTCAACACCTCCGACGCCTGGGGTGCGGGCTACGACAACTTCGGCGGCATCTGGCCGATAGTCTGGTACCACACGCTCGACAACCCCAGCTCGAAGGCCTTCGTCGAGGCGTTCATCAAGAAGAACGGCAAGCCGCCCGAGCACCACGCCTGGACCGACTACCTCGCACTCAAGGTCGTTGCGCAGGCGATGAACGAGATCAAGTCGCTCGACCCCATGAAGATGATCGAGCATCTCGAGAAGGGCGCGGAGTTCGACATCCTGAAGGCGCGCAAGGGACATTTCCGCAACTGGGATCACCAGATGCTGCAGGAGGAATACACGGTCAGGCTGAAGACGCCCAAGTCCGCGGTCAGGGACAAGTGGGACATCCTCGAGCTCGGACCCGCGGTCCCGGCAGCGAATCAGCCGCTCGACGTCGTCGCGACCACGCGCGAGGAAAACAACTGCACGGCATGGATGTGATGTAGCGCGGCACCGCGCGGTGGTGCATCCACGCACCCCGCGCGTTCTGTCCTGCGCCCGACCGCCCCGGCGAGTCGCCGCCTCCTGCGGGCGCCCGCGTCGCACGTGTCGTCGGCGGCCTTCCTTTCGTTCCTTCTCCACGCCCCGGAGCCGATCGGTCCATGCACGTCGAGTTTCTGCTTGAACAGGTGGTCAACGGCCTCGTGCTCGGAGGCTATTACCTGCTGCTGGCGCTCGGCCTGTCGCTGATCTTCAGCGTCGGCGGGGTCATCAACCTCGCGCACGGCGCGTTCTACGCACTGGGCGCCTACGCGGCGGTCGAGATCGCCCGCTACACGGGTTTCGGCCTCTCGATCGCGCTGTCGCCGATCGCGGTCGGTGTGATCGGCCTGCTGTTCGAGCGTTTCCTGTTGCGCCGTTTCTACGCCGCGGATCCGATCCTGAGCCTGCTCCTCACCTTCGGGCTCGCGATGGTCACCGAGCAGGCGGTCCGCATCATCTGGGGCGCCGCGCCCCTCGACGTCTCGATGCCGGCCGCGCTCAGGGGCCAGGTCACGGTCGGCGATTTCCTGTTCTCGCGCTACCGGCTGCTGCTGCTCGCGGTCGTCGCCCTGGTGATGGTCGGCGTCTGGTACCTCTTGAACCGCACTTCGTTCGGCCGGGTCGTGCGCGCCGGGGTGCAGCGTCCCGACATGGTGGCGGCGCTGGGCATCCGCCTGTCGCCGTACATGATGTCGATCGTCGTGCTCGGCGTCGGCATGGCGGCGCTGGGCGGCGCGCTGCTCGCCCCGATCTCGGTGGTGCACCCCGCGATGGGTGGCGAGATCATGACCGTCGCCTTCGTCGTCGTCGTCATCGGCGGGCTGGGCAGCTTCTGGGGCGTGGTGATGGCGGCGCTGCTGGTCGGCGTCGTGCGCGGCATCACAATCAACTTCCTTCCGGCCGCCGGCGAGGCGTCGATGTACGTGCTGATGTTCCTCGTCCTGCTGTTCCGCCCGCGCGGCCTGCTCGGCGAACGCGTCGAGCGCTTCGAATGATCGTCCTGCGATGAGCGCCCCCGGCACCGCCTCGAAATTCCGCCCACTGCTGATCGGCGCGGCGACGCTGGTCGTCCTCCCGTTCGCGATGCGCGCAGCAGGGCTCACCGTCGACACGGCGGCCGTCATCGTCGTCTTCGCGATCGCGGCGATGGGGCTCAACATGCTGGTCGGCTACACCGGCCTCACCTCGTTCGGCCACAGCACCTGGTTCGGCATCGGCGGCTATGCCGCGGCAGTCGCGCAGCTCAACTGGTTCCCGAACCAGATGCTGCTGCCCGCGCTGTTCTCGCTGGCGTTCGTCGCCGTGCTGGCGGCGATCGTCGGCGCGTTGATCCTGCGCCGGCGCGGCGTGTACTTCTCGCTGCTGACCCTCGCGCTGGCGGCGCTGACTTACGCGATCGCCTTCCGCTGGACCGCCGTCACCGGGGGCGAGAACGGCCTGGGCGGCCTGCAGCGCGGACACCTCGGGCCGATCAACTTCGACGACAGCTCCGTGTACTACGCGATGGTTGCCGCCGTCGGCCTTCTCGTGCTGTACCTGCTGCTGCGCGTCGTCCGCTCGCCTTTCGGCCATGCGATCGTCGCCATCCGGGAGAACCAGCAGCGCGCGACGTTCCAGGGCTACGACGTCGACCGCTACCGGCTCGCCGTGTTCGTGCTGTCGGCCGTGGTGACGGGACTCGCCGGCGTATTGCTGACCTTCCATCACTACCTCGTCTCGGCCGAATCGACGACGGTATCGTTCTCCGGCGAGATGCTGGCGATGGTGGTGATAGGTGGCATGCACAACATCCTGGGACCGGCGCTCGGGGCACTGTTCTACATCCTGTTCCGCGAGCTGTTCTCGATCTGGACGTCGAACTGGCTGCTCTGGTTCGGCTTGATCTTCGTCGTGTTCGTGATCTGGTCGCCGAGCGGGCTCGTCGGCCTCTGGGAGAGGGTGTCGCGGCGGTGGCGTCCTCTGCCCGAGGAATCGGCCGCGATGAGCCGGCGCAAGATCTACGAAGGGCTGCCGCTGCCGGGGTTCCTCCGCGAGGCGTCGCCCACCGGCACCGCGCTCGAGGTGAAGACGGTCAGCAAGCATTTCGGCGGTATCCGCGCGGTCGCCGGCGCGCGCCTGACGCTGGACGCCGGGCAGGTGCATGCGCTGATCGGCCCCAACGGCGCGGGCAAGACGACGCTGTTCAACCTGATCTCCGGCATGTTCGCGCCCGACGCGGGCAGCGTGCGCCTCGTCGGCAGCGACATCCAAGGCCTGCCGCCCAACCGCATCTGCGGGCGCGGACTCGCACGGTCTTTCCAGATCACCAACCTCTTCAAGGGCCTGTCGATCTACGAGAACCTGCGGCTGTCGGTGCAGGCGCGGCATCCGGCGCGCTTCAACATCTGGCGTGACGTCGACAGCTACCCCGAGATCCACGCCGAGACGGCGGAGCTCGCACGCTTCCTCGGTCTCGAGGGCATCGACGACATCCAGGGCGGCGCGCTTTCCTATGGCGGGCAGCGGCTGGTCGACCTCGGCATCGCGCTCGGCTCGAAGCCCAGGGTGCTGCTGCTCGACGAGCCGCTCGCCGGCCTCGCGGCCGCCGAGCGCGAGCGGGTGTCGAACCTGGTCAAGACGATCTCGAGCTACATCCCCGTGCTGATCGTCGAGCACGACATCGACCGCGTTCTCGCCTTCTCGCAGCGCGTCACCGTGATGAACCAGGGCGAGGTGCTGATGGCCGGCACGCCCGATGAAGTGCGCGACGACCGGCGCGTGCAGGAGATCTACACCGGGACCGGGACGCCCGCGGTGACCGGCCGGGCGCATGGCAAGGCGACCGATCGCCCGCAGGTCCTGCGCTTCGAGAAGGTCAACGCGTTCTACGGCAAGAGCCACATCCTGAACGACGCGACCCTCGACGTCCGCGAGGGCGAGATCGTCGCGCTGCTAGGTCGCAACGGTGCCGGCAAGTCGACGCTGCTGAAGACCCTTGCCGGGCTGGTGCGACCGGCCTCGGGCAGGATCGAGCTCGAAGGCCGCGACATCGGCGGACTTCCGGCGCCCGACATCGCGCGGCTCGGCATCGGCTACGTGCCGCAGGGACGCGGCCTGTTCGCCGGCATGAGTGTCGCCGACAATCTCGCGCTCGGCCGCCTCGCGCGCGCCACCGACGGCAGCCACGGCACCGTCTGGAGCGAAGAAAAGATCCTCCATTACTTCCCGCGCCTCTCCGAGCGGATGCACGTCGCCTCCGACTACCTGTCCGGTGGCGAGCAGCATATGGTCGCCGTCGCGCGCGCGCTGTCGGGCAACGTCAGGCTGCTGCTGCTCGACGAGCCTTTCGAAGGCCTGTCGCCCGCGATAGTCGAGGAGTTGTTCACGGTCTTCGACCGACTGCGCGGGGAGACGTCGATCGTCATCGTCGAGCACAACCTCGACCTCGTGCTCGCGCTCGCCGACCGCGTGTTCGCGCTCGAACGGGGTGCCGTGTTCCACCAGGGTCCAGCGCAGCCGCTGCTCGACGATCTCGGCTACCGCAAGCAGATCCTCTGGCTGTGACGGCATCGATGCCCGTGGCCAGGAAAACAAGGAGAACTCCGTGAACCACCGAATCGCCGCCCCGGCTCCGGACGCCGTGTCGAGCGCGCCGCAGCGCCTCCTCGTCGACGGCGAGTGGGTCGCCGGCAGGGGCCCGACACTCGCCGTCTACGACAAGTTCCGCCTGACGCAGGCGGCCTCGGCGACGACCGCCGACCGCGACGACGTCGCGCGCGCAGTCGCCAGCGCACATGCGGCATTCCGCGCCGGCGCGCCGGCGCCGTTCGAGCGCGGCGCCGTGCTCGAACGCGCCGCGGCGCTGGTGGAGGCGCGTCTTCCCGAGTTCGTCCGCACCATGCAGGTCGAGGCCGGCTTCACGACGTCGGATGCGACCGGCGAAATCCGCCGCTGCGTCCAGACGCTCAAGCTTTCCGCCGAGGAGGCGCGACGCCTGGCCGGCGAGATCGTGCCGATGGCCGGCGCACCGAACCAGAGGGGACGCATCGGCTTCACGCTGCGCGTGCCGCTGGGCGTCGTCGTCGCGATCACGCCGTTCAATTCACCGCTCAACACCGTCGCCCACAAGATCGCGCCGGCCTTTGCCGCGGGCAATGCCGCAATCCTCAAGCCCTCGTCGAGCACGCCGCTCACCGCGGCCCGGTTCGCCGAGGTGCTGATCGAGGCGGGCATGCCGCGGGGGTTCCTGTCGCTGGTCTACGGCGGCGCACAGGTGGCGAACTGGCTGCTCGAGGACGAGCGCGTGCGCTTCTTCGCCTTCACCGGCAGCACCGAGGTCGGCCGCTCGATCCAGCGCGCTGCGGGATTGCGGCGAACGCAGATGGAGCTGGGGTCGATCGCCTGCACGATCGTTTGCGACGACGCGGACCTCGGGCGCGCGCTGCCCAGGATCGTCAATGCCGCCTACCGCAAGGCGGGCCAGGTCTGCACGTCGATCCAGCTGCTGCTGGTGCACGCATCGATCCTCACCGACGTCGAGGCACAGCTGACCGAGCGGGTGAAGGCGCTGCCCTGCGGCGACCCCGCGGCGCCCGACATGGTCGTGGGTCCGGTGATCAACGAGGATGCGGCGAAGCGCATCGAGAACTGGATCGACGAGGCGGTTGCGCGCGGGGCACGGCGCCTGGTCGGAGGCGAGCGCAGCGGAGCCGTCGTGCCGCCGACGCTGCTCACGGCGATCGACGACACGATGCGCATTTCCTGCGAGGAGGTGTTCGGCCCGGTGATGTGCATCGTACCGTTCGCGACGCTCGACGAGGCGATCGCGCGCGTCAATTCGACGCCGTTCGGACTCGCGACCGGGATCTTCACCAATCGCCTCGATGCGGCGTTCGCCGCCGCGCGGCAGCTCGAGGTCGGCGGCGTGCACGTCAACGAGACGTCGAGCTCGCGCGTCGATCTGATGCCCTATGGCGGCTCGAAGGACAGCGGCTTCGGTCGCGAAGGGCCGCACTACGCCATCCGCGAGATGACCGAGGAGCGTATCGTGACCTTCGCTACGGAATAGCGGGAGTACGACCATGTCGAAGATGAAAGGTGGCGAGCTGATCGCCGAATATCTGGTCCGCCAGAAGGTTCCGTACGTGTTCGGGATCTGCGGCCACGGCAACGTGGGGATCCTCGATCCCCTCTACGAAGTGCGCGACCTGGTCAAGCTCGTCTCGCCGCGCCACGAGCAGTGCGCCGGCCATATGGCCGACGCATATTTCCGCGTCAGACACCAGCCCGTCGCCACGCTCACGTCGACCGGCCCGGGTTCTGCCAACCTGACGATGTCGCTGGCGACCGCGCTGTCGGATTCCTCGGCGCTGCTGGCGATCACCGCCAACGTCCCGACCTCGCAGGCCAACCGCGCACCGTTCCAGGAGATCTACAAGCACAACCAGTCCGACTTTCCGTCGGTGCTGCGCCCGGTGGTCAAGCGGTCGTTCCAGCCCTCGCGCGTCGACATGCTGCCGCTGGCGCTGCGCCAATCGTTCGACACCATGCTGACCGGCCGTCCGGGTCCGGTGAACCTCGACATTCCCTATAACGTCTTCCAGGAGGAGGACGACGTCGAGGTGCCGCCGGCGTCGGCCGGCTTCGGGTCGCACCGGCCGGGCGCATCGGATGCCGACGTGGCGGCGGCGCTGGCGCTGCTCGCGGAATCGCGCAAGCCGGCGCTGTTCATCGGCCACGGCGCGACGCTGTCCGAAGCCGGACCCGGGATCAGCGCGCTGTCGAAGGCGCTGGGGATTCCCGTCATCACCTCGCCCAATGCGATGGGCTGCGTGCCAGCCGACGACCCGCTGACGCTGGGCTTCATCGGCCGCAACGGCGCCTATCCGGCCAACCAGGCCGGCCGCCACGCGGACCTCGTGATCACGATCGGCGCCCGCTTCGACGACCGCTCGTCGTCGACCTGTCATCCCGGCTATTCGTGGAATTTTCCCAAGACGAAGCTGCTGCACGTCGACATCGATCCGCAGGAGCTCGGGCGCAACTATCCGCCCACACTCGGCATCATCGCCGACGCCAAGGTGTTCACCGCGCAGCTCCTCGCCGCGGTGCAATCGAAGCGCGACCTCGACGCCTCGCGTTACGCGCAATGGCGCGCCGAGGTCGCTGGCTGGCAGGCCGAGTGGGAAGCCTTCGTGCGCCCGCATTTTTCCGACGTCACGATGCCGCTGCGTCCCGAGTACGTCGTCGACGCGATGCAGGGCGTGCTGCCCGACGATGCGATCCTGACCCTCGATTCCGGCGTTCATCACAACTGGTTCATGCAGTTCTGGAAGGCCAGGCGGCCACAGAGCATGCTGAACAGCTGGGGCTTCTCTTCGATGGGTTTCGGCGTCTGCGGGGTGCTGGGCGCCAAGCTCGCTGCGCCCGATCGGCCGTGCATCTCGGTCTGCGGCGACGGCGGCTTCACGATGACCCCCTACGTGCTGTGCACCGCCGTCGAGTACGACCTGCCCTGCATCTGGGTCGTGTGGAACAACTTCGCCTGGGGCGCGATCCGCGACCTGCAGTACGGCCTTTTCGACGGCCGCGAGCACGGCACCGCGTTCTATCGCGGGCAGGACCGCAGCAAGCCCTACAACCCCGATTTCGCAGCCTGGGCGCGCGCCTGCGGCGCCGACGGCGTCACCGTCACGAAGAGCGAGGACCTGCGCGGCGCGCTCGAACAGGCGATCCGCAACAACCGGCCCTGCGTACTCGACGTGCACGTCGACGCCGACGTGCGCCCGCCGTCCACCGGTACGTGGCAGCTTCCGCCGATCCCGTACAAGGAGCCGCTGTTCGGGAAGCCATGGGTCGCGTGAACGACATTTCCATCGACAACGACAGATTGGGCTTCCAATGAGCAATCGACTTGCAATCGTCTTCGGCGGCACGCGCGGCATCGGCGCGGCCTGCGTCCAGACCCTGGCCGAGAGCGGCTACGACGTCGCCTACACGTGGGTCACGTCGGCCCCGAACCTGCAGGAGCGCATCGGCACGTCGCGCACCAAGGGCTATCAGGCCGACGTCACCGACGCCGCGCAGGTCGCGCGCGCGTTCGACGACGCGATCCGCGACTTCGGGCCGGCCATACACTGCGTGGTCGCCAACGCGGGCATCAACGTGCCGCCGTCCCCGCTCGCGCAAACCGATCCTGCGACGTTCCGCCGCGTCGTCGACGTCAACCTCGTCGGCGCCTTCAACATGCTCGCCGAAGCCGCGCGCCGGATCGCCGACGGCGGCAACATCATCGCCCTGACGACGTCGATGGTGCGGATGGCGGTCCCGAACGCGGGCCCCTATGTCGCGACCAAAGCTGCGGTCGAATGCCTGATTCGCTCGCTGTCGAAGGAGCTCGCATCGCGCAAGGTGCGTGTCAACGCCGTCGCGCCCGGTCCGGTCGACACCGACCTCTTCCGTGCCGGCAAGACCGAGGAAGCGAAGCAGCGCTCCGCGGCACTGAGCCCGTTCAACCGCGTCGGCCTGCCGCAGGAAGTCGCCGAAGTCGTGGGCTTCCTCGCCTCCGACAAGGCTTCGTGGGTGCACGGCCAGATCGTGCAACCCAATGGCGGCATGGTCTGACGACCGTCCCGGCGTACGCCCGAACTGCGCAGGGACCGGGAGCGCGAGTGCCCACGGCTGTGGAAACCTTCGACGTCGTCGTCGTCGGAGGTGGCGGCTCGGGGCTGGCCGCCGCGATCGAGGCGCGCGCCGCCGGTGCGCGCGTCGTTCTGCTGGAGAAGAACCCGAGGCTGGGCGGCACGACCGCCTGGTCGATCGGCTCGATCACGTCGACCGGCACGCCGCACCAGCGACGACGCGGCATTGAGGACAATCCCGACGACCACTGGGCCGACATGCCTGCTTTCGCCGGCGATCTCGCCTCGCGCGACAACGATGCGCTACGCCGGATCCTCTGCAACGAGGTTCCCGACACCTTCGCCTGGCTGCTCGACTCCGGCATCCGCTTCATGGGCCCGATGCCAGAGCCGCCGCACCGCAAGCCGCGCATGCACAACGTGCTGCCGAACTCGCGCTCGTACATCTTCCACCTCGAGCGCCGCGCGCGGCGTGCAGGTGCGGTGATCCGCACCGACGTCCGCGTCACGCGGCTCGTGCGCGAGGGCGGCCGCGTCGTCGCCATCGAGGCCGAGGCCGACGGCCGCGCACAGCGCTATGTCGCGCGCGGCGGCGTCGTGCTCGCCGCCGGGGATTTCACCAACGACCCCGAATTCAAGGCCCGCTTCATGGGCCCGCAGGAAGCGAAGGTCGAGGGCGTCAACGTCACCGCCACCGGCGACGGCCAGCGGATGGCCGAGGCGCTGGGTGCGCGCATCGTCAACGGCGACCTCGCCCTCGGGCCGGAGCTGCGATTCATCGCGCCTGCGAAGGAGACGCTGCTGCGCAGGCTGCCGCCATCGCGCGCGCTCGCGGCGTTCATGGAATGGGCGCTCGAGCACCTGCCGGCCGCGATCCTGCGCCCGCTCATGATGAAGTTCCTGACCACGGCGCTCGCTCCCTCGCCGACGCTGTTCGACGCGGGCGCGCTTCTCGTCAACCGGCGCGGCGAGCGTTTCGGCGACGAGCGCGACCGTCCGGCGTGGCGCGTTCCCGACCAGCCGGGCAGGGTCGCGTACATCGTCCTCGACCGGGCCCTTGCGCAGCGATACTCGGCGTGGCCCGACTTCATCTCGACCGCACCGGGCATCGCCTACGCGTACATCTCCGATTACCGGCGCAACCGGCCCGACGTATTCACCGAAGCGCCGACGCTCGATGCGCTCGCGGCGAAGCTCGGCATGGCGCCGGCAGTGCTCACTAAGAGTGCGAGCGAAGCGTCGCCGCAGCGCCTGGGCGCGGGCCCGTACGTCGCGCTGGGCCCCGTGCGCTCGGTGTTCGTCCACGCCGAAGGCGGGCTTGCCGTCGATGCGCAGCACCGGGTGCTGGGCGCCGACGGGAGCCCGCTGCCGGGGCTCTATGCTGCGGGTTCGACCGGGCAGGGCGGATTGCTGCTGAAAGGCCACGGCCACCACCTCGCGTGGGCATTCGTCTCCGGCCGGCGCGCGGGACTCTACGCGGCGCAGGAAGCGGCAGCGAGGAAATGACAAGACGATGACGATGGAATCCGCACGCAGCTACGACGTTCTGGTGCTGGGCGGCGGCAACGCCGCGCTCTGCGCCGCGCTCACGGCCCGCGAGATCGGCCGGAGCGTGCTGATGCTCGAGTGGGCGCCGAAGCATTCCCGCGGCGGCAACAGCCGGCACGTGCGCAACCTGCGCTGCATGCACGATGCGCCCGCCGACGTGCTGACCGACTCCTATCCCGAGGAAGAGTATTGGCAGGACCTGCTGAAAGTGACCGGTGGGCAGACCAGCGAGGAGCTCGCCCGGATGACCATCCGCGCGACCGCGGATTGCCGCGGCTGGATGATCAGGCACGGCGCGCGTTTCCAGCCGGCGCTGGGCGGAACCCTGCACGTCTCGCGCACCAACGCGTTCTTTCTGGGCGGCGGCAAGGCGCTGCTCAACGCCTACTACCGCTCGGCCGAGGCGCTGGGTGTCGAGATCCGCTACGACTGCGAAGTCGTCGACCTCGCGATCGACGACGGCCGCTTCACGTCGGCAACCGTGATCGAGGAAGGCGAGCGGCGGGAGATCCGCGCGAAGACCGTCGTCGCCGCGGCTGGCGGCTTCGAATCGAACCTCGCGTGGCTCAAGGAGGCCTGGGGTCCGGTCGCCGACAACTTCCTGATCCGCGGCACGCCCTACAACATGGGGCGCGTGCTGCGCGTGCTGATCGACCGCGGCGCGAAATCGATCGGCGACCCCAAGCAAGGGCATTCGGTTGCCATCGACGCGCGCGCGCCCAAGTTCGACGGTGGCATCTGCACGCGAGTCGATTGCGTGTCCCTGGGCATCGTCGTCAACGCCGACGCGCAGCGCTTCTACGACGAAGGCGAGGATTTCTGGCCCAAGCGCTACGCGATCTGGGGACGGCTGGTCGCCGGGCAGCCCGACCAGATCGGCTATTCGATCATCGACGTCAAGTCGATGGGCAGGTTCATGCCGCCGGTATTCCCGCCGGTCAAGGCCAATTCGATCCCCGAGCTCGCGAAAGCCCTGGGACTCGACCCGGCGGCGCTCGAGGCGACGGTGTCGTCATTCAACCGCGCGGTGCGCCCTGGCAACTTCGATCACACGGTGCTGGACGACTGCGGGACCGAGGGGCTGGCGCCGCCGAAGACGCATTGGGCGCGGACGATCGACACGCCGCCGTACTTCGCCTATCCGCTGCGTCCCGGCATCACGTTCACCTACCTCGGGGTCACGGTGAACGCCAAGGCACAGGTCATCATGAACGACGGCAAGCCCGCACCGAACATTTTTGCCGCGGGCGAGATCATGGCGGGCAACGTGCTCGGCAAGGGTTATCTCGCCGGCATCGGCATGTCGATCGGAACGACTTTCGGCCGCATCGCCGGCGAGCAGGCTGCACGCCATGCCGCGCACTAGCCCGATACCGATTGCGCTGGTCGAGGAAGGCCGGAAGATGGCGAGCATCTGCAACGCCTGCCGCTACTGCGAAGGCTATTGCGCGGTGTTTCCGGCGATCGAGCGGCGCCTCGACTTCACCGAGGGCGAC
>DATIQL010000024.1:0-10927 GCA_035470905.1 Casimicrobiaceae bacterium
GGCGGATTGGCCCCGCCCTTGATCGCCTTGGCGATCATCGTGTTCTTGAACTGCTGGAAGCCCACCACCCCGCCCACGATCACGGCGGCGATGACGAGCATGATGATCAACCTCTTGACGGTCCCTTTGGCCATCGGTTACTCCGTTCTTGCTGTTCTGTCTGCATCGGTGCCCGCGAGCGCGCCGCCACCCATCGCCTGGTAGAGGGCGGCGGTGTCGGCCAGGCGCTGCGCCTGGGCGAGAATCAGGAGCACGCGGGTCTGGCGTGCCTGTTGCTGCGAAATCAGGAGCTGCAGGTAGCTCGCGGCGCCGAGCTCGTATTGTTGCTCGACCAGCCCGAGCGCCTCCTGCGCCGCGGCATCTGCGGCAGCCTGCGCCTCGAGGGCCCGCGCATCGCTTTCGAGCGCGCGCAAGGCGTCGGCGACGCTGCGCAGCGCGAGCAGGACCGTCTCCTCGTAGTTGGCGCCCGCCGCCTGCAGGCTCGCCTCGGCAGCGCTCGCTGCCGACTTGAGCCCTGCATCGAACAGCGGCTGCGCGAGCTGGCCCGCCAGCGCCCAGACCAGCGTGCCCGGCCCGAACAGTCCCCCGACGGTCAGCGCCTGCGTGCCGACGGCTCCGGAGAGGTTGATCTGCGGATAGAGGTTGGCCACGGCGACACCGTATTGCGCGGTCGCTGCATGCAGCAGCGCAGCGGAGGCCTGGATGTCGGGGCGGCCCCGCACCAGCTCCGAGGGCACGACGATCGGCACCGATTGCGGCAGCTTGAAATCGGCAAGCGCGAAGCGCGGAATGTCGACGGCGCCGGGCGCCTGTCCGATCAACACCGCCAGCAGGTGGTCGGCCTGCTGCATGCGATTCACCAGCAGCGGCAGGCTCGCGCGATTCTGCTCGAGCTGGGTTTCCAGCGTCAGCACCTCGCTCCTGGCGCTGGCCCCGAGGTCGAAACGCTTGCGGGCGATGTCGACCTGGTCCTGCTGTGCCTTGACGATCGCTTCGGTGGCGTCGATCTGCGCGGCGAACTGCGCCTGGCTGAACGCCGCTGTGACGACATTGCCGGCCAGCGCAAGGCGTGCAGCCGCGAGCTGGAACCCCTGGTAATCGGCCTGGGCCGCGAGCGTCTCGAGGAACCGCCGATTGCGCCCGAAGAGGTCGAGGTTGTAATTGACCGCAATGCCGACGTTGTAGAGGCTGTAGAGATTTCCCGTGCCGTTGCGCAGGCCGCTGCCCGACGACTCGGTCCGGTTGCGGCTGGCGCCGAGCCTGGCGTCGACGGTCGGATAGAGGGTCGAGCCCGCCTGCGCGGCATAGGTCTGCTGCGCCTGGCGCAATGTCGCTTCGGCAGCGGCCAGCGTCGGGCTGTGCGCGAGCGCCCGTTCGACGAGATCGTCGAGCCTGGGCGACTCGAACTGGCGCCACCAGTCGGGCGGCACGGGCTCGCCGCTCCCGAGGCGTTGCGCCTCGCCCAGCGGCGCCGGCGCCGATGCGGTGGCTGCCGGCAGCTTGCTGCGTGTATAGCCTTCGACTTCGGGCGCCGCGGGCGTCTTGAAGTCGGGTCCGACGGTCGTGCAGCCCGCCAGGACCGCGCCGCCCACGATCGTCCATACGCCGCGGCGGAGCGCGCTCGATCGACCCATGACCATCATGTCCTGAAACGCAATTCGCAAGCTTAGTCGCAATGCGGATGGCGTGGTTGCTCTACTATGCCAACATATATCGCGAACCGGCCAACCCGGCCGGACAGATCCGGTGGGATGAATCGAATGAACCTGACCTGCGACCTCCGCCAGGCAATCGACGGCGCGGGCGGCGCCGAGCTGATCGCCGTCAGCGTCCGCAACGACGTGGCTTTCGATGCGGCGACCCATGTGCGCGCACGCGGGACGCTGTTCCTGCTCACCGAGGGCCTGGTGGCCGTGGAAACGGCGCGCGGGCGCTTCCTCGCGCCGCCGCGGGGCATCGGCTGGATGCCGCCGGGCGTGTCTTATGCCGTGCAGTCTTACGGACCCACGGCAGGGTTTGGCGCCTTTCTCGCCGCCGAGTTCACGGGCGACCTGCCGGCTGAGCCGACCAGCTTCGAGGCCAGCCCGCTGGCGGTGCTGGTGATGCAGCGCGCCGTCGCATGGCGACCCGATGTCGCGCTCGATCCGGTGCAGATGCGCCTGCTGCTGGTGCTGCTCGACGAGATCCGCCAGTCGCCCACCAAGCCCCTGCAGCTGCCTTGGCCCACCGACACCCGCCTGCTCGCGATCGCCCGCGAGATGCTGGCCGACGTGGCCAACCCGCGACGGCTCGAGCAGTGGGAGCAGTGGGCCGACATGAGCCCGCGGACGCTCTCGCGCAAGTTCGTGCAGGAAACCGGCATGACCTACGCTCGATGGCGACGCTGGGCGCGGCTCACCCAGGCGCTGGAGTGGCTTGCCACCGGTCGCGCAGTCAAGCACGTGGCCCTGTCGCTGGGGTACGACAGCGTCAGCGCATTCATCAAGGTGTTCCGCGAGACGCTGGGCGCGACGCCCGCAGCGTACTTCCAGAGCCGCAACCCGGAACGCCTGCGCGATCGCGTGCCGCCGCCGCGGCATAATGCCGACGTGGCATTACACGAGGGAGTGAATCCCGATGAAGGCAATTGAGCGCGTCGGCGTGATCGGCGCCGGCACGATGGGCAACGGCATCGCCCAGGCCTGCGCCGTCGCGGGCATCGATGTCGTGATGATCGACGTGGCGCAGGACGCGGTGGATCGCGGACGGGCGAACATCGAGGCGAGCCTCGGCCGCCTGCAGAAGAAGGACAAGATCACGGCGGAGGCCGCGAAAGCCGCGATGGCGCGCGTCGGTGGATCGACCGATTACGCGCAACTGAAGGGCGCCGGGCTGATCGTCGAGGCCGCGACCGAGAACCTGGAGCTCAAGCTGCGGATCCTGCGCCAGGTCGACGACATCGCCACCCCCGGCACGGTGCTCGCATCGAACACGTCGTCGATCTCGATCACGGCACTGGCGGCCGTGGTCCGCAGCCCGGAGCACTTCCTGGGCATGCATTTCTTCAACCCGGTGCCGATGATGGCGCTGGTCGAGCTGATTCGCGGCCTGCAGACGTCGGAGGCGACCGTTGCGGCCGCACGCGACTTCGCCGAGCGCCTCGGCAAGACGCCGATCGTCGTGAAGAACAGCCCCGGATTCGTCGTCAACCGCATCCTGTGCCCGATGATCAACGAAGCGATCTTCGCGCTGCAGGAGGGGCTCGCGTCGGCGGAGGACATCGACAACGGCATGCGCCTGGGCTGCAACCACCCGATCGGCCCGCTGGCGCTCGCCGACATGATCGGGCTCGACGTGATGCTCGCGGTGATGAACGTGTTCTACACCGACTTCAACGACCCGAAATACCGCCCCGCGCCGCTGCTGAAGGAGCTGGTCGCAGCCGGCTATCTCGGCCGCAAGACCAGGCGCGGGTTCTACCGCTACGACAGCTGAACGGCGCCCGGACCGCTGATGCGCAGGCACGGGTGACCGGGCCCGCGCCGCGCCCCGTTCGTGGGGCGGGGCGCCGTTTCTCCTGCGGCCTCAGCCTTCGTAGGCGCGCAGGCCGGGGAGGTCGAGCACGGTGACGCCGCCGTAGTCGATGTGCAGCAGCCCCGCCTGCTCGAGCACCTTGAGCGCCTGGTTGACCCGCTGGCGTGACAGACCGACGAGCTGCCCGAGCTCTTCCTGCGAGACGGGCAGGGAGGCGCCGATGCGCGGATAGAGCACAGGATTGAACAGGCCGGCCAGCGAGCGCGCGAGCCGCGCGTCGGGGCCCAGCAGCCGGTCGTGCTCGACCATGCCGATGAACTGGCCGAGACGCTCGTTCAGCTGCGCGATCAGGAAGCGGTTGAATGCGACGCTGTGATCGAGCAGCGCCATGAACGTCGCGCGCGGCATGTACGCGACCGTCGTATCGCGCAGCGCGACGATGTCATAGCGGCGCGACTCGTCCTTCAGCAGCGACCCTTCACCGAACCAGCCGCCGGTGCCGATCCCCGTGAAGCTGGTCGGCTTGCCGTCCGCGGAAACGTTGGCCATCTTGACCAGGCCGTCGATCACCCCGATCCAGTGGTCGACGCGCTCGCCGCGCCGGCAGACCAGGCTGCCCGTCGGGCAGGGTCGCGCGACCGTCTCGGCCTCGACCCGGGCGCGCAGCGCGGGCGTGAGCTCCGCCATCCAGTTGCTGTCGTCGAGCAGGTCCTTCAGCGTGCGCATGGGCGGATTGTCGGCCAGACGACAACCGGGGGTGTCCCGATCGCTTACTTTGGCGGGCGCGCATTGCGGGAGCGTTCCCATCGAACGTACCATAGCCTGCCGCAGCCCAATACCCGCCGTCGAGAAGGGGGAGGGGCGCGGATCCTGCGCAACGCATGCACTTCGATCGCACCGGCGGCCGGGCTCGGAAGCCGATGCATCGCGGAGGATGGGAGGATGGAGGAAGGCCTGGACACCTTTCCGCGGCTCCTGCTGCATCATGCGCGTACGCGCCCCGATGCCCCGGCCACCCGCGAGAAGGATCTCGGGATCTGGCAGACCTGGACCTGGCGCCAGGTCGCCGGCGAGGTGCGCGCGCTGGCCTGCGGGCTGGCGTCCCGGGGTTTCCGGCGCGGCATGCACCTCGCGATCGTCGGCGACAACCGGCCGCGACTCTACTGGGCGATGATCGCAGCCGAGGCGCTCGGCGGCGTGCCGGTGCCGATGTACCAGGACGCGCCCGCGGCCGAGTTCGTCTTCGTGCTGAACGACGCGGAGATCGTCTACGCGCTGGTCGAGGACCAGGAACAGGTCGACAAGCTGCTCGAGGCGAAGCCGCAGGTTCCGACGCTCGCGCACATCTATTACGACGATCCGCGCGGCCTGCGCAACTACGAGGGCGTCACCAGCTTCGATCGCCTGCAGGAGCTCGGTCGCGAGTTCGATCGCGCGCACCCGGGTTTCTTCGACGACGAGGTCGCGCTGGGCAGCAGAGACGACGTATCGGGGATGCTCTACACGTCGGGCACGACGGGCCGGCCCAAGGGCGTGCGCCAGACCCATGCGGCCTTCATCGCCGCGGCCAGAGGCAGCGCCGAATTCGACCGCCTGCGGCCTTCCGACAACGTGCTCTCCTACCTGCCGATGGCGTGGGTCGGGGACCACCTGTTTTCCTACGCCCAGTGGCTCCAGGTCGGGTTCACGATCAACTGCCCCGAATCCGGCGACACCGTGATGATCGACCTGCGCGAGATCGGCCCGACCTACTATTTCGCTCCGCCGCGGATCTTCGAGAACCTTTTGACGCAGGTGATGATCCGCATGGAGGACGCCGGGAGCATCAAGCGCTGGCTGTTCCGGCATTTCATCGACCTCGCGCGGCGCTGCGGCGCCGAGATCCTCGACGGCAAGCCGGTCGCAGCCGGCGATCGCCTGCATTACGCGCTGGGCAACCTGCTGATCTACGGCCCGCTGCGCAACGTCCTGGGGATGAGCCGCATCCGGGTCGCCTATACGGCGGGCGCGGCCATCGGTCCCGACCTGTTCCGTTTCTACCGCTCGATCGGGATCAACCTGAAACAGCTCTATGGCTCGACCGAGACCTGCGCCTACGTCTGCCTGCAGCCGGACAGCGGCGTCAGGCTGGACAGCGTCGGGATCGCGGCACCGGGGGTCGAGCTTCGCATCGCCGACAGCGGCGAGGTCCTGGTCCGCGGGCCGATGCTCCTGAAGGAGTACTACAAGCGGCCCGACGCGACCGCCGAGTCGATCGACGCCGCCGGCTACTTCCATACCGGAGACGCCGGGTACGTCGACGACAGCGGGCAGCTGCGGATCATCGACCGTGCGAAGGACGTTGGCAAGCTCGCCTCCGGCGCGCTGTTCGCGCCGAACTACATCGAGAACAAGCTCAAGTTCTTTCCCCACATCAAGGAAGCGGTCGCGTTCGGCAATGGCCGCGACCAGGTCTGTGCGTTCATCAACATCGACGTCGGATCGGTGGGCAACTGGGCCGAGCGGCGCGGCCTGCCGTACTCGGGCTACACCGACCTCGCGGCCAAGCCCGAGGTCTATGCGTTGATTCGCGACTGCGTCGAGCAGGTCAATGCGCAGCTCGCGGCCGAGCCGGGGCTCGCCGGATCGCAGGTCCGGCGCTTCCTGATCCTGCACAAGGAGCTCGATCCCGACGACGACGAGCTGACCCGCACGCGCAAGGTGCGGCGCGGCTTCGTCGAAGAGAAGTATGCAGTGCTGATCGACGCCCTCTACGGCGGACGCAAGGCCCAGCACGTCGAGACCGTGGTGAAGTTCGAGGATGGCCGCTCGGGCCTCGTCGCGGCGGATCTGCGCATCGAGGACGCGGCGACGCTGCCGGCCCACCCCGCGAAGGCGGCGTAGGCCGGGCGGATGCAGCCGACGACGCCATGACGACAGCCGTGCGCCCGATCGGAGACGTGATCCTGGCGCTGGAGCACATTTCGCTGTCCTTCGGCGGCGTCAATGCGCTGTCCGACGTCAGCTTCGACGTGCGCGAGCACGAGGTGAGGGCGATCATCGGCCCCAACGGCGCCGGCAAGAGCTCGATGCTCAACGTGATCAACGGCGTCTACCGGCCGCAGCATGGAACGATCCTGTGGCGCGGCCAGCACCGGCACGGCATGAACTCGCACGATGCCGCGGCCGCCGGCATCGCGCGGACGTTCCAGAACATCGCGCTGTTCAAGGGCATGAGCGTGCTCGACAACATCATGACCGGGCGCAACCTGAAGATGAAGGCGAGCTTCCTCGAGCAGGCGGTCTGGATCGGGCGCGCACGGCGGGAGGAGCTCGCGCACCGCGCCAAGGTCGAGGAGATCATCGATTTCCTCGAGATCCAGCACATCCGCAAGACCCCGGTCGGACGCCTGCCCTACGGTCTGCAGAAGCGGGTCGAGCTCGCGCGCGCGCTCGCGGCCGAACCCTCGCTGCTGCTGCTCGACGAGCCGATGGCCGGGATGAACGTCGAGGAGAAGCAGGACATGTGCCGGTTCATCCTCGACGTCAACGAGCAGTACGGGACGACGATCGTGCTGATCGAGCACGACATGGGGGTGGTGATGGACATCTCCGACCGCGTCGTCGTGCTCGACTACGGCAGGAAGATCGGCGACGGCGAGCCTGCGGAAGTGCGTGGCAGCCAGACGGTGATCGACGCCTATCTCGGAGTCGCGCACTGATGGGCTTCTTCTTCGAGGTCCTGATCGGCGGCCTGCTGTCCGGCGTCATGTATTCGCTGGTCGCGCTGGGTTTCGTGCTGATCTACAAGGCGTCGGGCGTGTTCAACTTCGCGCAGGGATCGCTGGTGTTCTTCGCTGCGCTCACCTTCGTCGGCCTGACCGAGCATCACCTGTCGTTCGGCGTTGCGCTGGTCGCGACGCTGCTGGTGATGATCGTCGCGGGGCTGGTGATCGAGCGCTTCGTGCTGCGTCCGCTGGTCAACCAGCCGCAGATCTCGCTGTTCATGGCGACGATCGGCCTGTCGTTCTTCATCGAAGGCCTGGCGCAGCTGATGTGGGGGGCGAGCGTGCGCGGCCTCGACCTCGGAATCCAGGACGAGCCGATCGAGTGGATCTCCGACCGGGCCGGGATCAACATCTCCAAGTTCGACCTGATGGCCGCGGGCATCGCCGCCGCGCTGGTGATCGTGCTCGCGCTGTTCTTCAACCGCACGCGCATCGGTCGCGCGCTGCGCGCGGTCGCCGACGACCACCAGGCGGCGCTCGCCGTCGGCATTCCGCTGCAGCAGATCTGGGCGATCGTGTGGGCGGTCGCGGGTTTTGTCGCACTGGTCACCGGGCTCCTGTGGGGAGCGCGCAACGGCGTGCAGTTCGCGCTGACCTTCGTTGCGCTGAAGGCGCTGCCGGTACTGATCCTCGGCGGCTTCGAATCGATCCCCGGGGCGATCGTCGGGGGCTTGATCATCGGTGCGACCGAGAAGCTCGCCGAGGTGTACATCGGGCCGTATGTCGGCGGCGGCATCGAGGGCTGGTTCCCCTACGTCCTCGCGCTGCTGTTCCTGCTGGTGCGGCCCGAAGGGCTGTTCGGCGAAAAGATCATCCGCAGGATCTAGGGAAGCCCGGGAAATGCTCTACCGCGAAGCCGGACAGTACAAGGAGACCTACGCCGCGGATTCGGCGATCTTTCCGATCCTCCAGGACCGCATCGGCGTGGCGCTGATCCTGCTGGTCGCGTTCGTCGTCATCCCGCTGGCGGCAACCCCGTACCTGTTCTCGGCGATCCTCATTCCCTGCCTGATCATCGCGCTCGCCGCCCTGGGCCTCAACCTGTTGACCGGGTATGCGGGCCAGCTTTCGCTGGGTGCCGCGGCATTCATGGCCGTCGGCGCGTTCATGTCCTACAACTTCGCGCTGCGCATCCCGCACATTCCGCTGCTGCTCGCCTTCGTCGGCGGCGGCCTGTCCGCAGCCGCCGTGGGCATCCTCTTCGGGCTGCCGAGCCTTCGCATCCGCGGTTTCTACCTCGCCGTCGCGACGCTGGCCGCCCAGTTCTTCATCATCTGGTGCCTGACCAAGGTGGGCTGGTTCACCGACAACAATCCGTCGGGAGTGATCACCGCGCAGGCGATCGTCATCGCCGGCTACCGGTTCGTCACGCCGCAGGAGAAGTACCTGCTGGTGCTGTCGATCGTCGCGGTGATGGCGCTGGCCGCCAAGAACATGGTGCGCGGCAACGTCGGGCGGCAGTGGATGGCGATCCGCGACATGGACGTCGCGGCCGAGGTGATCGGCATCCGGCCGATGCGGACCAAGCTGCTCGCGTTCGCGGTCAGCTCGTTCTACTGCGGCGTCGCCGGTGCGCTGTTCGCCTACGCCTACCTCGGGACGGTGGAGCCCGAGGCCTACAGCCTCGACCTGTCGTTCCGCATCCTGTTCATGATCATCGTCGGCGGCATCGGGACGGTGCTGGGCGCCTTCCTCGGCAGCGCGTTCATCGTCGTGATTCCGATCGCCCTTTCGACCTTCGTCGGGTTCCTCGACGACACGCTGCACCTGGGCGTGCCGAGCAGCGTCTCGTCGAACCTCGAGCTGATGGTGTTCGGGGCGCTGATCATCTTCTTCCTGATCGTCGAGCCGCACGGGCTCGCGCGCATCTGGCAGATCACCAAGGAGAAGCTCCGGTTATGGCCGTTTCCGCATTGACGGCGGCGCGGCTTGCCGCAACCCGCTCGACGCCATTTCCGGCGCCGCGCGGCATCGACAGCACGTAGCAGAGGGCGCAGTCGTTCGACGAGGTCTCGTTCCCGCCTGCAGGCGGGCCTGTGGTGAAAAAAGGAGGAAGTCATGAAGTGGTTGTTGCGAGCATTGGTGGGCATTGCCCTCGCGGCCGTGGCGAGCGTCGCGACCGCGCAGGGCGAGCAGTTCATTCCGCTGCTGTCGTACCGCGTGGGTCCCTACGCGGCGGGCGGATCCGGCTACTTCGGCGGTGCGATCGACTATTTCACGCTGGTCAACATGAACGGCGGCATCAATGGAGTGAAGATCGTCTGGGAGGAGTGCGAGACCGAGTACAACGCCGCGCGCGGCGTCGAGTGCTACGAGCGGCTCAAGACGAACCATGGCGGCGCGAGCACCGTCGAGCCGCTGTCCACCGGCATTGCCTACGGGCTGTTCGAGCGCGTCGCCCAGGACAAGATCCCGATGACGACCAACGGCTACGGTCTCGCGATCTCGGCCGACGGCCGCGTGTTCCCCTGGGTGTTCCCGCTGGGCACCACGTACTGGGACCAGGCCGCCGCGATGGTCGCGTATCTCGGCCAGAAGGCAGGCGGCGAGGCGAAGCTCAGGGGCAAGAAGATCGCGTTCCTCTATCACGATTCGGCCTACGGCAAGGAGACGATCCCGGTGCTGGATGCGCTCGCGGCCCGCGACGGCTTCACGCTGGTCAAGATCCCGATCACGCCCCCGGGCAACACGCAGGAATCGCAGTGGCTGCAGGTGCGCCAGCAGAATCCGGACTACGCGATCCTGTGGGGATTCGGCGTCATGAATCCCGTCGCGATCAAGACTGCGGCGAAGCTGGGCTACCCGCGTGACCGCATCCTCGGTGTCTGGTGGGCGGGCTCCGAGGAGGACGTGATCCCGGCCGGCGCGGCTGCCAAGGGCTACGTCACCGCCGCCTTCTCGGCGGGCGGCACGAACTTCCCGGTCATGCAGGACATCCAGAAGAAGGTCTACGGCGCGGGCAAGGGCAACCTCGAGGACAAGTCGCGCATCGGCTCGATGTATCACACCCGCGGGGTCACCTACGGGATCATGATCGTCGAGGCGATCCGCCAGGCCCAGGCCCATTTCGGCAAGGGCAAGGTGATGACGCCCGAGCAGGTGCGCTGGGGCCTCGAGCACATCGACCTGACCGAGGCGCGGCTGAAGGCGCTGGGCGCGTCGGGGCTGTTTCCGCCGGTCAAGACGAGCTGTGCCGATCACGAGGGCTCCGGCATGGTCAAGTTCCAGCAATGGGACGGCAAGGAGTTCAAGACGCTGACGCCGTTCATGGCCGGGGACCGCGCGCTGGTGCACCAGATGGTCGTGCAGGGCGCCGACAAGTACGCGGCCGAGAAGAAGATCACGCCGCGCGATTGCAGCAAGGAGATGTGATTCGCGGGTCCGGGGCGGCGGCGCGAGCCGCCGCTCCGGGCGGCGGAGGCACGCGAGATGAGCGCACAACCCGATCCTGCGCGACAGGTCGCCCTGTCGGTCAACAACATCGAGGTCATCTACGACCACGTGATCCTCGTCCTGCGCGGCGTGTCGCTCGAGGTTCCCGAGGGCGGGATCGTCGCGCTGCTCGGCGCCAACGGCGCCGGCAAGACGACGACGCTGAAGGCGATCTCGAACCTGCTGCGCGCCGAGCGCGGCGAGGTGACCAAGGG
>DATIQL010000025.1:0-2849 GCA_035470905.1 Casimicrobiaceae bacterium
ATACATTTTCGGCCAGCGCAACAAGATCCACATCGTCAACCTCGAGAAGACGCTGGCGATGTACAACGACGCGATGAAGTTCGTCCGTCAACTCGCCGGCAACCGCGGCACGATCCTCTTCGTCGGAACCAAGCGCCAGGCTCGCGAGATCGTCGCCGAGGAGGCGCAGCGCGCCGGCATGCCCTACGTCGACCACCGCTGGCTCGGCGGCATGCTGTCGAACTTCAAGACGGTCAAGCAGTCGATCAAGCGCCTGAAGGACCTCGAGACGATGGCGCAGGACGGGACGTTCGAACGGATGACCAAGCGCGAGGCGCTGTCGCACAAGCGCGAGCTCGACAAGCTCGAGAAGAGCCTCGGCGGCATCAAGGACATGAACGCGCTGCCCGACGCAATCTTCGTCATCGACGTCGGCTACCACAAGATCGCGGTCACCGAGGCGAAGAAGCTCGGCATCCCGATCGTCGCCGTCGTCGACACCAACCACAATCCCGATCCCGTGTCCTACGTGATCCCCGGCAACGACGATTCGAGCCGTGCGATCCGCCTGTACGCGCGCGGGGTCGCCGATGCGGTGCTCGAGGGCAAGAGCAGCTCGATCCAGGAAATCGCCTCGTCCGGCGACGAGTTCGTGGAGGTTGCCGACGAAGCGTCGGCCTGACCACGACAGGGCGATCCAGGGGCGCGCGACGGCGCCCCTGCCGCACGTCGGGGCGCGCCACGAGCGCGCCCCGAAAGAACATGCCGGGACGACACGCTCGTCCGGGCCGGATTCGATGAACGGAGCATGAGATGGCGGAAATCTCCGCAAGCACGGTGATGGAACTGCGCCAGCGCACGGGGCTGGGCATGATGGAATGCAAGAAGGCGCTGACCGAGGCGGGAGGGGACATCGCCAAGGCCGAGGAGCTGCTGCGGATCAAGAGCGGCGCGAAAGCCAGCAAGGCCGCCGGGCGCATCGCCGCCGAAGGCATGATCGGCATCTCGGTCGCCGGGGACGGCAGGACCGCCGCGATCGTCGAGGTCAACTGCGAGACCGATTTCGTCGCCAAGAACGACGACTTCAAGGCGTTCGTGAACGAGGTCGCACAGATCGTCGCTCGCGATGATCCTGCCGACGTCGCTGCGCTGTCCGCGCTGAAGCTCGCGAGCGGCGAAACCGTCGAGGTCCGGCGTGTCGCGCTGGTCCAGAAGATCGGCGAGAACATCACCCTGCGCCGTTTCTCGCGCGTCGTGGCGCAAGGCCGCATCGCGTCCTATGTCCACGGATCGAAGATCGGGGTGCTGGTCGACGTGACCGGCGGCGAAGCCACCCTCGGCAAGGATATCGCGATGCACATCGCGGCGAGCAAGCCGATGGCCGTCAGCAAGGAACAGGTGCCCGCGGACGTCGTGGCCAAGGAGCGCTCGATCGCCGAGGCCCGCGCGGCCGAGTCCGGCAAGCCCGCGAACATCGTCGAGAAGATGGTCGAGGGTGCCGTCGCCAAGTTCCTGGCCGAAGTCACGCTGCTCGCGCAGGTCTTCGTGAAGAGCGACAAGGAGACTGTCGGCAACATCGCCAAGGCACAGGGCGCGACGATCAATGGCTTCGTGCTCTACGTCGTCGGCGAAGGCATCGAGAAGCGCAAGGACGATTTCGCCGCCGAGGTCGCGGCAATGAGCCGGGCCTGATCCTGAAGGCGTCGGCGCTCGTTCCTGGCCAATCCTTGCCGGAGCCTACGCGATGAGTCCTCCCGACAACGCCGCCGCGGCGGCAGTGGCACCCCTGGCCGGCGTCGCCGCCGCGAACGGCAAGGCGGCGTACCGGCGCATTCTGCTCAAGCTCTCGGGCGAGGCGCTGATGGGCAGCGACAGCTACGGCATCGAGCGGGAGACGATCGACCGCATCGTCGCCGAGGTCGCGGAGGTCGCACGCCTCGACGTGCAGGTGGCGATCGTCATCGGTGGCGGCAACATCTTCCGCGGCGTCGCACCCGGCGCGGCGGGGATGGACCGCGCCACCGCCGACTACATGGGCATGCTCGCGACCCTGATGAACGCGCTGGCGCTGCAGGATGCGTTCCGTCGCGCCGGTGTCGAATCGCGCGTGCAATCGGCGCTGCGCATCGACCAGGTGGCGGAGCCTTACATCCGCGGTCGGGCGCTGCGCCACCTCGAGCTCAACCGGGTCGTCATCTTCGCCGCGGGAACCGGAAACCCGTTCTTCACCACCGATACGGCGGCGGCGCTGCGGGGCCGCGAGATGGGCGTCGACATCGTGCTGAAGGCGACCAAGGTCGACGGCGTATACACGTCGGATCCGCTGAAGGATCCCGCGGCGCGTCGCTACGCCACGCTGACCTTCGACGAGGCGATCGTCAAGAATCTCAAGGTGATGGACGCGACCGCGCTCGCCCTCTGCCGCGACCAGAACATGCTGCTCAAGGTGTTCTCGATCTTCGTGCCCGGAGCGCTGAAGCGTGCGGTGCTCGGCGAGGACGAGGGAACGCTCGTGCATTGTTGAATTCCCCCTCATCCCAACCCTGTCCCCGCCCGCGGGGAGAGGGGGCGAGGCGCGTGGGCGTCGAGCCGGTGAGGGGAACGAACGGGATGACGCAATCATGATCAGCGACGTGAAGAAGACCGCCGAACAGAAGATGGCGAAATCGATCGAGACCCTGAAAGCCGATCTCGCCAAGGTTCGCACCGGGCGTGCGCATACGGGCCTACTCGACCACATCCATGTCGATTACTACGGGTCGCAGGTGCCGCTGTCGCAGGTCGCGAACGTCACGCTGGCCGATCCGCGGACCATCGGCGTGCAGCCCTGGGAGAAGAAGATGATCCAGGTGATCGAGAAGGCGATCCGC